>JAHJCN010000089.1 GCA_018812905.1 Patescibacteria group bacterium
GATCGGTCAAAACATAATCCAATCGATAACGAAGAAGCTCTTGCGTGAATGGTTGTTTGGCAAATTCCTGATATTCCGGCGCCAGCTCCGCAGCTTTACCGTCCGACCATTCATCAGGCGTGATCTTAAACATCTGATCCCAATCCTCATAGAAATATCCTCTCACCAATGAGTGGTGTTCACGCAAATAAGCTTCTGCATTTTCCGGATCTACCCCCTCCAATCGTAGAAATACGAAAAAATTATGTTTGATACGTTCTGCTGGTATACCATCAATTAACCAATATACCCCATATACATTGCATGAAGTAAATGCCGGAATCTGTCGAGCCATTCGCTCACCGGAAGAAACAACCAGAACCACACAGTCCTTCTCAGCATTCTTGTTTATCCATTCGTATACAGATGCTTCGGTTTGCCTATCACGAAAATCTGGCAAAACTGCGCGATAAGTTGAAGCGACCGCAACACCCTGAACGAATAAAGTAAATAAAACTATTACACCTAGGCTATTGAACAGTTTTGATCTAAATTTGCCTAAATGCGATAGTGTAACGACCACTACGATCATGGCAAATGGCTTGGTGTATTGAACGAAATGATACGGCCATATTTCTCGACCGGTAACAATTTGTTGATTTAACGCTAGAAGACCTCCAAGGAGTAATGACAACATAACAAACCACCACGGCTCTCGCGCCAGCTCACGCCATATCTTACCGCGTCGTACTAGATAGGCGCTGATCAGTAAAAAAACCACTAATGCCGCAAAAAGCGTTTTATTCATTAGTGGCGAGTGTGTAAAAAACATCCCGTTTCTCAGCGCTATCGTCCGTCCGGCTTCACCGCCAATAGAGCGAAGCGTTGAAATCCAATAAGGCGCACTAACAATAAAGCCAATGCCAATTGTGATAGCGACATCTTTTATACGAGACCAGTCTTTCTGTACCAAGAAAATCGTTCCGAGAACCACGGTAACGGAAAAAATTGCTCCCCAGCAAAAAAAATAGAAAACCGAACCTCCCAAAAGTACTCCGGCAGCAACTGTAAACCACCGTTTGCGATTAAAAATTCCTTTCCAAAGCAAATTTAAATATCCAAATACAAAGAGAGCGCCTAGTATTGGATTTACCGGACGTGTCCATATTGATAATTGAAGACCGATATCCTGACCTCTTAAAACAGTAAAAAGATCTCGCATACTCAAAAGATCAAATCCAAGCGCTACAAGAGTACTACCTACAAGTGCCCATATTTTACGAAGAGACAAATCATCCGCCGGCAAAATTTTCAATAAAAAAGAATAAACGAAAAGGAAAAGCAGTATTGGAAATAAAAACTTAGCTAATACAAGAGTCTGTGGGAGAGTGAGACCTGTAATGCGCGAAAGTCCAACGTAAAATAATTCTCCATATGACCGTTGAGTTGCAAAACCGTTTTTATATTCATATAAAAATATGGAACCGAGAGCTGGATGACCGTCAATAATTTCTTGCATCCGTGCGAGATAAATATCTTCATCGTCCGAATACATGAATGGAATCCCCTGATATTCAACCCCGAGAGTACGAACGGCCAATAAGTGCGGCAAGACGCTTAACAAGCCCAACGCAAGTGCACATAGCAAAACTACGGAATAATTTCGAAAAAACTCTTTCATAGTAAAAATCAACGTTTTTTAACTACAAGGTAAACTGTGGCCGCCGTTGTCTCTGCTCCAGGATATCGCGCCAGCAAAAGATCGAGATGCTTAAATGGGAAAAGCATGAGCATAAAAAAATAATTCAGCCCCTTGCGTAACGGCACGATACCGAACGAGAACGCGAGCGCTAACCATGCGGCCAGTGTAACCAACAAACCCGAAGTCGGACCCATGGCATTACCAGTCTCAATAACATCACATCCATCCAACAGACGCATGACACCTTCTGATGACCAACGAAAATAATCCTTTGGCGATGGATGTAGCGGGTACAGAAATGGAACACCAAAATAAATTTGCCCGCCTGGCTTTGTTACGCGGACAATCTCCTGCGCGACCATTTTTGGATCATATGCGTGCTCTAGTACCTGATCGCATAGCGCTCCATCGAAGGATGC
>JAHJCN010000090.1 GCA_018812905.1 Patescibacteria group bacterium
CATACGGCTCTGAAAGTATGCCATATTCTTAAGATCGTTCTCAAGACCATTTGATGACTTCGGTGTCTCAAAAACCAACCGCACTGATTTTCCAATCCGTTCCGCCAATTTTTCTAACGTATCACGAACGAACAAAATATCAATAGAACCTTCCCAAAGATCCAAATGCTGATCCATGGGGTTATTAGAATCACCACCTGAAACGTGAAAATACTGCGGCATAAGACGCTCGAGCGCATCTGCGATGTATGTACGGGAATCAATTCCTTGTTGAGCTGCGGCCTTTGTAGCTTTTTCAAAATCAAAACAAATTGGTTTACGAAGGGCGATCTTTGCAAGATCATCTACATCCTGGCCAAACATCTTTTTGCCAGTCAAGTCCAACCCCGCCATATTCTCAATATGAATACGCTGATCGTCCACGAGTGCCAACTGGTTAAAAAAAGTGTCTACTGTATGATCACGGCCTGGATGTAAAACAATCACATCGCTCATAAACGTATCTGCAAGATGTCGCACATCATTCCAAATACGCAACTGCTCTGATCCAAAAAGGAATTCATGAAATCCATGGCTATTTGGTGCGTGTATCGTAATCGGCAAACCAAAAAGTGCTTTTCCATCCTCTTGATGTAATACATGATCCGGATCATGGTAGAGCTCAATAAAATCTACCTTTCCATCCTCGATACAGGTTCTTGCTGCTTTGAAAAAAGCAACATTTCCTGTCCATAATTTTAAACCAAGAAGGATAGACCGAGATCGAATCACATATTCGAATATACTAACCCCATCAGTGCAAATATGTTCATGGAATCCGAGTTTACGAAAAAACTTTAAAGACCTTTCGTTAGTTAAAAGCACCTCTGCGTAAACCATGGTGCCGCTTGGAAGTAAGCTGAGAACACGTCGATAAAATAAACTACCAAACCCCTTTCCTTGACACGCTGGATCAAGTGCGATCGACGTCCGGTATTTCCTATTATCAGCGTCAAAATCAAAACGAAAATACCCAATTACGTCTCCTGAAAGCACAAGTACGTAACACCAATTGGGGGCGCCATCATGATATTGATCGATAAACCATTTTTCATGACGCTCCCAGTTAATCGGTTCAGTCGAATTAAAAAAAATGCGATTTGCCAGATGGTTACGAATCTCAAAAACGCGCTTTGCATCTTCAGCTGTCGCACGTCTCACTATACAACCCTTATCTTCCATACTAATTACACAAGTCAATGCGTCTCTCTAAATGAAACGCTTCAGCAAATTTGATGCCAGCTTCCAATCCACGATACTGCGCCAAAATCCTTACGCCTTCCAATGATCGCGAATGCGGATACGGTCTCATTTCGGACTTATATTCATTTAATGCGGACACCTTCTTCTCGAGTGTAGATGAAATATCAATATAGACATTTGGCCGAAACGGTTCTTCGCTTTTACTTTGCCATTCAGACGAAGAAAGCGTTTCAAACGTATAAACCTCCTGTGGTAAATTGCGTGAACATGGACGGCATGCTGTTGTCACTGCTTGGAATGTTAGTCGATGATCTACATTTAAATCATGGGCATGATGTGTATATAAAATATCTGGACGGACTTCCGCAATAACGCGTTCAACAAGTTTTGTAATTACAAGGATCCCTACTGTGTCAAATGCATTGTCTGGCAAGTATTCAAAACGCACATTTTGGATGCCAATTATTCGTGCCGCCGCTAGTGCTTGTTCGTGTAACAGCTCTATCTCAGCTTCACCAGCCTTATCACGAGAAAGTGCGCCTTGTCCCAAAATCAAAACTTCAACTTTATCACCTCTCTCAATGTGTAACGATAGTGTACCGGCCACACCTAAAAGCTCGTCGTCTGGATGCGCTGCTACTACCAGTACTTTTCGATTTTTCATATTGATTGATTATACTTGAATAAAGCTCCATCTGATCTAATCACGGTTCGTTCTTCAAGGCAAAAAGCCCCCAATCTTTTTCCATATCCTGCGCCGAGATCAATATTCACGTAACCTTCAGTAAACGTGGGACTATCACCAAGATACGTATGCCCAGCGACTACAATATAGCGATCAAGGTAACGACGTCTCAGTTCCATCTGTTCTGGTCGCAAGAAAAAATTTCGTTCCTGAATATGAAGTGGATCCTGATATAGTTGCTCCGGTAACAGTCCGGCATGCACGACCAAAAATGCATCACGTTGTATAAACGGCTTGCATCGTGAAATGAGCTGC
>JAHJCN010000091.1 GCA_018812905.1 Patescibacteria group bacterium
ATTCAAGGTGCGCTATCGAGTGGACGGCACGCTCTATGAAATCGAATCGCCGCCCCTTTCCCTGGCTGTGCCGCTCATCTCCAGGGTCAAGGTGATGGCCAACCTGGATATCGCCGAGGCGCGCATACCCCAGGACGGCCGCATCGAGCTGTCCATCGGCGGCAATCCCGTGGACCTCCGTATTTCCACCCTGCCCACCGTGTTCGGCGAATCCTGCGTGATGCGCGTGCTGGACCGAAGCGTGGTGTCCCTGGACCTGGAGAAGATCGGATTGCGCGAAGACGGCCTCAAGGTGGTCCGCGACCTCATCGGCCGGCCCTACGGGATCATCCTGGTGACCGGGCCCACCGGTTCGGGCAAAACCACCACCCTATACTCCATCTTGGGCATGCTTAACAAACCCGGTGTGAACATTTCCGCCATTGAAGACCCCATTGAATACCGCATGCCTGGCGTGAACCAGAGTCAAATTAACCCAAAAGTGGGCTTCACTTTTGCCACCGGGCTTCGCGCTTTCTTGCGTCAAGACCCAAATATCATAATGGTGGGCGAAATTCGCGACCAAGAAACGGCCGAAATCGCCATTCACGCGGCCATGACCGGTCATTTGGTGCTTTCCACCCTGCACACCAACGACGCACCCACGACCCTGCCCCGCTTGGTGGATATGGGAGTTCCGCCTTTTTTGGTGGCCTACACCGCAAATATCATCATCGCACAGCGACTGGTGAGAAAAATCTGTCAACATTGCAAAAAAGAGGTTGTTTTGGACAAAGCCGCCACTTCGGAATTGGCCAAAGTATTTGATGCTAGCAAATTGGCCGACTTAATGAAAAATAATGGGGTAACATTAAAACCTGAAGAAATAAAACTGGAAAATGCCATCTTCTACCAAGGCGCCGGCTGTGCCAGATGCGGACAAACCGGTTTTAAAGGCCGTCTGGGCATATATGAAGTACTGGAAGTGGATGCCGGGTTGACCAAAATGATAAACGAACATGCCACGGCCACTGACATAAAAAAATACGCGCGAGAACATGGAATGCTTACCATGATGGAAGACGGTCTGATTAAAGCAAAACAGGGCATCACAACTATTAGCGAAGTATTACGCGTCACCAGAGAATGAAGTTGACGCCAAAAAATATGGAATCTTCAAAGGAGGAAAAAAAGGCATCACAATTCGAGGAAAAACTGAACAAATGGGTCACCGATCATCTGACGCGTGTTCCTTTTGCGCAAAAAACTCTTTTTGTACATCATTTGCAAATAATGATAAAATCCGGGCTATCCATTGTGAATGCCTTGCAAATTCTTAGCGATGAAATTGAAAATAAAAAACTGCAAGTCTTAATCGCGGATGTCAAAAAAGAAGTGGAAACCGGAAAACAATTAAGCGAAGCTTTGGGCAAATTTCCCACTGTCTTTCCTCCAATCTATGTAAGCATGATCGCGGCCGGCGAAACCTCTGGAAAGCTGGAACAGTCATTGGTGCAAATTCATGAACAGATGAAAAAAAGCCAAGAACTTACATCGCGCATTCGCGGAGCCCTCATATATCCTGCAATCGTTCTCGTTGCCATGGTGGGCATTGCCATTGAAGTTGTCGTATTTGTGCTTCCAAAACTCATGGTAATGTTTAAGGAATTTGACGCGCAACTACCTCTTGCCACACGCATTCTCATCAAAATTACGGATTTTGGCCAAATGATATTCACTACTTATGTTGGTATAATCGTGTTGGCCTTGGCAATCGGGCTTTGGTTTTTAGGAAAGAAAATCTACAGCATGCACAACGTGAAAAGATTTATACATTTAGTCTATCTAAAAATACCCATATTCGGTTCGGTAATTCAAAAAATTTCACTGGCGCGATTCACCCTCACGTTGTCCTCGCTTCTTGAAAGTGCCATCCCCATCATTGATGCCGTTAAAATCACCTCGGACGTGTTGGGAAACATTCGCTACAAAGAAACCTTGGCTGAAGCGGCCGAAGGCTTAAAAAAAGGCCAAACGCTTTCGCAAATTCTGGAAAAATACAGACTTACCTTCCCTCCGATGGTGACAGAAATGGTGATGGTTGGCGAAGAAACTGGTCAAGTTGAGCATATGCTAAAAGAATTATCCGAATATTATACTTCTGAAGTGGATACAACAATGAGAAATTTTTCCACCATTGTTGAACCGGTTATTATTCTGGCATTGGGTCTGGCAGTGGCGGGAATAGCCGTTTCCGTTATCATGCCGATGTATTCATTGGCACAAAGTTTTTAATATGAGCATGCAAAATCCATTTCAAGGCGCTTTTGGCTTGGATATTGGAGACCAATCGCTAAAACTTGTTAAATTAGGCGTTCGCAGACGCCTTGGCTTTGAAAACGGTATTAAACTGCAGCGTTTTCTTGAAATCGAAGAACTGCGCGAAATGAATTTGCCGAGCGGATGTGTCGTGAATGGCGAAATTGTCCAGCCCGATGCCTTGCGATCAACACTGCTCGCCATTACAGGCGCCACCGGCGACAAATTTAAAAAAGCCAGATCTCCGTGGGTTGTTATCGATTTGCCCGAACCAAAAACATTTCTCAAATTAATCGACATTTCTTCAGCCGGAGAACCTTCCAAAGAAGAAGTCGAGCTTCAAGCAAAGAAACACCTGCCGTTTGAGCTTGAAGAAGCCTACCTTGATTGGGAAATAATTTCCGCTAACGCAGGCGCGAAAACATATAAAGTATTGCTCGGGGCAGTGCCCAAAATAATTTCCGATTCATACGCAAACATGCTCGATTCTGTTGGTCTTCAACCTATTGCTTTGGAAATTGAAGCCTTGTCAATTGCCCGCGCCATGGTCACCCAGACGAAAGATTACACCGGAGTGGCCAGAGCGATCTTGGATCTTGGCGCCATCAGATCCAGCTTGGTTATTTACGACAAAAACACCATACAGTTCAGCACAAACCTGTCCTTTTCCGGCAATCAACTCACCATTGATATTGCCACCGGTTTAAAAATAGATTATGAGGAGGCGGAAAAATTAAAACGCGAAATTGGTTTGGTATACGACAGCAGATATCCAAACTACCTGCAAAACATAACAAAAAACACCGATAAATTAATCTCTGAAATCCAAAGCGCGATCACTTTCTACCGCGACCATTTTCGCGAATCCAATCCCATAACGCATATTACCATGTGCGGTGGAACCGCCCGCCTGAAAGAATTAGATCAAGAAATCGCTCGAAAACTTAAGATATCGGCTCGCCCGGGAAATGCTTGGAAAAACTTACAAAATAAGCGCTTTACCGAGAGCAACAGATCGGCCGGCCTAAGTTGGTCGTCCGCCGTTGGCTTGGCTCTGCGCGCCATTAATTATTCGGCATAATATGATGCGACTAAATTTGAACATGCTATCCCCGGAAAGGAAAAAACGGCTTTCGCGCTTGATTGATTTGGTGTTTTTAAAAAGCATTTTGGCTATAATAACCCTTTTTGTCGCACTGGTTGCGATCATATTGTTGTGGGGCTGGCAAGTTTTGGCTGAAAAATTCAACGGTTTATCTCAAAACACAGTCTCGATCACGAAGGAAACCAGCAGTTTCAGTCGGGACATTGGAAAAATTAACTACACACTCCGAGAAGTATCGTTGGCGGGCAACAAATACGCTCCGATTACGCCAAAACTGACGGAGATTATTAATTCCATACCTTCTCAAATTATTATTAACTCAATCAATTTGAGCAGAGAAACCAACAGCTTTGAGACAGCCGGAACGGCCGTGAACAGAGACGTTTTACTTAATTTTGAAGATAAGATTAAAACGATAAGTTGGCTCACAGAGGTGTCGGCTCCTCGTTCACAATTATTTCAAAAAGATGACGTAAAATTTGTGGTTCGAGCAAAATTAAATGGAATTCCCCCCGCACCCAACCTCCCGCCTTCCGACAACAAACCCGAATAAATTTAATAGAAGATCAATTATCTTAATATGGCAACAAAAGCCAACAAAAACACACTGGCAGCGATAATTTTATTTGCGTCTACCACTGCAATTATTGTCGCCGTGATAATCATACCGATTTTGAGCGATATACGGTCACTGAACAAAGAAACAGACAAAACATTGGCGTATTTGGAACAAAGATCGCAGAATGTGCAGAATCTTAGGGTTTCTTTGCAACAAGCTGAAAAAATTCAACAGGAAGTTGCCGAATACGAAAAAACAATATTCAAACAAGGCGACGAGCTTTCTTTAATCACTCTGTTGGAGGACATCGCACAAAAAAATGATATAATTTTAAAAATTGAGAACTCAAATATAGACGATAAAAAAATATACAAATATCTCTTGGTATCTTTTACGATAAACGGCGCCTATCGGGACATTCTAAATTATGTGAACGATTTGGAAAACCAGCGCTATTTTATCAACATAAACAACATCAACGTCGCGGCTACGGCAGATAGAACAGCGAATGCTTCGCCGGGCGGCGCAGTGGCAAACATAAACATTTCCCTCTATGTCAATAGATAATCCCCCACAATCCGAAATGAAAAAATATTTATTCTGGCGGATTACGTATGTAGGGCTTTCTTTGGGCATGATTATTTCCGTGTTTTTATTATACTATTTTGTTCAGACAAATATTATAAAAACAATATCAAACACACAGTCAATTCAGACCCTTTCCATCGCGCAAAATATTGACATTATTGACATGGAGGCATATAATGCGGCCAAACTGGTGATGAAAGATAAACAGGCTACCGCTTCCGTTCCGGCAAATATTCGCAACGTTTTTCTTTCCGCGCCAACTTCCACTCTTTTAAATTTCAATTCCAATGGAACCTCAAAACCAAAAAATTAGCACCTGGTGCTTCATTCTTGGCAGAGAAACCCTTTTATCAGCCGCCGAACTCAAGGCGGTTTTTGAGATGGAAAACATCGCGATTGAGCGAATGACATCGAACAAAAACCTATTCGTTGAGACACACAACAAAATCGACGCGGTGAAGATGATAAATCAATTGGGCGGGACGATTAAAATATGCGAAAAGATTGAGTGCGGAAACTCGAAATTGGAAATTGGAAATTTTTTATGTTCACACATCGCAGACGGCAAGATAATTTTTTCTGTTTCCGGGGATATTGATAATAAGTTCGGGCTGGAAATTAAGAAACTAGTGAAAAATCTTGGGCGATCTGTCCGCTTTGTTGAACCGAAAAATACGGCGACCATCATCCACAACCACCTGGTGGAAAAAGGAGCGGATTTAAATATTTTACCCGAAGGAGTTTTCCTCACGCGCGCCATTCAGCCGATTGAATCTTTTGGTAAACGTGATTTTGGCCGTCCCGGACGCGATGATTTGAGCGGAATGTTGCCCCCAAAACTTGCCATGATTATGGTAAATTTGGCGAGAGTTCCGCGCGAAGCCGTGATTTTGGATCCTTTTTGCGGGTCGGGAACAATTTTGACAGAGGCCATGTTGCTTGGGTATGGGAATTTGATTGGGACGGATTCTTCGGAGAAGGCAATTGAGGACACAAAAAAGAACATGGCGTGGATGAAACAAAATTTTCAATTTTCAATTTTTAATTTTTCTCCCTACGGGAGATCTCCCGTAGGGAGAAAATCAAATCTCAATTTTCAATTTTACAAACTTGACGCGACAAAGCTGAACGAGAAGCTTCGGCCGGAAAGTGTTGACTGCATAATTACCGAACCGTATCTGGGCAAGCCATTAAACGGGAAGGAATCGCTTGAAGAGCTAAATTCGCAAGCGCGGGAATTAAAAAATCTTTACTTGTCTGCCTTTAAGCAGTTCTCAAAAATTTTAAAAAAGGACGGCGCGATTGTTTTCATCATTCCTCGTTTTAAACTTCGCGATCAATGGGTGGCTGTGAATTGCAGAAAGGAAATAGAAAACCTCGGTTTTGCCGTGGAAAAAATGTGGGATCAACACGAATTTCTTCTCTATCATCGTCCGCAACAATTTGTCGGGCGCGAAATCTGGAAATTTATTAAACAATCTTCTTCTTAAATGATGTTGCCTGTGGTATAATACCTAGCGTGACATTCTCACAAATGAATTAGCAACGCGTTCTTTATGAAAGGAGTACAAACACCGTTTATTTTATCAAAATTTTTCTTTCCCGTTCTTATTCTCGCGGTTCTGGGAATTTTTTTTGTTTTTTCCTTCTTCATTTTTATCATTCTAAAAGACGCTCATTTTAATGATGTATCAAACCGAGCTGAAATTATAGCAACCGCGATCTCAGAGGATATAGACGCAAAAAAACATGAATCAATCCAACAGGCTGGAGACGAACGGAACGAGATCTATAAAAGCATAAAAACTTTATTCAAAACTGTCATAGAATTTAATCCGCAAATTAATTCTATATACACATTCCGCAAAACAGATACTGAGGGCATAGTATCTTTTGTTGTTGACAGCGCTGACACTTATGACAAAGACGGAAACGGCACAATTGAACCCGATGAAATGATGGCCTCCATTGGCGAAACCTACGATACCGCACAGGCCCCACGCATCCTAAATGCTTTATATACACCAACGCACGATGATGAAGTGACAAGCGACAAGTGGGGCGAGTGGATCTCAGGATACGCGCCAATCAGGGACGCAACAGGTAAAACTGTGGCAGTTGTTGGAGTTGATATCTCGGCGACTCATTATGCCGAGTACCTCCTTCTGATGCAAAAGGTTATTGCAATTGCCGGCGCGATAACGCTTACACTACTGGCTTTATTTAGTTTTCTAATATTCGCGCAAATGAAAAGGTTTCGCGCCTACATCATGGAAAAATTGGGTGAAATACAAATTATATTCGAGAATGCGCCTGTTGGCATTTATACAATTTTGCCAGATGGCACTATTTCCACCTTTAACCCAAAAATGGTTGAACTTTCCGGCGTGGAATATTCCCAAAAAATTATAGGTCAAAACGCTTTGAAATTGGACACATATAAAAAAGCTGGGATGGATAAATTTTTTAAACGCGGGCTAGCCGGCGAATCTTTTGAGGTGGAAACGCCCTACACATCCCATTTTGGCCACAAAACAACTCATAGACATTACATCGGAACACCCTTGTTCGTTCCAAATACCAAAAAAGTTAGCAGGCTATTGCTAATTGTTCAAGATATAACAAAACAAAAAGAGCTTGAAAAGCAAAACGTTGAGTATTCCAAAAATTTAGAACTGAAAGTTAAACAACAGACGAAGCATTTGGAACACCAACTTCAAATGGAAGAAAACAGCAAAAAGGCCATGCAAAATATTTTGGAGGATTACAAACAAAGTGAAGGAAGCCTAAAAAAAGAGCGAGATCGCGCAAACGCAATTTTGTCTTCAATGGATGAGGGTGTGATTTTAACTAATCAAGAGAACAACATTGTCCTGATTAATCAGGCGGGTGGCACCGCGTTGCACACCGCGCCCGCAGACACAATTGGAAAAAAAATATCCCATTATATAAAATTGGAAGACGCGAACGAAAAAAAATATAACGTTGAAAATTATATCAAAAATGTCATTGGACATGGAGATATCGCAAGAATTGGACTTGGCGACAAGCTTTTCTGCAAACCCCCAAACAATAGCAAATTTCCGATTTCTTTACTGATCACACCTTTTCATAGCGATGGCATTAGTGGCAGTGTGCTAGTATTCAAAAATATTATTAAAGACAAACAGCTGGATGAAGCCAAATCATCATTCATATCTGTTGCTTCTCATCAGCTTCGCACGCCTCTTACTTCGATACGTTGGTATGCGGAAATGTTGAGAGCCGAAAGTATGAAAAATTTCACGGAAAAAGAAAGAAAATATACTGAAAACATATACAACGGAGCGCTTCGCCTGAATGAAATCATCAATCTTCTGTTGTCTCTTTCTCGCATTGAAAGCGGTAAAGTTCAATCAAAAATCGAAAAGCTCAATTGTTCGGAGTGTCTTGCGGGAATCTTGACGCAACTTAGCTCCCAAATAACTAAGAAAGCTGTCCATATCGAAAAAGAAATCGACGATGATTTGCCGGCGGTATTCGGCGATCGTTTACAGATTGAACAAGCATTGTCGAATTTGCTATCAAATGCGATAAACTATAGCCATACGGGTGGAACAATCAAAATAATCACAAAAAAAGAGGTCGGCGGTATCAAGATAAGCATCAAAGATAATGGCATTGGAATTCCAACAGAAGAAAAAAATAAAATTTTTGACAGATTTTTTCGCGCGAGCAACGCCATTAAAATCGTGCCAAATGGCTCAGGTTTGGGACTAACTCTTGTCAAAGAGCTGGTGAAATCCTGGGGCGGCCAAATTGAATTTACATCAGAAGAAAACAGGGGCTCCACCTTCAGCTTCACAATTCCGCACTCATCCAGAATACTCTAGCCGATTGCGCCTTGCCAATTTATGGCCAAATTGATAGTATATGCATAGTATTATTTTTGGATATCATTAATATGTCGACGAATATGAAAATACTAATCGTGGAGGATGAATTGCCTCTTTTGGAAATATTGTCAGATAAATTTTTGGAAGCGAATTTTGAAGTTTTTCGCGCTGAAGATGGCGAAGCCGGGCTTGAAGAGGCGCTTAAAAACCATCCGGATATGATTCTATTGGATATTCTCCTGCCAAAAATGGATGGTCTTGAGATGTTGGGAAAACTGCGCGATGACGACTGGGGTAAAAACGCGCAGGTAATTTTGCTCACCAATTTGAGCGATTCGGAAAAAGTCGCCGAGGCAACAAAGCTTGGCACATACGACTATTTGGTTAAAAGCGACTGGAAGCTGGATGACGTGGTTAAAAAAGTGAATGAAAAACTTGGAAGATAAAGGATTGCAACAAAAAAGCCCCGTGAAAACGGGGTTTTTACTTTTTCTGTCATTGCGAAAAACAAAGCCATGTCATTGCGAGGAGCGAAGCTTTCTTTTTGTCATTGCGAGGAGCGAAGCGACGAAGCAATCCCACCGATGGAAGAGAGATTGCTTCGTCGCTCACCGTTCGCTCCTCGCAATGACAATTAGGCTAAACATTAATATGAAAATACACAACATCTCCATCCCGCACAATATAATCCTTACCTTCCAACCGAAGCTTTCCGCTGGTTTTGATTCCGCTCCAGCCTCCAAATTGAATAAAATCCTGCCAAGAACAAACATCCGCCTTGATAAATCCTTTAATAAAATCCGTGTGGATAACACCCGCGGCTTCCGGAGCTTTTGCCCCTTGCTTGACGGTCCACGCCCTGGTTTCCGGCTCGCCGGATGTTAGAAAAGTGATAAGCCCTAACAATTCATAGCTTGCCGTAATTAACTTGTCCAAACCGGTTTCATTCATGCCCAATTCTTTCAAATATTGCCTGGCTTCCACCTCGGACAACTCCGCCAATTCCGCCTCAAGTTTCGCGCAAATATTTATATCCAAATCCCCCTCCTCGCCTACAAGAGGCGCTGGGGAGGTCTGGGCTTCATCCGTATTCACCACATAAAGCATCGGCTTCATGGTCAAAAGTTGTAATTCCTTCAATATTTCCGCCTCTTCTTCGGCATATTCCAACAATCTTGCCGGTTTGCCGTCCTCTAATTGTTTCAAAACTCGCTCTAAAAGTTCAACCTGTTGCTGTATTCCCTTTATAGTGCCACTTTTAAGCAACTTTTTGGTGTTTTCAAGCCGTTTTCCTGCGGTTTGCAGGTCTGCCAAGGCCAACTCTGTGTTTATGACTTCCGAATCATTTTTGGGATCAACCTTGTTGTTCACATGGATAACATTGGAATCGGAAAACGCGCGCACTACTTGCACAATGGCATCCACCTCGCGTATGTGAGACAAAAATTTGTTGCCCAAGCCGGCGCCTTCGGAAGCGCCCTCAACCAAACCTGCGATATCCACAAATTAAATTACAGTGGGGATGATTTTTTTTGATTTTGAGACTTCGGCGAGTTTTTGAAGCCGGTCGTCTGGCACTTCAACCACACCGACATTGGGATCGATGGTGCAAAAAGGATAATTTTGAGAATCGGCCTGTTTACTTCGGGTAAGCGCGTTAAAAAGGGTGGATTTGCCCACATTTGGCAAACCGACGATTCCGATGGAAAATGACATAATTTAAAAAGTTCATAGCCAATAGTTCATAGCCAATAGGGGTCTATCAGCAATTGGCTATTGACTATGAACTGAATTTGTGGACCCTACCGGATTCGAACCGGTGACCTTCTCCATGCCATGGAGACGCGCTACCAGCTACGCTAAGGGCCCATACGACAGAAATATTACACTAAATAAAAAAAATAATCAAGTGCCGACCCTCTTATCAACATCAAAAAACGCCGTGTTTTTGGCTCTAATATTGACAAATACTCAATTTCAGTGTATATTCTAATTTCCCAAAATTTTTATTTTGGGGTATAGTAAATATGGAGAGTTCTGTTCTTTTACAATTTGAGGTAAATGAAGTCAAAAACCCAAACGCCAAATGATAAATTCGTGAAGGTCGCGGATTGATCGATTGGCGTTTGGAAAAAATCATTAGACCGCCTCGGCGGATTGTCCGCTGTGAGCGGAAAGGAGAATGGAGATGACGCGGAGCACCTGGATTCTGGTTCTGGTGATGGCGCTCGGCGCCATCGGATGTGACATGACCAAGCCCAACCCGGCCTATATGGCGGGTGGGGCAAAGACCGCCGACGCATCGCGCGTCGACATGGGGGAAGGTTACTTCGATGAGAACGGCGACTACGTTGGAGCGGACGGTGTGACTGTTCGCCCCGGCAATCGGACCGAAACCGCAAACGGGGGCGAAACCCCCATTGACTCGGCGGGAGATCCTGCCGAAGGAGAAGGTGAAGGCGAGGGTGTCCCGTCGCTCCCCGTACCCGGAGAAGGTGAAGGCGAGGTTGGAAACCCGCTCGATCCTCCGGATGGAAGCGCAGACACTACCATCGGCCAGGGGCGAGATATGCGTCCCCTGGTCAGCGGTGAGATCTGCGACGGGCTGGACAACGACGGCGATGGCCGTACGGACGAAGGTCTGCCCATGCAGACCTGTGGAATGGGTGAATGCCAAAACACCGCGCTTGCGTGTGTGAACGGCATCATCCAGACCTGCGTCCCGAAAGCATCGCACGTTGAAGTCTGCGACGGCGTGGACAACGACTGCGATGGCGAGACTGACGAAGGTCTGCTGAACTCCTGCGGAGAATGCGGACCTAACCCAGAGGAACTGTGCAACGGATACGACGACGACTGCGACGGCCGAACTGATGAGGTCTTCGATGTCGGCGCACCGTGTACTGTTGGGCAAGGCATATGCGCCCGCGAGGGACGCAAGGAATGCTCACCAAACGAGTTCCTCACCATCTGCGATGCCGTTCCTGGTATTGCAGAAGCTGAAACCTGTGACGGGCTGGACAACGACTGCGATGGCGCAGTGGACGAAGATCAGCCCGATGAAATATGCAACGGCTACGACGACGACTGCGACGGAGAAGTTGACGAGGATTACAACGTCGGCTTCCCCTGCTCCGAAGGGGTCGGAGCCTGTCGCACCCAAGGAGTCTGGGAGTGCGGTCCCTATGGAGACGGCACTACCTGCTCGGCTGTCGCCGGCGAACCATCGGAAGAGGTCTGCGACAGCGTGGACAACGACTGCGATGGGGAGACGGATGAGGAGCTGGGGACTACGACTTGTGGCCTGGGCGCCTGTGAACGTACTGTGGATTTCTGCATCGATGGTGAAATCCAAGAATGCGTTCCCGGCCCTCGAGGTCCGGAAGTTTGTGGCGATGGCCTGGACAACAACTGTGCAGGCGACGTGGACGAGGGATGCCCTTGTCCCGCTGACGAAACGCGTAGTTGCGGTTCAAATGTAGGCGAATGCGCTTCCGGCACCCAACGGTGCATACGAGGCGCATGGGCCGAATGCCGCGGCATGCAACGGCCACAACCCGAAGATGGTGAAAACGGCCTAGACGACGACTGTGACGGCCAGACCGACGAAGACTTCGTGGATCCATGACGGATCCAAACCTCAAACCTGCCCGAGCCCATCAAGGATGATGGGCTCGGGCGACTTCTCGAACCCCTGCGCGTGACTGCCAGGGGTTCTGTAATTCACATCACTCCCCCTCCTTTTCAAGGAGGGGCAAGGGGTGGTTAAAATCGCAAGAAATCAAAAAATCTCCCGCAAACGCAAGGCGATTTTTTTATTAAAATTTATACTGCCGGTGCAGACTCACTCACTGCCGTCTCGGCCGCTGGTATCGGATCCGGAGTTTCCGCCGGCGCAGATTCAGCCACTGGCGCGGGTTCTGCTGATGGAGCTGGCTCAGACGTAGGCACTGGGTCAGCCGAAGGTTCGGATTCAACCGCGGGTTCTGGCGCTCTCTCTGCCGGAGGTTCTTCTGATACAATCTCAGAATCTGCCGGAACTTCATCTACTGGCTCAATATCTAACGGCGTTTCTAGCTCGTCCGTCGGGGATTCAGACGCCAAAGGATCGCTCTCCACTGCCGAGCCACCACCCACCACCTCTTGACTTCCACTATCCGATTCCACATTTTCAACAACATCCACTGCTTCTTTCCTTTTTGCCACCACCATCCAATCAAAGGTGGCATTACTCGCACCCTGTTCTAATTCTTTCACCACAAATCCGGTATTCCTCTTTTCGCTCACATATATCCCCTTTGCCTCTCCGGACGTCAATGTAACAGTAATTTTGAGCGGTTGGCCAAAATCAATAATTTCTTGCGTCTGTTCATCAAACACAACAACAGTTTCTCCGCCACTTAATTGCGACGAACTGGAAAAGACAAACTCCGATGTTGGCGACTGCATGGCAAACATTTCTTTTGTACCATTTGCAGTGGTTAATCGAGTGATGAATTGCCCTTTTTCATCGATGGACCAAGCATTGTTTTTCCCTTGTATTGTCGCAACATTGAGCAAAGAATTTCCGGTCAAATCTAAGTTCCCACCGGTATATACCAATTGTCCGCCTGTATTTTCCACGCTCAACGTCGTCGTAACTGCATTGTTTAAATCAATACCTTGAATTGCCGCAATTGTTTGCACGTTTTGTTTTAAATTGGCAATTGATTCGTTTCTGTTATAAACCCAACCAGTGCGAATTAAGGCCATAATTTTGCCACTGCCTTCATTTAGTGGTTCCAAAGCAACGCCAATCACGCCAACCATTTTCAAATCATTATCTTTGTTCGCATCATACTTCATGGCGTAGCCGGTGGTTGAGGCTGTCACCAACAAATCACCGCGATTAATCGAACCATTTTCAGCGCTAGCTTTAACAGGCACGCGCCCAACCATGGCCATCACTGCCGTGTATTCAGTTTTTCCGTTGCCCACAATGATGGTGGGATTGGTTGACACAACACCGGCCACAGATTGCTCGTATGAACCACCGCTTCTTCTATATGTATCCTGTAAGTTCACATCTACAACTAAAACATCTCCCGGTTCAACA
>JAHJCN010000009.1 GCA_018812905.1 Patescibacteria group bacterium
ATGGTGAAATACATGACCACCGAACACCCGCTCTCGGGTATCACCGTGTACACTTCCGCTCCCTGGGTCATATACGTCCAACCTTTGGATGATTTTGAACGACAGATGGCAAACCTTAAGGCGGTGCTCAAAACAAATGTTCCAAGTGAATATGTTGATTTAAGATTTGGCGACCGCGTTTATTGGAAATGATGGTGGGGAAGTGTGGATAAGGTTAATTTGACAGTTTGCTAGTTGAAATATATAATTGAGTATAATATCTCTTACACTCAATTACTATCATCAAATATGCCCAAGAACACTCGTATGCGTGACATCTCCTCTACCCTGGGTAAAGATTTTAATGAGATCATCGAGGACATGTATATTGATGACAAATTGTCCGCGCAAGAAATTTCTGAAAAACTTTTTTATCTGATGAATATTTGAGTTCATGCTGATTGATCTAGCATCCAAGGAAGGCTTTCAGCCACCCACACTCCCCTGGCTCAGTCAATAATTTAAAATTAGGAAGGGGATTCGCACCAGCTTATATTTTGAAAGCAATCATGGTAAAATGTTTTTGAAAGGAAAAAATTTTATAAATATGAAAATACAACTCCCCCACTTAGACGATTATCTTTTAAATTTACGGGCGAATAATTTTTCACCGGAGACTAGTTATAATTACGAAAGAGACTTAAGAACCTTTGAATCCTTCCTTCAGAATGATATTAAGAAAGATTTTGCTAAAATCGATAAAAAAGATATTTTGCGATTTAAGGCATTTTTAAATTCACATGACCGTAAAACAGCCAATCAAGAAGATGCAAAACAGTTTTTAAGCAGTTATTCCATCAACAGAGTTTTATCCTCTCTTCGTTCTTATTTAAAATTTTTGGAAGAAATGGATTTTAAACTCCCGCTATCCTCTATGGCGATTAAGATGGTAAAAACCGAAAAAAAGCACGCTCGAGTGCCGGAATTTGATGAGGTGATCAAACTGATTGAAGCGCCGATGAAATACGAGGATGATGTAAAAATCGGCTTGCGCAATAGAGCAATGCTGGAGACGCTTTTTGCCACTGGAATGCGTATATCAGAGCTTTTGTCGCTTAAAGTAAAGCAAATTGACCAAACGGGTCGTATTTATGTGATGGGTAAAGGAAAAAAACAGCGATTCGTTTATCTCACTCCGCGCGCTTTGACACATCTCAAGCAATATGTAGCCAAGCGCGACAGCGCGTCTGAAATGCTTTTCGTCCCCTACCGCGGAAGAAATAATCAGGAAAAAAACAAAAAAATATCTCCGAATTATTTACAATTTAAAATCAAGCGCTACAGAGAGTTGTTGGATATAAATTTGCCAATTAGCGCGCATACGCTACGGCATAGTTTTGCGACCTTTTTGGCCGAAAAAGGTGCAAATCCGGCTGCAATTCAGATACTTTTAGGCCATGAATCGCTTGACACCACCACTCGATACGTCCATGCCTCGGATCGCTACGCAGAAAAGACTCACCACCAATTTCATCCACTTTTTAAATAAAATCTATGAGTATTTTCTCACGGTTTGTCATACAAACTTGCTTCAATAATTAAATCCAGCATCTCGCCGAAGTCTATCCCTATCTTTCCAGCCGCCTCCGGAAATAGGCTGGTTGGCGTCATGCCGGGTATGGTATTTGTTTCAATGATATAAAGTTTTTTGGCGCCTTGGGCGTCTTTTTTATTTGAAACAAAAATATCCGTTCTTGACATTCCCCTGCATCCTAGCACGCGATGTGCTGAAATCGCCAAATTCTGTATTTTTGTATTAATTTCTTCAGAAAAATCGGCGGGACAGATATGGGTTGATCCCCCTTTTGAATATTTTGATTTATAATCGTAAAATTCACCTAAATTGGCAACAATTCTAGTGGGTGGAAAAGGTAAAATTTGGCTTTCTTTTTCAATAATTCCGCATGTCGCCTCCTGTCCATTGATAAATTCTTGGATCATTAACCAAGTAAATTTCTTTATTGTCTTGTCAACGAATTTAACTAATTCTTCCTCATTTCTCACAATTGAAACACCAACCGCCGAACCTTGATCAACAGGCTTAATTACGGCCGGATAGCCAACTTTTTCCGATACATCCTGCAAAATTTTGTCTTTGTATTCCTTCCACCCGTTTTTCTTGAAATTTACAAAAACAGGACTTGGTAGGTCGTTTGCGTGATATATCTGCGCCGAAAAGACTTTGTTCATCGAAATGGCACTAGACATCGTTTCCGACCCCGTATATGGAATTCCAAGCATTTCCAGCATCCCTTGCACAGTTCCATCCTCGCCCGGAGTTCCGTGCAAGGCAATAAAAATCAAATCAAACCTCTTTCGGTCTTTATTCAAAAAATCCAACTTTTTCTTGCCTTTCTTAATAATCAAATTAAAACTGCTATCCTTACCCATTTCAATCAATGACGGCAGATATTTTTTTCTATTCAGATTGTCAAAAATAGCCTTTCCAGTAATAAGCGAGACTGCTCGTTCGGATGAAGGCCCCCCTACCAAAACTCCTATTTTCATCTTTTTTTTCATGAGGATTATTTTTTACTAAAGCAAATAATTCATCGGATTAGTTGGGATACCGTTCAAACGAACTTCAAAGTGCAAATGAGGACCGGTGACAAAGGGTCCGGCTCCTACAGTGCCCGGCGTACCACCGGAATTTCCGATTACGTCTCCTCTATTCACGAATTGATCCTCGCTTACTGCTATACTGCTTAGATGGCCATAAACACTTGACAAATTTCCAGAATGAACAATTAAGACATAGCTATAACAAGATGCCGTAGAACATCGCTTCGCCCTGGCCACATAACCCGCTGACGTTGCGCGCACCGGTGTCCCCTGACTTGCCCTAAGATCGATTCCACTATGCTCAAAAACTTTACGATATGGATAATCCGGATCATGGAAAATACATGTGATATATCGGCTTGTCACCGGCCATGAAAACAGCGTATTTCCAACCGGCAGATTTTCCAACTTGTCCTGTTCGGCCAACTTTTTTCTGATTTGTTCCTCATATACTCGCATTTCATTTTCAATCGCTTGAGACTGTTTCTTCATGTTTTCAAGCAAAGTTCGGTACTTCAATTCAGAGGCGTGCGTTTCGGATAATAAATTTGTCTTTGAGTAAACCTGCTCGGATAAATCTTGTTTCTTCTGATCCAATTCAACCTTTAAATCTTCATAGGTTTTCTTCTTGTTTTCAACTTCTAATTTTTTCGCATCCAGTTCTTCTTTGCTGGTTCGCAATGTTTTTACGGATAGCCCCAGATCCGAGTAAACACTCTCCAAATATTTCAATTGATTATAAAAATCCGCAAAACTGTTATTGGTGAGCATTATTTCAACATAATTTTTTTGGTCATCCGCGTTTATCGTCTGGATCATTTTAGCTATAATCTTTTTTTGCCTCATCATAGCCGCCTCTTTTTCCATAATAGAAATCTGCAATGCTTCTATTTGTAATTCGGCTTCGGAAATTTTTGCTTTGGTTAATTCAACATCCGCTTCAATTTGTGCTGTACGATTGTCCAAAATACTCAATTGATTTTTCAAGGACACCGCTTCCGTACGCTTTTTATCAATGCTGGTTTGATATTTGGCAATCGCCTCCTCCATTTGTTTAATTTTGTCTTTTCTAGACTGAAGTTCCTTGTTGATTCTTTCAATTTCTTGCTTGGCCTTTGCCAATTCAGCCGCTTTTTGTTCAGATGAAACCGCGTCTTCGCTTGATGAGTCGGCAGTTGCTGAATCTTCGGCAAAAACAAAATTCGGTCCCACAAATAGGCCTCCTAAAATTAAAATCAAAATAAATGTGATTTTGTATATCCTCATGTGCTTATTATACCACTTATTCATGAAACATGTAACGTGTGGCATGTAACATTTTATATCATCCTGCTTATTGCGCTTTTCAGTCTCGCACTTGTTTCTTCCTTTCCCAACACTTCCGCGATCTCGAACGGGCTGGGTGATTTTTCCTGTCCGGACAAGGCAACACGCAGAGGCCAAAGCACACTGCCGTTCTGATAACCCCTCTCCCCTATCCACTTTTTGATGTCCGACTCTAAATCTACCCTGTTCCAAGCTTGAACACTTTTTGTATCCAACTCTTCAGCCAGCTCTCTAAGCACTTTTCTCGCCTCTTCGACTGATGATTTTTTCCAAATCAGCATCTTGCCTTCATACTCGGGAACATGAAATATAAACTTGGTGGCTTCTGGCAGTTCTGCTAATGTGACGATTCGTTCTTTTTCCAATGATACAGCCTTGGCCAAAAATTCCTTTGGCATGCTGTCCAAATCAGCTTCCTTCAACCACGGCATAGCTCTTTCCGCCAGTTCCTCATCGGACAATTTCCTGATATATTGCTGATTAAACCAATCCAGTTTTTCCAAGTTAAAAACCGCACCCGATTTATTGATTTTGGATATATCAAATTCTTTAATTAAATCATCCAATGTGAATAATTCACGCTCATCACCCGGATTCCAGCCCATCAAAGCCACAAAATTCACCATGGCTTCCGGCAGGTATCCTTTTTTAACATAGTCTTCAACGGCCACGTCGCCTTGCCGTTTGCTAAGTTTTGATTTATCCGGATTCAATAACAAGGGAATGTGGCCAATCGGCGGTATTTCCCAGCCAAGATATTTATATAATTGTATATGTTTGGGAGTGCTAGAAAGCCATTCATCTCCTCGAATCACCGGATTAATTCCCATCACATGGTCATCAACCGTGGCCGCGAGATGATAAGTTGGAAAACCATCTGATTTGATAATAACTTGATCGTCTAATAATTCGTTTTTAAAACTTATCTCACCCAAAATTAGATCATTATGAGTAGTTACGCCTTCTTTTGGCATTTTCATCCGAATAACATATTTATGCCCATTGGCGATTTGTTGTTTGGCCTCTGTTGGGTCAATCATGCGACAATGGCCGTCATAACCTGTTGGCAATTTATTTTTTTGTTGATGTTCGCGCAATTCTTTCAGACGTTCCGGCGTGCAAAAGCAATAGTACGCGTGTCCTTTTTCCACAAGTTCATCGGCATATTTTCTGTAAATTTCCAATTTTTGAGACTGAATATATGGACCTTTATCGCCTTTTTGATCAACGACGCCTTTTTCATTCAAAAACATTCCCTCATCCGGGATAATTCCGGCCCAATATAGCGATTTAAGAATGTTTTCCATTCCGCCTTCCACAAATCTTTTCTGATCTGTGTCTTCAAAACGCAAAATAAACTGACCGCCGTTCTTTTTGGCTATCAAATATTCATATAATGCGGTTCTCAATCCTCCAACGTGCAGAAAACCGGTTGGGCTGGGCGCAAAGCGTGTTCTAACCATAGAGATTTAAAATGTAAAAATCAAAATATAAAATAACAATGTAAAATTTAAAATTACCGCGAATTTTTATCAAATATAGTGAGCAAAATAAACACGGCCGTCGCATTAACGATTCTAATAAATCGTTTCGGCTGATTTAGCAAGCGATATGTCCATTCTAACCCAATTTTACACATCCAGCAAGGTGCGCGTTTTACGGTTCCTGAGATATAATCAAAGGCCCCGCCCACCCCCATGGCTATTTTCACGGATGGCATTTTTTGCAGGTTTTCATATATCCATTTTTCTTGCTTGCCCATACCAAAGGCGACAAACAAAATATCCGGCTCCGCGCCGTTGATTTCGGCGATCGTGTTGTAATTTTGGAGATCGTCAATAATTAATTTATTATCGATCGTAGACTTTTGAACACCCTCTCGTATTGTCGGCCCTTTATTGGTGCCGACGATTTTCAAATTTGGAAACTTCTTTTTTAACACTTCCGCAGTCTTCTCAACCACCTCGCTTTTGCCTGAACCAAGAAGAAAAATTGATTTATCATTTTCTTCGGCGATTTTGCAAATATCAAGCATAAAATCCACACCCGTGATTCTCTCGATTGCCATTTCGGCCGTAGCGTCTCTCACCTTCGCTCGGGAAGATAGCCGGAATATCAGCCAAAGGCCAAATCCATCACAAATATTCATATCACCCATGTTCAAAACCTTTTTGAAATAATCGTCTTTTTGCGCTTTAACTAGCATTTCCGGATTGGGAGTGAATACTTTAAATTGTTTTGCGGAATTTAAAAATTCGCCAATTTTTTGTTTCGCTTTGCTTAGATCATAACCGTCAATTCGTATACGCAAAATTTCTTTGCTCATATTTTTTAACTCATTACTTGACATCTTGACCGCGTTTGTCATCCCGACCTCAGCGAAGGGATCCCTTGAATACTCACTGCTTCACCAAAATTTCAAATTTCTCAAATTTTCCCGCATATTTCTCCCATTGTGTTTCAAAGCTGTCAACTCTCGCAAAGTGTTGTCCGGTTTTCACCCAATCTGTCAAATTGACCAATGCTTGCTTAGAGCCTTCAGCCACTATTTCCACTCCGCCATCAGAAAGATTGCTGACATAGCCGGACAAACCGAGCATTTGAGCCTTTTTGCGACAATTCCAGCGGAAACCAACGCCCTGCACAAGACCCCTAAGATGAATTTTAATGCGTTCCATAGGAGTTTTTGTTTCCAAATTATCGCGCCGGCCTATACAACCTCTTCGCTTTATAATTCGCAATAATCCAATTCGTGCCTTCAAGCATATTTTTTGGAATATTTTCCAAACTAAACCAGCGCCATTCCTTGCATTTTTCCGGTTCCAATAATTTTGGCTCTCCCCCAATATGCTCTGCCAGCACTCCGATATTTAAATAATGCTTATCGTCGGTTTGAACATATCTCATTTCATCAGCAATGGATATTATCCGGCAATTCCTAACTTCGATTCCAACCTCTTCTTTTGTCTCCCGAATAGCGCATTCAAAAACCGTTTCGCCAAAATCCAAATGACCACCCGGAAAGCACCATTCCCCCGTCCCATGCGATCCCTGGCGCAAACCGAGCAAAACCTCATCGTTGCCATTTTTAATCATAACACCAATTCCCACACGTGGATATTTTTTGTCAGCCATATTATTTAATATTATTTGTTGATTGAGCGATTTTGGATTGAATTTTAGCCATTATTTAGGTTAGTATAGCACATTTGACAAAATGCGCAATTGTGGTATAGTATTATCACTCTAGGTGTGGGAGTGATAAATCTACCCCCCCCCTTCATCCCCAGCAAAGCAAGCGGAGGGATCCCTCGATTTCGCTCGGGACGACAACAAAAATATGTTTCCACAAAACTTCACAAATAAATCTCAAGAAGCCATACAAAACGCGGCCAGAATAGCCGGGGAAAACGGCCACGCTCAAGTGGAGCCTCCGCATCTTTTCGCCTCCCTTTTGCAAGACGGGGAAGGCATTGTTGTGTCTATTTTTCAAAGATTAAATATCAACCTGCACGACATTGATCTTCGCGTTCAAAGCTTAATCAATCAAATTCCCAAGCAATCCCCCATTGCCGGTGGAGCTCAAGGCCAAATAATGCTTGGCCAAGCCATGGTATATATTTTTCAAACCGCAGGCCAAGAGGCCAAAAAAATGGGAGACGAATATATCAGTGTTGAGCATCTTCTTTTGGCTTTTTTAGTCAATAAAAATCCCATCAGCGATTTACTAAATCGCCACGGAGCAAATTATGACGCAATTTTAAAAATTCTGGCAAATATCCGAGGAACGCAAAAAGTTGATTCGCCCGAACCGGAGAGTAAATATAATGCTTTGCTCAAATATGGAAAAAATTTGACGGATCTTGCACGCAAGGAAAAAATCGATCCGGTCATCGGACGTGATGATGAAATTCGTCGAGTAATGCAAATATTGTCTCGCCGTACAAAAAACAATCCGGTTTTAATCGGCGAGCCCGGCACCGGAAAAACCGCCATCGTGGAAGGGCTGGCTCAACGTATCGTGAATGGTGATGTTCCGGAATCACTTCGCGATAAGGAAGTCATCGTATTGGATTTAGGCGCTCTTTTGGCCGGAACAAAATTTCGCGGTGAATTTGAAGAAAGGCTGAAAGCTGTTTTGAAAGAAATTAATTCCGCCGCCGGAAAAATCATTCTGTTCATGGATGAATTGCACACCATTATCGGAGCCGGCGCGTCCGAAGGCTCGGTTGATGCTTCCAATCTGCTCAAACCAATGCTTGCTCGCGGTGAACTGCATGCCATTGGGGCCACCACCATTAAGGAATATCAAAAATACATTGAAAAAGACGCGGCTTTGGAACGCAGATTTCAGCCTGTGATTGTTAACGAGCCTTCCGAAGATGATGCCGTAGCCATTCTTCGCGGTATTAAAGAAAAATATGAGGTTCACCATGGAGTACGCATCGCCGACAACGCCATCATTGCTTCGGTTAAACTTTCCGAGCGGTATATCACTGACAGATTTTTGCCAGATAAAGCCATTGATCTCATCGACGAAGCGGCTTCTTCTTTGCGCCTGCAAATAGATTCAATGCCCGAGGATTTGGACAAAATGAAACGGCAGACTGTTAAATTGGAAATTGAAAAAAGAGCTTTAGCCAAAGAAAAAGATCAAGAATCCAAAGACCGCCTGTCTAAATTGGAAAAGGAATTAGCCGAAATCAAAGAAAAA
>JAHJCN010000092.1 GCA_018812905.1 Patescibacteria group bacterium
CAAACAAAGGGCGCCCCGCCCTTTTCAAACGGCTGGTGCAGGCCGTCAACTGCACCATTCCCAGTGTTTTATCTTTGAAAAAGACAAGATGATGGGAATGAATAAATACAAAATACTCCACGAATGTGGAGTATTTTTTTGTACATTTGATTATTCACTCACTGTCACCTTAATATTATTACTATACACACCGCATTTACCTCCCAAATATTCACACACGCGGAAATAGTGCGTGCCGTTGATTAAATTGTTCCAGCTATCCGAGCGAACGTTTGCATCCGAAAAATAATGATACTCATCCCCGGGGTACACCGGATTTTCGTGATTTGCCACCACGACTTTAAAACCCAAAGGCGATGTCATGCTAATAAGTTCCCAGCTCAACTTGACGGCACCAATTCCCGATTCTCCGCCAAGTTTAATGGTGCCTTGCGAATTTGACACAAAATTTTCAATTTCAATTTTCTTTTGCTCTATTTTTTTCTGCTCTTCT
The DNA here is from genome assembly GCA_018812905.1 of Patescibacteria group bacterium. GTDB lineage: Bacteria > Patescibacteriota > Patescibacteriia > Magasanikbacterales > GWA2-37-8 > JAHJCN01. The sequence continues at coordinate 494 of JAHJCN010000092.1, forward strand.
TGTTTTTGCTCCAATATTTCAATCTTCTTCAAAAGTTTTTCCCTCAATAAATACATATCCTTTAGTGAAAGATTTTCCATCGCACTAACAGCTGTGCCAAGATTACCCGTCTTTACTACCTCTTTGGGAGCTGTCTCGATCCAAGAAGCATCAGTCTTGGAAACCAACCACGCACCCATCCAACCCGTTATACCGCCACTCGTCTTCACTTTATACCACCCATCTGTCTTGGACAAAACTTTCAATTTTGTGCCGGCGGGAACCGTTGTTAAAATTTTTGAACCATTCATGCACGCGACACTTCGCACTCTTGAACCCAGTTTGGTTTTTCCGACGAAATCCTGCTCATATATCGGGTCTGCGTTGCATTGCCCAAACTCCTTTACATTTGAGGCGCTTGATTCGCTATTTGCCCATCCCGCGGATGGTATCAATGCAATGGACAGCACCATCACTCCTATGACAAGAAAATGCTTTCTCATATGTTTATGGTTAAGAATTAACATTTTTACTTTACTATGATACATAAAAAAACGCAACATGCTAAAACGACTTGATTTTTCGCGTATTTTATAGTAAATTATGGCGTAAAATATATATGAAAATTTCATTCCACACATTCGGCTGTAAACTTAATCAAGCGGAAACAGAAGACCTTAAGAATGAACTTGTCGAGGCAGGTCATTTTGTTGTTCCAATTGAATCGGGAGAAGATATTGCGGTTGTGCGTGGATGCGCCGTGACAATGGGCGCTAGTCGGTCAACTCGAGAAATGATTCGGCGACTAAAACGATCCGGAGCCTATGTTGTTGTTTTAGGATGCTTGGAAAACAATGGCTTGCCGGAGATCGATTTTGTGGCAAAGGATAATGAGGAGGTGGCGGAACATTTGGAGGCTCTTTGTATTAATTTGTCAGGAAAGTTTGGGCCATTGAGTGTGGGATTGCCGCGTCGCTTCGCTCCTCGCAATGACAGGGTAAAATTGGGTGTGGGATTGCTTCCCGCCAAAGGCTGGCAGGCGTTGCTCTCTCGTCGCAATGACAGGGTAAATCGGACGCGCGCGTTTGTTAAGATTCAAACCGGATGCAATTTCAATTGCGCATATTGTGTTATTCCCAGTTTTCGCGGAAAATCCAAGAGCGTGCCGGTTGATGAAATTTTGAAAAAAATATACAAAATGGAGCGAGATGGGTTTAAGGAGGCGGTGCTGACTGGTGTGAATATTTGTCAGTATTGCGACAAAACCCCCTCTAGTTCCCCCTTTAAAAGGGGGAGAAGTTTAATGATTACCGAATTGTTGCGCAATATTTTGCAAAAAACCAAAATACCTCGCATCCGACTTGGATCTCTAGATCCGAGATTGATTTCCGGTGATTTAATAAAAATATTTTTGGACAATCCAAATCGCCTTTTGCCACATTGGCATTTATCTTTGCAATCCGCTTCGAACGACACGCTAAAACAAATGGGTCGTCATTATACCGCGCAAAAATATCGTGAAATCGTAAATGAATTACGCGCTGTTAATCCTCTATTTTCCGTTACAACGGATATTATCGTAGGTTTTCCCGGAGAAACGGAACAAGATTTTGAAACGACTTGCGATTTTGCGCGCGAAATGCAATTTTCCAAGGTGCATGTTTTTCCATATTCAAAAAGAGCAAACACTCCGGCGGAAAAAATGTCCGATCAAATTCAAGACAAAATTAAGACCGAACGCGCAAAGAAACTTATAATAATTGCAGATGGGGTTGCGAAAAAATACGCACGACAGCTGATCGGACAAGTCAGACCGATTCTATTTGAAAAAAAATCCCACTCAAATGCAGGACGGAATGTTTGGCTTGGATATACGCCGGAATATGTGAGGATAAAATATCAATCCGATGAGAACTTGGAGAATGTGATTAAAAAAGTAATTATTGATGAGAGGATGTTGAATGGCAAATGAGTTTACTTTAATAATCCATCAATTATTCCGACGATCTTTTTCTCCCCTGTTTTTGGCAATATCTCGTGCAATTTCTTACCCATTTTCATTCTCTGTGCGGAATCACTCATTAAATCTTTCGCGACTTGCGCTAACTCCAACCCTGTCGCGATTTTTTCATCTAAAACGATAACAGCGTTTTGTTCGCTAAAAAATTTAGCATTTTCTTCCTGATGGGTTTCGGACATCGGCAAAATAATGGCCGGTTTTGACAGGGCGGCCAATTCGGTGATTGAGGCAAATCCCCCTCTACACACCACCACATCGGCCGAGGCATAAGCATCCTTCATCTCATCGGTGAAAAAATCATACACGCGATAATTTTCAAAAATCTTTGTGGCATTAATTGCCATCTGTTTTGGCCTTTCCTTGCCCGCCAAGTGAATAACATGCCAATCTTCGGGCAAATATTGAAGCGCCTCAACCACAATCTGATTCACGCGAAATGAGCCTGTTCCTCCGCCCATTGCCAAAAGCACCGGGGCTTTGGCTGGTATGCCAAACCTGTTACGCGATTCCGTGCTGTTTGTCGCGCTCAAATCTCTGGACGGATTTCCAATCCATTCCGTTTTTTCTTCCGAAAAAAATTTCATGGAATCCTTAACAGCGGTTGTGATCTTTTTTGCAAATGGCGCGATCAATCTGTTGGCCAAACCGGGTAGAACATCCTGCTGATGCACCCAGGCCGGCACACCAACCACAACTCCGGCCCAATGCAGAGGAACACTCACAAATCCACCGGCAGAAATAATCAAATCGGGTTTTTCCTGAATTAAAAAAACCAATGAGTGAAAAAATCCGATAATCAATTTAAAAATGTCTATAAAATTTTTGAGGGAAAAATAGCGACGAAGTTTTCCGGAGGTTATAACAAAAAAAGGAATTTGATATTTTTCAACCAATTCCCTTTCCGGCCCGTTTTTGGTACCCACCCACACAAACCTCGCTTCAGGATGGCTTTTTCGATAAGCCTCCACGACTGCCAAAAGAGGGGTCACAGGGCCAAGAGTTCCTCCGCCTGAAAGAATGATTTTCATATGGCTATTGGCTAGTAATCTCGCAGTTTTTTCACCACATCCATATTCTGAATTTTTTCCAAAGCTTTGGCCTCAATTTGTCTAATACGTTC
>JAHJCN010000093.1 GCA_018812905.1 Patescibacteria group bacterium
AATGATTCAAGTTATGATCTAGTCTGTGCCTTCGAAGTATTAGAACATTTACCTTTTGATGATTTTGAAAAGTGCTTGCGCGAAATGATGCGTGTGAGCAAAAAAAAAGTAATCATAAGTTTGCCTCACTTCGGCCCAGTGTTAAAACTTAATTTTAAAATTCCTTTGTTAAAAGAAACCAAGTTGATGGTAAAAATTCCGATTCCGATAATGCACAAATTTAACGGGCAACACTATTGGGAAATTGGCAAAAAAGGATTTCCGTCTAGAAAAATTTTAAATATCATTAAGATATATTTTAACATAAAAAAACATTTTGTGGCATTTCAGAACCCATATCATCATTTTTTCGTACTTTTAAAAAAAATATAGACTTATGCATTGTAGAATAATAAATGACTTGATACATAATTTATCCTTTGCTCGCATATTGATGAATATAGAAGCTGGCCAGCATGCGTTGAAAGGGAGAGTTTTAGATGTGGGAGGCGGTAAGCCGGAAAGGGCAAAAAAATTTTATAAACTATTTGCGAGCGATGAATCAGTTAGTATTGAGCTAATTGACATTAACCAAAGCAATGGTTGTTATGCCGTTAATTTGGAAGAAGATTTATTTCCTTTTCCTGATTCGTCATTTAATCAAGCCTTAATATTCAACGTTTTTGAACATATTTATAATTATAAATTTTTAACGAACGAAATTTTTCGTGTTCTTGGCATAGGCGGCCAAGCCTTAGGTTTTGTGCCGTTTCTCGTCAATGTGCATCCAGATCCACATGATTATTTCCGTTATACGGAAGAATCCTTGGGAAAAATTTTTCGTGAAGCTGGTTTTGATCAAATTGACATTAAGATAATCGGCAGGGGTCCTTTTGCGGTACATTTCAATAACATTATTTTTTCTATTCCAAAATATTTAAGGCCAATTTTTTTTATTTTTTATAATTTTCTAGATATAATTTATATTCACTTGGGTCATGGAGTAAAGGAAAGATTTCCTTTGGGATATTTTTTTAACTTACAAAAAAAATGATTTTTAATTACTTATTATCATTTTGCAAGCAAAAATTTGAGATATGAAGATGATTTACATTGCTAACGTAAGAATTCCTTCAGAAAGAGCCAATGCCATACAGATAATGAAAATGTGCGAAGCCTTTGCGTCGCAGAACATAGAAGTAGAATTAGTCGTTCCTATTAGATTTAAAACAACAAAAGTAGATCCATATAATTACTACAAGGTGAAGCCCATATTTAAAATTAAAAAGATTTTGTCTTTTGATTTAATTATATGGGATAAGTATCTGGGTCGTTTTGCTTTTTGGATTCAAAGTTTTTCTTTTTTATTTTTTTGTAAGTTATATTTATTATTTCGTAAATTTGATATCATTTACACTCGTGATTTATATACCGGTTTGTTTTTTAAAAATTATTGTCTGGAAATACATAGTGTTCCCAACATAATCTTAAAATTCCATCAAAAGATTTGGGAAAAAGCCAAAGCCCTAGTTGTGATTACGAGTTTAATTAAAGAAAAATTGTTGGAAAATAACATAAAGCTGAAAAATATTATAATTGCTCCGGATGGGGTTGATTTACAAGATTTTTCGATATCAATATCAAAAGAAGATGCTAGAAAGAAATTGGCATTGCCATTGAACAAGATGATTGTTTTGTATAGCGGCAGTTTCCTAGTTTACAAATGGAAAGGTGTGGAAACAATGTTAGCGGCTGCTAGGCAATGCTTGCGGGATGATATTGTGTTTGTGTTAGTTGGCGGTAAGGAGGAAGAAATTGATAGGTTAAATAAAAAATTTGGAACGTTGTCTAATGTTTTGCTGATTTCAAAGAAGTCGTATTCAGAAATTCCATTATATTTAAAATCAGCTGATATTTTAGTGTTGCCGAACGAAAAAGATGAGCCGGCTTCTTCATTGTATACATCTCCGCTGAAACTTTTTGAATACATGGCAAGCGACAGGCCCATAGTTGCTTCTGATTTGCCGTCGATTCGTGATGTCTTAAACAGCACCAGATGTGTCTTTTTTTTACCTGGCAATCCAAGAGATTTAGTTGATAAGGTGCTCCTGTTATTGGGCGATAAAGATTTGCAGAGTAGGATTTCAACCGAAATTACCCATGCAATTAAAAGATATTCTTGGGATATTAGGGCGAGAAATATATTGTCTGTTTGTAATATCATTAATTAGGTTTCTATGAATCACACGCTCATTTGGATCCGAGAAATTATAAAAGGTAAAATAATTGCTAGGATTTTGTCTAATATAAAATTGTTGGATTATAGTTTGCGTGGCGCTGTGTTGGATGTTGGTGGGGGGGGGTAAAACACCAAACTGCTTAAGATTTTTAAAAAAGAAACATTGCCAATAGTTCATTTGTTTTGGCTCCTCGCTATCGTACAGGCGTAGTATCGATTTCTCTGGGTATGCCGGTTATTGATTTTGGCTGGGCAAAAAAATATCAAGATTCGATGCGTTGGTTTGGAATGACAGAGTTTTTTTGTGCCTGAATTGCCAACGAATGTGGTAGCCTGTTGGTATATAAGCGGAAAGGAGCGAAGACGGTTTTAGCTGCAGTGAAATTATCAAATGATAAGAGTGTGTTGTTTGCTATGGTTGGTGGAACCGAAGACGAGATTCTTTTTTTAAAACAAGAATTTGATATAATGAACAATGTGGTCTTTATACCCCGACGGCCGTATAGGGAAATTCCTTTTTATCTGAAATCAGCCGATGTATTAGTTTTGCCAAACGAAAGAGGGGATGTAATTTCAGAAAAGTATACATCACCCCTGAAGATGTTTGAGTATATGGCAAGTAAAACAAATATAATAGCATCTGATTTGAGGAGTATAAAGGAAGTGCTCAATTTTAATAACTCTATTTTCTTTGAGCCCGGTAATGCTAGTGATCTTAATAGAAAAATAGATTATTTGTTAGAGAGTAAAAATCAATTTAGTTATTTAGTGGAAAATGCATATAATGAGGTAAAAAATTACGATCAGTGTGGCATCTACTACAGCCCCGCTAAACAAGCCAGAATTAACAAAAAAAGGGTGCGTTCGGTGAGAAGGAAGAAGATTACCGACCTCACCAAGAAACCGATGACCGGCTTCTTGGTGTGCGTGGACACGGTGGTAAGGTATGTGAACGGACAAAAGAGATATATTTTGACTGCCATTGATCGGTACTCCAAGCTTAGTTTTGCTAGGATGTACACAACCCACAGTTCAAAGAATGCCGCGGACTTCTTACATCGCCTCCACTACCTCCTTGACGGAAAGATTGAAAACATCCAAACTGACAACGGTAGTGAGTTTAAAAAGTGTTTTGACCAGGCGCTGACGCGCCTGGAGATACCCCACTACCATTCCAGAGTAAAGACACCCAAAGACAATGCTGTGAACGAACGGTTTAACCGAACCCTAAATAAAGTGTTACCGATGTACCCGTCTAGTACAGAAATTGTCGCACGGAAGTGATAATGTCATACTTGAGGGAAGTTAAAATGTCATACCTCAGGTAAAATGAAATGGTTATTCATTAGCCGTTTCATCTATGACATTTATCACTATGTCGGCACAAGAATTAGACAGGTTTCAGATTATCAAAAAGCTAATCGGCAAACACATCGATGGAACCGAAGCGGCGAATCTTTTGCGCTTGTCCATTCGTCAAGTCAAACGTCTCAAAGCGAATGTAATCAAGTCCGGACCGGCAGGCCTGATTCACGGCAGCCGCGGCAGAGAGAGTCATAACAAAATTGACAATGATGAGAAGAAAAAAATCATCGAACTGTTGCGTAAACGCTACCACGATTTCGGGCCAACCTTTGCCAATGAAAAACTATTTGAAAACCACGGCATCGTTCACGACTCCAAAACCATCCGCCAAATAATGATTGACGAAGAGTTGTGGAAACCGCGGACAAAGAAAAAAGCATCTGCCCACCGCGCTTGGCGCGAACGCCGTTCGTGTTATGGCGAGATGATTCAATTTGACGGGTCATACGAGCATTGGTTTGAGAATAGAAACGATACTGCCGAGGTTTGTCTTTTAGCCGGCGTTGACGATGCCACCGGAAAACTTGTTTTTTTGAAATTCGCCGAACACGAAGGCGTTTTTCCGGTGTTTGGCTTCTGGACGGAGTACCTCATTAGAAACGGCAAGCCAAGGTCAATTTACCTCGATAAATTCAGTACTTACAACATTAATCACCGATTGGCCAAAGAGAACGGCGACACCCTGACTCAGTTTGAAAGAGCAGCCAGTGAATTAAAGATTGAACTGATTAAAGCCAACAGCCCGCAGGCCAAAGGCCGAGTGGAAAGATTGTTTGAAACATTGCAGGACAGATTGATTAAAGAATTAAGATTAAAAAACATTTCAAGTGTGGACGAAGCCAATATCTTTTTGGAAAAGACATTCATTCCAAAATTCAATGCCAAATTTTCCGTTGAACCAAGAAACAAAACAAATCTCCACCAGAAATTAAATCAAAAAGAAAGCAGACGGCTTCAAGGAATATTTTCCAGACAAAAAGAACGAACCATACTGAACGACTTTACTTTTTCTTTCAAAAAACAATGGTATCAACTTGCCAAGGAACAACCGGCGACTATTTGCAAAAAGGACACCGTGATTGTGGAGGAACGACTGGACAAAACAATTCATATTCGACTCAGGGGCAAATATCTTAATTACAAGCTACTGCCGAAAAGACCGGAAAAGAACCAAACCGGGCCAAACAAAATGCCATGGATTTTACCGGCGTCCAAAGCGCATACCCCGCCGCCGAACCATCCTTGGAGGCACGCATTTTATACCAACTCGCTCACTAAACAAAACATCAAGGTATGACATTTTTAAATCCCTGGAAGTATGACATTTTAACTTCCCGTTGACAGTCTAGTACAGAAATTTGACTGGCTTAAGCAGTGATGATATTATTACTAAATATGGTGAAACTGTTAACAAATTGGGACAGGCGGTTTGCGATAAAGAAAATCTAAAAATCGATGCCTAGCCGAGAAGCAGGTGTAGCGATGCGGGGACAAAATTATTATCTACTTTTGGGGTTAATATGTTTTTTGGAGGCTAATGCGCGCTTTTTAATGCTTTGGAGCAGGAAGTTAATATTCAAAGAATTGCAATTACTAAATTCAAACAGAGACGGTGTTTGGGTGGATTGTTTTGTGACCGCGATGTATTTCGCTGTCTTCCAGAAAAAATAAGATATGCCTCACAAGAAAATCGGAATCTTAACCTATCATTATAGTATAAATGAGGGTGCAATGCTGCAGGCTTACGCTTTGCAGGAAAAGTTGAAAGAATTATTCCCCGAGTGTGTGGTTGAAATTATTAATATTGAATTTCCAAAAATATTGTTGCGAGATCTTCTTTTTTGTTTTAGAAAAAACTATCGGCAAGTCGGCGCAAATTTTAAAAGATTCCAAAGATTTTTATGCTTGCGTAATTTTAAAAAAAATTCTTTTACGCTATCTTCTCCGAAACTATTAAGCAGTGTGTATGAAAAGGCGGTTAAATATATAAATGAACAGGGCTATTTCCTGATTGTTGTTGGTAGCGATGAGGTCTGGAAGGTTGGGTCAACATCGGATTTGGCTAGAGGATTTCCCAATATTTATTGGTTGGGAGACATGGTTAAAGGCACAAAGGTTGCTTATGCTGCCTCTGCGCACAAAACTATCTACAACGAGTTGCCTGTAAGTAAAAAAACCATCATCAATAATTCATTGCGTGATTTTAATCTTGTATCTGTGCGCGACGATATCACGTTTGGTCTAGCGAGAGAGGCTGTGGGAGAGAGCGAAAGCAAAAAGGTCGCCAAAGTATTGGATCCTACGTTTCTTTTCGATTTTAATAAATGCAGTCGTAGCGTAGAAGAAATATTTAAGTCTGAAAAAATATCGTTGCCCGACGGCCGGTATGTTTTGTTTGTTATCGAAGATGAAATTATTAGCAAAATAGTATCTGATTATTTTAGAGACAGGGGTATGACAATAATATCCACCGGATATATTAACCGCTATTCGGATCACAATTTTGTAGGACATACCAACCCGTTTGATTGGCAGAAATTGTTTAGCAAGGCCGCTTTTTGTCTTACCGATCGTTTTCATGGAACTATATTCAGTATTAAAAACAGAATTCCATTTTTGGCGGTCGGCAAAGATAAGGCCAATTATAAATGTAAAATCAGTTTGCTTTTGGAAGATTTCGAGTTAAGTAGGTATTTTTTTGATACCTCCCAAACTTCTTGCGACTCTTTAGGAACTAAAATTGAAGCAATTTTATCAGAAGGAGAGTATGATATAAGCCGAGTTGAACAAGATCGAATTAAAAAAAGCATAGATTATCTTTTGAGATGTAGGAGTTTTTGTTATGATAATAAAAAATGATGAAGATTTGTCAACGCACACATCTTTTAAAATTGGTGGAACCGCAAAAGTCTTTTATATACCGGAAAACAGAGATGAATTGATAAATTTGATAAAAACGATGGTGGCAAATAAAACACCCTTTAATGTTCTTGGCAACGGAAGTAATCTTTTGGTAGAGGACAAAGCTGTTTTTTGTCAGCCGATTATTTTAAACAAGGGCGCGCTTGATTATATTAAAGTTTGTGGAAGTTTTGTTGAAGCTGGATCGGCAACTGATTTGAGGAATTTTATATCCAAATGCGTAGATGCGAACCTGAAAGCGTTTCCGGAATTAATCGGGATACCGGCGTCAATTGGCGGTGCAATTTATATGAATGCCGGTATAGGATCCAACAAGAGTTGTATCTCTGATAGTCTCATCGAAGTCGAGGTATTTGACGGGAGTTCTATTTTTATTTTAAAAAAGTATCAGTGTGATTTTGGTTACAGATCGTCTGTCTTTCAAAGGAATAAAAAATTTGTGATTTTATCGGCTAAATTTGGATTTCAATTCCAGGGCAAAGAAGTTGGGCATGAAATAATAAAATTTAGATTGGCGTCGATCGGCGAAAGAAGTTATTTTAAGCATAAAAGCGCTGGTTCAATTTTTAGTAAACATTACTCACCGATTCTAAAATTGTTAAGAGGGGTCAGGCTTGGAGGGGCAAGTTTTTCAAAATCAGATACGAATATTATTTTAAACTTAAATCACGCCTCTTACAATGATGTCAGAAGGCTGATAGTTTTTGCACGTTTTTTACATTTTATAATGTTTAAAGATTGTAAACTTGAAATTGAAATATGGAAAGCTTAATAAGAAAAATTTTAAATTATTTTTTTTATCGTTTTTTTAATTTTAAAAAAAGGATCTTTACTCTTTTATATCGTTTTTCTTTTGCGGATTTCGGCTCCAATTCTGTAATCAACGATAGAATAGAGCTTAGATGTCCTAAAAACATATTCATTGGCAAAAAAACAGTAATCAATTACGGTTGTTTGCTAAACGCATGGGGCGCTAAGATAAGAATTGGAAGTTTTGTTCATCTCTCCCCGGAAGTGATGGTTAATACGGGTGGATTGAATTTGGATGACGACTTTATCAGAAGACGTCCTCTTTATAAAGATGTAATCATTGAAGATGGTGTCTGGTTGGCTAGTAGAGTTGTCGTAAATCCCGGTGTAAGGATTGGAGAAGGCAGTGTGGTCGGTGCGGGCGCGGTAGTGACAAGAGATATTCCAAAATATTCATTTTGTGCTGGTGTGCCAGCGCGTGTAATCAGAAGTTTAAAATAATTTTTTAGCTGATTTTGATGAAATTAACTATTTTTTAAAAAGAATTGAGCCGGATAATGCCATATTAAAAAATCTAATCAAGATTCTAATAATAATAAAATTAAGCACCGTGGGGTGGAAAGAAACAGCGGAATAAAGGATAATTTGCATGACCAAAGTAGATATTTTTAGTTTGTAGAGTTCTCCCGCCATTGTTTTAGATTTGAATGCGGTAACAAAGAACAACGCGGGCACGGAGAAAAGCGAGACCGCAAATAACTGCGAAAAAATAACCGATTCCATGTAGGCGGGAAAGATGGTCCTGTAGAGAAAAGGGGCGCATAAAATATAGAATAATATAATGAAGAGAAGCGTAACGACAAGTATCCATTTTTTTGATTTTAAACCTATTTGAATATCGTTTAAACTTTTATTTGAATATTTAGGCAGAATTAAATTTTGAATGTTGCTAATTAGGGATTTTATTTGATCTACTGGCGCGATAGCTAGGGAATAGGCGGCGAGTTCAATGGGGCCTAAAAAATGGAAAATTAGCATTTTGTCAACTTGCCCAGAAATAGTATCAATCACTCCGATAACACTTAAATGTTTTCCGAATTTAATATCCAGGTCAGTTTTTTTGTCAATTGATTTAACGTCTATCTCTCTAATTGTTTTGTTAAAGAAATACATTCTTAGCAACATCCAGGATGACAGATATGTCGCTAAGATAATAAAAATATTTCTAGTAAAAATAGAAAACGAAATGGTCGTAGTAGCCACAATCTGACTGGCAATTAAATATAAGGCGGTTTTGTTGAATTTTTTTCTTCCGATAAGGATCGAGCTGTAAATGTTGAATGAATCGAATATTGGTAAAAAAAACGACATTATCAGAAAAATTAGGGAGAGTTGATAGTTATTGTTGATATAGTAGTACAGCGAAATTGCTAGACTTACCAAAGCACCAATAACGCCCATTTTAATTTTTGTTTTTAAAGCGGGCAGAACGACTGCGTTGTTATGGGCGGCCACTGCTCGAGTGGTGGCTGTATTAATTCCGTTTAGGTTAAATATAGATAGCAAGCCAAAAATGGATAGAGCAAACTTATAAGTGCCGTAAATTTCTTTGCCTAAATAATTTGCAAATAAATATAATAGTATCAGAGATGCGATTGCGGATGAAATATTGCTTGCGCTCAGCCAAAATCCACCTTTAGCCAAATACAACATATCCGTTTTGGTATATTTTTGGCTCCAAATCAGCATTTGCTTGATTTTTTCCTTTATTATGATAAACTTCATATCAATTCTTTGTGTGCCTATATAGATAATTTCTTAATTAGATCCTTATGACTTTTAAGGAGAACTTGCTAGAAAAAATTTTTTCAAAGATTTCGCAAATTAACGAACCGCGTATACTTGATATGGGTAGCGGTCGTTCAAAGAACATTTTGAGATTTTTGAGTCAAAATCCCAAGCTCCATTATGTTGGGATTGAACCCAACAAAGCAGACGCGAATTTTGCCAGGGATTTATTAAAACAGTATACCAATGCAACCATAATAAATCAATTGGGCTATAATCCAATAGAGAATTTTGGCCAGTTTGATGTTTGCATGTCATTAAGCGTATTGGAACATGTTAAGGAGTTGAAAACTTTTCTAACAAATAGTGTAAAAGCTGTGAAATCCGGCGGGCTCATAGTGCACCTATATGATTTGGGTCATTCTTTGTATGCAACCTCGTTAAAAGAGAGGTTACAAGTTTCTTTAAGTAATAATTTTGTTGATCTTCTACCGGAATCAAAAGTGGCGAGATATGTTAATCTGGAACAGGTAAGCCAAATGCTACTAGGCCAAGGCGCGGAAGTTCGGGAAGTCACATATCATCAAATGCGAAGCCATAAAGATTTTTTAATGTTTTTAAAATTGACACTGACGAAAAAAAAGTTTTGGCCGGAGAAATTTTTGAATGGGAATTTAAAATTTCTAAATATTTAAACGAATTAGACAAAAAAAGAAGGGAGCTGTTATTTCCAAGCGTTTGTGTTTGGTCAATAAAGAAATAAATATTATGAAAATACTCTATATCGGTTCCGGGTTCGTTGGTGCGTGCTCCGCTTCGGTTACAGCCGACAGTGGCTTTGAAACTCTGGTATATGATATTGATGCCCAGAAAATTGAAAAATTAAGCTCGGGCGATCGCGATGTTGTGCAATCCTGTCTGTTTGAAGAAGGATTGGGAGATTTGTTGATACGTAACAAAGAACGAATCCAGTTTACCACGGATTATCAAAAAGTGGAAGTTTTTTTGGACGATTGCGACGCGGTATTTATGTGCCTCCCTACGCCGGAAATCGGCGAAACAGGGGAGAGTGATTTAAGTTATTATTTTAATGCCGCAAAAAAATTAGCAGGGAGTTTAAAAAAGAGAAATGGCGAAGGACAGAATAAATATATCGTAATCATAAATAAAAGCACGGTGCCGGTGGATATGGTAGATCAGACGCAAGAAATTTTTGACGCGGCTGGTGTTCAGAATTACGGCGTTGTTTCCAATCCGGAGTTTTTGGTGGAGGGAAAGGCGATCGAGGGGTCGCTTAGGCCCGATCGCGTGGTTGTGGGGACGTGGAATGAAAAAGATTTTCAGATAATGCGCCAGATTTATCAAAGATTTTATACTTCCTCCACCGTCAAATATCTGGAGGTGAATCCCAAAGAAGCGGCGGCAGCTAAGCTTTTGGCTAATTTTGTCCTATTTAATAAATTAGCTGTTTGTTTTGATGTTATCGGGCGCACATGCGAAACATTTTCCAATCTACAGTTTGAAAATCTGCGAAAAATATTGACCAGTGATCAACGCATTGGGAGCTGGGGAATGTATGACAGTCTTTATGCTGGAGGCAGTTGTTTCATCAAAGACGCTCGTTCACTCTCTCATCAACTTCAAACAGCCGGACAAAATGCGCCATTGGTTAATGAAACGTATTTAGCCAATCGGCGTCAGCTTGAGCTATTTCTTGGACGCGCCGAAAAGGATGCTGGTTTTGTTTGGAGTGGCAAGACTGTGACTTTGCTTGGCTTGGCCTTTAAACAAGATACGAACGACACAAGAAATTCGCCGAGTATTGATATCGCAAATTTTCTTTTGGAAAAAAATGTTAAGCAGATAAATTGTTTTGACCCGGTAGCTATGGAAATGTTTAAAAATGATTTTCCAGAATCTGAAAAAATTAAATATTTTACGGATGAGAAAAATGTGATTGGAAATGCCGAAGTAATTATCTTTGCGACAGATTGGCCACAGTTCAGAAGTTTGGCCGGCGATTTGCAAAGTTTGACCACGAGGCCTTTGATAATGGACGGAAGAAGAATAATATCCGGTGATTATGTCGATTTACAAAACAATGGCTTTAATATCATTGCTGTCGGAAGTCCTTTTATAAAGGGAGCTGAGTAACTTTTAACCAAACTCCGGACCAGATCCGGAATGACAATTAAAACGTATGTCAAAATACATGGTCACCGGCGGTGCCGGCTTTATTGGAACAAATTTAGTGAAGCAACTTTTATCCGAAGGGCATGAAGTTGTTGTTCTGGACAATTACGCGGGAGGGAAAAAAGAAGATAGAATTCAAAACGGCGCCACATATATTGAAGGGGATATCCGAAATGAAACGGATTTGGACAAGGCCTGTGTTGGAGTGGATGGAATTTTTCATTTAGCCGCTCTGCCACGCGTCACATTTTCGGTGGAAAATCCGGAATTGACTCATGATGTGAATGTCAATGGAACGCTAAAAGTTCTACTTGCCGCCAAAAAGCACAAAGTTAAACGATTGATTTTTTCTTCCTCTTCCTCTGCCTATGGCAACCAAGAAAAAATGCCGTTAGTGGAAGACACTATGATAAAAAATCCCGTGAGCCCATATGCGTTGCATAAGCTGATCGGCGAACACTATTGTCGTTTGTTTTCCGAATATTATGGCGTGGAAACCGTGAGTTTGGTCTATTTCAATGTCTATGGCCCATATTTTGACCCGGAAGGCGCGTACGCGTTGGTGATAGGTAAATTTATCAGGCAGGTTAAAAACGGCGAGCCAATGACCGTATGCGGAGACGGTGAATTATATCGTGATTATACCCATGTGGCGGACGTTGCTCGCGCGAACATCTTGGCCATGACCGAAGAAAAAGTTGGAAAAGGCGAGGTGATAAATGTTGGTAATGGACACCCGTATTCGGTGAATGATTTGGTGAAGTTGATAGGCGGAGAACATATTTTTATACCACCGCGCCCGGGTGATGTTTTGCGAACAGAAGCTGATAGTACAAAAGCCAAAAATTTGTTGGGCTGGGAACCGACGATTGCATTGCCGGACGGGATAGCGCAGTTGAAGAAAGAATGGAGGATTTAAAATAATTGTCATTGCGAGCGAAGCGAAGCAATCCCATTTGACGCGAGAGATTGCTTCGCTTCGCTCGCAATGACAAACATTGGTTCATAACGATAGACAACGGTTCGTAATAACAAAAAAATCGTCCCGACTTAGTCGGGACGATTTTTTATAGAAGTTTTACGCAACCTGCACGCTCACGAACTTGCTCATTTTCATGTTTCCGTCAAAGCGTCGGCGTTTGCGATCGAAGAATTTGATCTTGCCGTTGGCAGTGGCGAACAAAGTGTCGTCCACGCCTTTTTTGACATTTACGCCCGGATGCACTCTGGTGCCTCTCTGGCGAACAATGATCATTCCGGGTTTGGCTACTTGGCCATCAAAAAGTTTGACGCCCAGACGTTGCGAATTTGAATCTCGCCCGTTTCGTGTAGAGCCTCCGGCTTTCTTATGTGACATAAAAAATAAAAATTTAAAATTCAAAATGGAAAATTGTGCTTTTATCCATATTGCGCATATATTACACCAAAACTATCAACTTGTCAAGAAAGGCTGGTTTTGGTATCATATGACCATGGCAGAGCTGTTTTTTGCGTAAATTTAGAGGAAAAATCTTTTTCTTTTCTTTAATTTTGCTCTTTGTTTTTTAAATTAGATTTTACTATGTTTTTCTCACCAAAATTATATCTCCGCGATTTGTGGATTTCCATCCCTCTGGCTGGCGCTGTGACGGCGCAAATATTTATGTGGACTTATATTTTGTATTATATACACCCAAGCCCGGATCAATTTTTTCTGCATTACAACATCACATTTGGAGTTGATTTGGCGGGGGAGTGGTGGAAAATATTGCTTCTCCCAATTTCCGGTTTGGCGGTTTTCTTGATAAATTATTTCCTCTCTTTTTATTTTTACGGCGTGGAAAAATTTTTGTCGCGCCTGTTGGTTTTGATTGCCGGTATTTTTCATGTTTTTCTTGTGATAGCGACTGTTTTGATTGTGGGTTTGAATTCCTAACAAATTGTCATCCTGAATTTGATTCGGGATCTCTGTTGGTTCTACAGCGACACTGTGGACAGAAACGCTGAAATAAGTTCGGCATGACATATGTGAAAAGTATGATAAATGAATCCAGAACAGCAAAATCAGATCGCGTTTTTTTGACCTATGTTTTTGTTCTTCTCGTTTTTGGCTTAATTGCTTTGACTTCGGCCAGCGCGCCCGTGGGCTATGAACGCTTTTCCGATAATTATTATTTCATCAAAAGACAGCTTCTATACGGTCTTTTACCCGGCCTGTTGTTTTTTTTCATTCTGGCGCGGATGCACTACGGCCATCTCAAAAAATTAAGCTGGCCCATATACATATTTTCTCTCATTTTGCTTAGCTTGATTTTCATCCCCGGCATTGGAACAGTTTTAAACGGCTCCCGCAGTTGGATTTTCATTGGCGGTTTTCATTTCCAACCCGCCGAACTGGCCAAGCTGAGCATTATCATCATTATGGCTGCGTTATTGTCCCAACCCAATCGTGATTTGGACAATTGGAGAACCGGTCTTTTGCCTGTATTGGCTATTGTTGCTCCGGCTGTGTTGCTCATTTTGGGCCAGCCTGACATTGGCACTCTTTCCATTTTGGTGGTAATTATTTTTGCCATGCTTTATCTTGGCCGTACGCCGAAAATATATTTAATGATTCTCGGGCTATTGGCGATTGTCGCTTTTGCGGGACTGGTCCTTGTGGCGCCCTATCGCGTACAGCGCCTCACCACTTTTTTGCATCCGGAGCTTGATCCAAAGGGAGTCGGATATCAAATCAATCAAGCCTTCTTGGCGGTGGGGTCGGGTGGTTTGTGGGGTTTGGGCCTTGGCCATTCGCGTCAAAAATTTCAATATTTGCCGGAGGTCAACGCCGACTCAATCTTTGCCATCATCGCCGAGGAAATGGGTTTTTTGGTCTCATCAATCATCGTGGTTCTCATTTTAGCCATTGGTTGGCGGGGGCTCAAAATTGCCAAGCGCGCTCCCGATGAATTTGGTTATTTGCTTGTGTCCGGCATCATGGTTTGGTTTGTTTGGCAGTCTTTTCTCAATATTGGCGCCATGGTGGGTGCTCTGCCTCTCACGGGCGTGCCCTTGCCGTTTGTGAGCCATGGAGGGTCGGCACTCATGACCGCGCTTTCGGCCGTGGGCGTGGTGGCGAGTGTGAGTAGAGAATAGTCAATCTATATATGTCGCCCACTTGTCATCATGAACTTGTTTCAGGATCTTTGTCGCCCATGCTGTAATGCCACGACCGACAGAGATGCTGAAACAAGTTCAGCATGACATCTTTGGGTCTAGCATGACAGTTTCGGATTTGGCGCGACAGTCTTTGGTGTAGCAAAGCAGTGTTTAATCTGGGTCGAGGTTTACAAAATATGCCAATATGGTAATATATTAGTGCTTAATTAAGCACTAATTTTGATATATGAATAACCACATTTTGGACAACATTGACCAGATTAAGGAGCTGGACTCAAAAAACATGCTGGTTAGTTTGGAGTTGCTGGTCAGCCAAGTGGAACAAGTGGCTCGGGCCGCAAAAAAAGTTAAAGTCCCTGTGTCATATTGCAAGGCAAAACATATTGTTATC
>JAHJCN010000094.1 GCA_018812905.1 Patescibacteria group bacterium
ACCCTCGCCCGTGGTAAGATTAACCCATAAATTTAACCCACTAAAATATGCCAGCCGAACACCCACCCATACCCGAATCAGAAAAAGAAGTATCCCTGGAACAGTGGCTTGCCACGGATTTTAAGCAACAATACAATAAACAGGTGGAGATATTTAGTCGTATTGTAAAATTAGCCAACGGCAAGGAAACTAGCATCTTACAGACATTGGAATGTGGCGAAGTGGGTATTATGGGTATAGATGGCTACGAGTATCCTCTGCCAAAAACAGATGATGAACGTGAAAAATTAAGACAAGGAATGGAAAAAGCGGGCATGACAGAAGAAGAGATTAAAGAAGAAGTAAAAAACATCACCACCATTGAAGACATCATCCGTGAAAACAAAGAATCCTACGAAACCAAGCTAAAACAAGGGTTTACCAGACTGCAAATGACCCCCTTTGGCATGCCTTTGGAAACAATGGCTTTAATTTTGGAAAGAACAATAGTAAAACACCATAAAGAAGGCAGACTGTTCGCCACCAAAGACAATCCCACCGACCCAAATGAACCGCTGAACCTGGACACCAACCAACCCCTCTTCAAATGGGATGGCTGGATTGACCCGAACGCTCCGGAGGGGGCGAGAGGGGCGGATGTGACCGGCAAGTGCGTGTACCACCCGAAACAACTAACCAAAGACGGCCATGGCGGTCAAACCAAACAGCAGATATTGGATGAACAAAGAGAAAAAGAGAACCCCTTTGTTGGTTGGGAGGTAAAACTCCTAGAAGCAAACATAAATATACCCAGAGAAAACAAAGGCCAAGCCAAACACAACAGAAAACAACTGGAAACCAACCGGTCGTCCAACGATTACTTAAAAACACTTCTTACCAATCCCCAATACGCCAAAGAGCAAGGGATGACTTTGGAGGACTGGATAACCCTTGCCCTCACCTATTTGGAGGAGCAAAACCAGGTGATTGATGACTTCAATGGAAATGGCAGTGCTTGCCTTTTAACAGGGTCGTACAACTTCGACCACGACTGTGTGGCGGGTACCGATTGGAGCCGTGTCGGTCGCCGGGCCGGCTTGAGCGGGGATGGTCCGGGGGTTCGGCGTACCAACGGCGGCTTTCGCCCTGCGGTGGAGATTAAGAGGCCTTGAGATTTGGGGTTTGGGGTTTCTTTTTTCTTTATTTGGGGGGTGGTGAAAAGTGTAATAATTTTATTATTCCATGGCATATATTTTTATTGACGAATTGAATTGTACATAGATCAAAAAGATACTAATAAATTTTTAAAGAACAATTTTGAAAAATACTTACAGGACAATCTCAACAAATGGGGTAATCGTACAATTAAAATAAGAATCAAGCCATCACACACGGAAAAATGTCTTCAAGCCGTGGATTTTATCTCCTGGGCGATTTTCAGGAAATATGAGCAGAGCGATTACGAATATTATGAGATAATAAAAAACAGCATAGTTGAGGAGAACTTGCTGTTTCCGTAGAAAAAAGAAAACCCCCCGCTTTTCCGAGGCGCCTTACGGTGCCCCAACACGGGAGGACTTACTTCTATAAAAAAATTATAGCACGAATACTGATCAAAGTCAACGCGCGTTGGCTTTTTCTTTTATCTTAGCCCATTTTTACTGTGGACAAATTGAGTCCAGTCTTACTGTAAGTCCTTGTGCCACACCGAGCCGGTGCCACCAGCATTGTATGTTTTAGGGCGGTTCAACTCGTCGCCCGTGCTGAGATCATCATAAATTTTATCCTCCAGTCGCCCGTCGCCACTATCCAAAGCGCGCAAACGAGTTAATTCCACGGGCGTATTCGCGTATTCTGCCGGCATTTTCACGGAACCGCCATATTGCGTGGCAATGGCCTGTTGTTTAATGGGCAACCCGGCAAACATAGTTTCCACCTTCCCCAAAATAGCCGACACTTGTTTGTCATCCTCAATGCCCGGTGCGTAATAAATACCATTAAGCATTATAGCCAGTTGCCCTTTGTTGTCTAAAGCAAAACTGCCGAAAATGAATCCGAGATTCTCGCTCACTTTTTTCTTTTGTCCTTCGGCTTCCGCGTCGCCCTGTGGCATTTCCATAGAAATAACGAATGACATCGGATCTGCGTTGATTGATGCCACCCAATATTTATTGGGCGTGTCGTGTTGGACGCGCATTTCGTAGTTACTGCTGGAAAAACAACAAATTTTGCTGTCCGCGAAGCGCACCATGTTCATCAGCCGTTCGGCCTTGTCCACAAACCGCAAATCCACGCGCATGTTTTTCTTTTCCGCTCGCTCTTTGCCGGTCGGCTGATAGGTTAAATAGTCTTGGATGGTCTGAAACGGACCTTGCAAATGGCTTTCCATTTCTTGCACTAGTTGTACATCTTGTTCACGCAGTCTTTCCTCGCCCAAAACTTGCATGGTGAGATAGGTAAAAATAGCGCTGGGGGATTTTTCCGTGAGCGCCACTATTTCTCCCCCTATTTTTTCCACTTCCCGTTTTTTTTCCGCCGGTGATAAATCCGCAAAGCGCTCAGTCACCTTGGCATCATAAGCCGCCGCTCTTTGCGCTTCAAGATTGGCGATGTCTTCATCCAACGCGGATATTTTTTGTTGTATATCAGCTCGCTTGTTTGTGTCGGTTTGCTTCTCCATACCGACAACCAATTGCCCTCGCGCTTTTTTCTTTCTATGTAATTCTTGTTGTATTTTTTCCAGCTTTTCATTTCCTCCACGCAAAGCCACCAGCAAATCCTTTTTTATTCGTTTCAAATCCACCCGTTTGGAATTAAGGTTGGGGATCAATTCCTCTCCGTGTACAGGTACATTTTGTGCGTTAAAAATCTGGTCCAAAGACATCCCCAACACCATTTTTGCGTCAAGCGCACGCCAACTTTTTTGTAACTCGGCTTTGGCTCTTTCTTGAAAATCCGGATGGGCGGATTCAATTTCGGCGACCAAAGCCAGCCGGTCGGCAAAAGTGTGGGCGGCTTGCATTTTTGTTACCAGAGCCGCGCTTTCTTCGTCTGTTTCTCTTTCCAAATATTCACGATAAAGCGGAAATAACAACACTACACCCAGTTGCTCTCGCCCCAGCACGCGCCCAATCTCTGCGTTGGCATTTTTCACGGCCGCGTTTTCGCTAACTTCAAAACTCACTTCTTGGCAGGATTGTTCGGCGTTGGCCAGTGGGAAATGACCGGATAACAATCTGCCCATGATTAAATCAATTTCAACTTGTGGAATCTTCGCTTTTTGCAGAGCTAACTCAAATTTCCTCATCGGCTCGGGATGAATTTTCAAATCCGCGATCAGTTTTAACATTTCTTTAAATTTATCAAAGTTGTAATTGTTGATGAGGTTAAATCGATCATCGCCACCGTGAAGTAAAAAATATATCATGGCCTTATGTTCGTCGCCGGCCAAAACTTTCACCAAATCATCTTGAGTGGTCAATTTTGAAAACTCCTTTTGACTTTCTTTAATTTGCCTTATTCTTTCATCCAAACTTTTTTCGCCCCACTGTTTTTCGTTCTCCAAAAATTTCAAAATATCACGGCTCGGCACTACTCCCAAATCCGAGATAACTTTACGCACCAATTCCATTCTTTCCATTTCATCCGGCTTTTCTCTTTTTTTGATTTTTGCCGTAGCTTGGCGCTCTTTCCACCATTCGTCCACGTCTGCCGGAACATACCCGCGTTTAATCAGCCGCAACAACAAATTTCTGGCAAAAGCAGACGGAGCATGTTCGTCGCCCACCACTTGCAAGGCAATGTCATTCACTCTAAAATCATCAAATTCTTTTAACAAAATTCCAATCACGTGTGGCAGATAATTTTGTTCTTTGGCGGCCGCCGGATCTTTTTCCATTTCATCGCGCGCCAATTCCAGAAGCAGTAGACGCATGTCTCCGCCCAGGCGCGTTGTGGCTCGGGCCAGCGCGCCGGCGATTTTCTTATCCGTGCTTTTGCTGTTTTGCAGTACTTGCCGCATTTCTTCGTAAACGCGCAAACGCACTTCTTTTCTTTGTTTGTCTTCGTCCGTTCCTTTTTCCACTACTGCTTGATGCAAAACTTTGGCCGTGGCTTCGTCCAGCTTAATTGCCACTTGCCGCCTTGTGTTATCCGGCAGAAGAGCTAAAAAATCCGGACGTTCGGCTTCCGGCAAAACCAACGCGTAATCCGCCAACAATTTTTTGTCTGTTAATATTGCCTGCGCTATTTTATGTTTATCGGGCAAAATCGTTTTACTCAATAATTGTTTTTGTATTCCCAAAAGAATGGCATCGGGCAATAAACTGGCCGGCGAGGTTTTTGAGAACCCCATTTTTTCCGCGCTAGCAAGAAATTTTTTTGTTTCTTCAATCCCACAGGCCGGATCCGCGCCGTTGACAAAATCAAGGCTGGTGGCTTCGGCCATATTAAAAGCTGCTTCGTTAGGAAATCTTGCAGCACGAGCTTTTATTTTTAACCAACGAGCTTCCCGCAGAGCTTCGCCGCCCGTTATATTACCGTGTTGTACTTCTCCTGCGCCTTCTGCCTCACTTCTTACTCTAGCCAATGTTGCTTCGTCTCTCATTTTCATCGCCTCGGTCGCACCCGGACGCTCTAAATTCAAACCTGATATTTTTAGGTCTTGAGCGCGTCGGCGCAAATCCGCACGCAGGTGTATGGCTTGTGATTCTTCGCTTGTTAAAACATTTGTTTGCACTTTCTCCAAATTTGGCTGTCGTTCTCCTCTCATAAAAATTTTGTTATTAACCAATCAAAATATGGTAATTTTTTAATATAATGTTGTTGAATCAGTCCTCTATAACTCGCCACATTATTCGGTGTTAATCTTGATTGCGCATTTTGCCAGACCCGTTTTTTCAGTCGGCGACCTGTAGAATAAATTTCTACACCTAAAAAATGTATGCCTGATTTCACTGGTAGTATTATGTCATTTTTACGATTTATTTCAAGCCCCAACGAGTTTTGGAGAAAAATTATTGCCGATTGCCGAATTTTTTCCACTTCTGTCCTAGTTTGGGTTATTATGATAAAATCATCGCCATAACGCAGATAAAATTGAGGTTTGATAATATGTTTTACAAATCTATCAAATTCATTGAAATAAATATTGGCGAATATTTGGCTAGTGAGATTCCCGATTGGAATTCCGCGGGGTATTTTACTCTCTCTCTCTCTCTCTCTCGTATTGACCGCTCGTAGCATAGCTTCCAATTACTTTTTTAATCAGCCAAATTGCTTTTTCATCTTTTACTCGGCGAGAAATAACTGCGAGGAGGGATTCTTGTTGGACATTATTAAAAAATTTTGTTATATCCGCCCGCCAAACGAAACTTTTGGGGTATTTTCTAAAAAACTTTTCTGTTCGGTCAATCGCGCCGATCAGGCCTTTATTTTTTCGGCAAGACCAGGCATCAAAAATAAAAGTTTTGTCATAAACCTTCACCAAATAATCATAAAGCAAACGATGAACAACCCGGTCGCGAATGGTGGCGACGGCGATATCGCGGCGTTTGCTATCGTTTATAATAAAATGCCGATACTGACCGTGGATATACCTGCTCTCATTAAGATCATTATGAAGCCTCCATAAATTTTCTTCCAAATAATACTGAAAATTTTCTATTTCATTTGTTTTATTTTTGCCTCTCCGAAATCTAAACCAACTTTCCCAAATATTATTTAAACTTAAATCTATGGAAACATTACCCATAATCAATCAAACTTACGAGGTGTATAAAATAATAGCAGACATAAATAATCACGCGGAAAAACGCTGGCGATATTCTCTGGGTTCTAGTTTGGAGAATACCATTTTGGATTGTCTCTCGGAATTGATTATGGCCAAAAATACACCAAGGCCGTTGAAAGCCGGATTTTTGATCAAAGCTGACGCTAATTTAGAAATAGCGGTTTTGAAATTGCGTCTATTTTTGGAATTAAAAATAGCCAATGAGACAAAAATATTTCAAGCCCAAGCCAAAATTCGCGAGATTGGTAAAATGCTCGGTGGCTGGTTGAAATCTCTACAAAATGTTTGAATTCCACCGCAGAGCGAAAGCCAGAATCGGAATTCCGATTCCTCGGATCGTTCCTGTTCAAGTTGGCCTGCCGATCGTCACGGTTCCAGTTGGCGTTCGCCACATTGTCCTGGGCGAAGAGATGATAATATCCGTCCGGAATTTTGGAAAATCGCGATTATCCAAAGTGCGCCAAAGCGCTAGTTAAACCCGAAAAACGGGTATGAATATTACTCATTACGGTGGAGTTCAATCATAGTAGTTTGCGTCGCACGGTGTTTACTAAAAATTAGAAACAGTGACCGTGTTTTTATCAACGCTTGAACTTGGCGGTAGCCCGTCCCAAGACAGGTGACTTTTCACCGCCCGAAACCAAACCAAAAATCCCAAACCCAAAAAAACAAACAAAACCCAAACAACCAAACATCAAGTTTTTTTCTTAACCT
>JAHJCN010000134.1 GCA_018812905.1 Patescibacteria group bacterium
AAATCTTTTAATAATCTTTTTATTTTTATCTCTTCTCTGTGCTCTCTGTGACCTCTGTGGCTAAATATTTTTCCCCAAAATTGTGAGTAATTACATTACCGATTACCTTTTATTCCACTACCAAAGACTTTACATCACTGAACTTACCTGCCTGGAGCTTGTAGAAATATAGCCCCCTGGAGACCTTCTCCCCGGCATCATTCGTCCTGTTCCAGAATATGGCATAGCCTTCTTTGGCTTGAGTATATGAGCCTGCCTTCCTTGGACCTGCATCTATACCCTTCACCCTCTGTCCTACTACATTGTAAATCTCTACTGATACATCACTGCCTGCTGTCAACTGAAACGGTATCCAGCAACCATAATCTGCTGGGTTTGGAAAGCTTTGCAGGAGCGAGCTCGTAGAAGGAAGGATACCAAGCTCTCCATCAGTTGTCTCGGCATTAACTTTTTTGTTGTTGAGATCCCTAAGGTCAGAGAGAAGCCCTATCTTTATAGCTGGTTCATCAGCAAGAACCTTAAATCTCAGGGTGGCTACCACACCTGAGCCAGAAAAAGCTCCACCCAGGATAGCCATATCTATCTCACCTCTCGCCCTTTGTTTCTCCTGAAAGAAGACAGGTTTTCCTCCACTCTGGCTTAGGGCTTCACCCTCTTTTACGGAGAGCAGTTCTACCACATCAGGATTAAACCCTATCTCAAAATGGCCGGCCATAATCCTCTCTGCCCCTTCAATAGAAAGATCTACATCAAACTCATCACCCTTTAAGAGATTTTCTCCTTTTGAGACCACCTTTACCTTTGGCTTCTCAAGACTTAAAGCAGATTTTGTAGGGGTAGACGGGTTATACCAGTTCCACATCAGGGTAAAGACAACCAGATCCTCAAAGTCTATCTTACCATCAGGACTTAAAGCAAAACAAGGAGGTGTACCTGTGGCTGGCCATATATCATACCTACTTTTGCTACCCTTCCAGTTCTTGGTAAAGAGCATCAGGTCATAGAAGTCGATTTTATAATCTGGTTTTTCTATAATCTTGTCTTGAGTATCAAGCATACCGAAGTCAGCGAGATAGCCTTCAATCACAACCATACCTGGGAAGCTATCTACAGAAATCCTGTTCAGCTCTGAATCCCTGAGGTCAACATTCCCAATGTTTATCTTTGTGGTTCCAGAGGAGAGACCAGAGAAGGTGATAATGGCAATTGTCCCTGAACCACTTACATTTCCACCAAGCCTTGAGGCATTAATGACGACATTATTCTCTGAAATGACAGGACAGAAAATAGACTCTCCCTCTCCACCAAAAAATGAGCCTCTCTTGGCAGATAGTGGTTTGAGAATGGATTTATCAAAACCAAGCTCTACCATTGCACCTGAGAGGTTATTCACCCCTTCTATATCTATCTTAATATCACATTGGGTGTATAGGCTAACAGTAGTTGTCTCAGGGGATATTCTTATTTTTGCACCTGAAAGCAGGGTGAAGCTTCCAAAGTCAATAGAGCCAGAAGATAGCGATGTGGCGATGATATTTATCGGCACCCCAACGGCTATCTCCTGATAACCAGGCTTAAATGTAGCCGAAAAGCTGCCTTGTGTATCTGTTGTAGCTATGGCTACAGATAAGGTTGTACCAAAGTCTATTCTTATAGTCTCATTTTGACCATAGCCTTCGCCCTTCACCGTCACAGTTGTGCCGACTATTCCAGAAATAGGGGTGATTTCACTTATTCTTCCTGCACTCACTATGAACATAACCCCTCCAATTGTCTCTGTTCCATCCTCTGTTTCTATAACCCCTTCTACCTCAACCGTGGCTATGGCTCCTGGTGCCAAGCCTGTGTTTTTGATATCAATGGTAGCAGTTATGGTCTCACCAGGGTTTAAGACTATAATCTGTAGGTTTGGTGTCACCTGTATGCCAGATGGATACTTGAGCTTTAGGGTCACTGTGCCCTTCTTTTCAAGAGGGTTCCCTATAACAATCTTTCTGTTCTTGGATGATGTTTGGGCAACACCAAAGGCATTGGCATTTTGTTGAGCAAAATTGTTCTTTAAATTAGCATCGTTTTGGTAAAAGAGTTTTACCTGGATACAGCCATGACCTGTCCTTGGAACCTGCCAGAGAGTTGCTGCTGTTGCTGTTGCATTAGCTAAGAGATTGACTGTAACCGTTCCAATCTGTTGAAAGCCTCCACCAATAGCCAAGCCTCCAGCTATGTAGAATCTGACAATAACACCTTCTGCTGGTATCTCTTTATTATGCACGGTTGCTACTAAGGTATAGGTTGCTCCTGCTTGAAGGCAACAAGGGTTCACTCTTTGGGTCCCAAAGAATACTGCTATATCAGGATTACTACCAAAGGGTCCATAATTAATCCATGGGTCTGGCTTTCCCATCAAAGAATATGTTATCTTTACCTTGTCAAGTTTTGGTGTGGAAGATGTATCTTTCGCCGAGAGAAACGACTTGTAGCAGATATACTGAGCCGGAGATGAGGATATAGTCTGACCATTTACTGTATAATATGAAGTATTGCCCTGTGGACCGGCAAAGTTCCAGGAGCCACCATTAGATGTGCTTGTGGCTATCTGAAAGGTTATGCTTCCTACACCCGAATTTACCCAGCTCAGGCTTCCAAACTGAGCCTGTCCTCCAAGATTGCAGACTGATGAGGTGAATGTTCCAGCTTTGGCATATAACCCCTCCTCTGTGCCTGTGGCAGTGGCTGGTTCAGGATAGGCGTATTTTCTTCGTTCATAGTGGGCTTTGATTTCATTGGCAGATAAGGTACGGTTGTAAATGCGGACTTCGTCGATAAATCCATTCCATTCTGGGTAGGGGGAACAGGCTGTGCTAATTGACAATATACCTGAAGGATTCCAAAATTTATCATTACCCGCATTTGCGGTAGTTTCTAATCGACTGTTCAAATAAGTTTTTATTGGGTTACTACCATTTCCGACATAATCTCCTGTAACAACAATATAATACCAAGTATCATTACTTAAAACTGTAGTGCCCTCCTGTAGATGTCGACCAGAAGAAGGATAACTATCAAAAGTTAAATGTGCATTTCTTGTAGAAATACACCAATAGTAGTAAGGAGATTCGTTGGTAAAATCTGAAATTATCCATTGCTCACCAGTCCCTTTCCATTTTACCCATGCCATTATAGTAAAATCATTGGAAATAACATCGCTGAATGGTTCTAAATTTACATAACTATTCACCCCATTAAAACTCAAACAGCTTCCCGTGCCAAACTTAACATCGCTCCTTCCATCCCATTGACCTCCGTCTGTAGATTGCCAAGTAGGATCATTAGTAATCGTTCCATTGTTGCCTTTTCCAGAAGAATCAGTAATAGTTCCACCGCTCCCCTCATCCATATGCCATAGACCGACTAAGCCTGATTCCCCATAATCCTTGGTGAAGACTGCATCAAAGTTTGAGGTGGAGGTAGCAGATTGGTTTCCGTAATAAACATAAATGGTCTTTGTTCCAAGAGGGAGATTGAGCTTTGTCCAGATAGTTGATGTGCCACTTGTGTTCCAGTTTTCTGTCCAAAGAGGCAAGGTTGTCGTTCCATCAGAATCAGTAACCCTCAGGCTACTTGTCCCTCCATGAGAGTAAATGGAATCCCCATTAAAGAACCTTACAGCTATCTGATAATTAAACAGGGTCTGGGTACCACTATTATTAATAGTAATCGGCCTCCGATAACCCCAATTAGTA
>JAHJCN010000095.1 GCA_018812905.1 Patescibacteria group bacterium
CCTTCAACAGCCGTGCCCAATTTCGTATTTGCTTCTTTCAAAAAACTGGCAGATTGCGCCACGCCCAGTGGCGCGAGCGTTAGCATGAGGACAAACACAAGTATAATTAATTTTCGCATACGTTTATATATTTATTTTTTATCTATATTGTCATTGCGAGCGAAGCGAAGCAATCTCTTCGTGGATGGGATTGCTTCGTCGCTTCGCTCCTCGCAATGACAATACAGATTTTAGCCTTCCATCCGAGCAAGACAGCTTGCACGCTACACGCTACACATTGCGCGTTGCGCGCTACCCTCCCAACCCCGTTAAAACAAAATTGGTAATGGCGTAGGCAAAAACCACAATAAGCAAACCAATGATGGCGGCTTCCAAAGTGTTTTTGGCCTTTTCCACCCTTTCTGTTTTTCCGTGAGCGGTCATCCAGACCAAACCGGAATAAAAAATCAGAAAGAAAAAGGCGATGGCAAGAAGTGACAATCCCAATCCTATAATATTTCCGACCAATTTCACCGGGTCGCTCGCCTTGGCAACTTGAGTCGGCAAAAGACCTCCGGTTGCTTTTTGTGTGGTGCTGATTCCGTAATCAAAAGCCGAAACAGTCATTGGGGCCAATGATATTAGTGTGATAAAAAAATAAATTGTGATTTTTTTAAACATCTGGATGACTTTTTGAAAAAACAAGATCTTCTAAACTCTGCTAACCGGTCAATCCGCTAAACACAAACTTGGCCACTGCGTAGGCCGAAACGACAATGATGAGGCCAATGACAGATGCCTCCAACATATCTTTGGCTTTGGTGGTGGCTTCGGTGTTGCCCATGGCAAACATCCAACGAAAACCGGCGTAAAGTATTATTATAAAAAAAACTATTCCAATGAACCCGAGGAGAGTGGAAACAATGGCACCGACCAATTCCACAACGGTTTTAGAACCCTGGATTGTTGCCGGTATCGCCTCACCCGTGGCTTTTTGGGTCGCGTCCAAGCCAAAGCTATCCGCAAAAACAAAATTGGCCGGTGATATGGAAAAAGCCGAAATGATTATAAAACTGATAATGAGTTTTTGAAAAATTTTTTTCATATTTGCGCATTGTCATTGCGAGAAGTCCCGACTAAGTCGGGACGACGAAGCAATCTCATCCTCAAAACGGACTTAATTCCTCATACAAATCATTCCATTTTGGATTTATTTGATTAATTAAATCAATTTTATCTTGTCGAGATCCGCCCTTAATTTGCTTTTCTCTGGAGATGGCGTTTCTAACATCATCAAAACATTCGTAATAAACTAACTTGTTTAAATTATATTTTTTTGTAAAACTGTTATGATAGCCGGCTTTATCTTTATGTTCATATCCTCTACGAATAAGGCTATTTGTGACACCCACATATAGCGTCGTATTGTTTTTATTTGTCATTATGTAGATGCAGATTTTGGATTTGACATACTTGGTTGGATGGGATTGCGGGGCCTGTCCCGAACCGCCGGAAGCGGAGAGGGATCTCGCTCCTCGCAATGACAATGATGTTTTGTGTCATTGCGAGCGACCATAGGGAGCAAAGCAACCTCTGTGTTGGACGGGATTGCTTCGTCGCTTCGCTCCTCGCAATGACAGCCATTTGCTGGGGTTGCTTCCCGCCAAAGGCGGGCAGGCGTCGCTTCGCTCCTCGTAATGAGATTTCCAGAAAGGGGGTTGCGCGCTCGCCTTCGCCTTTTGGGCTACGGCGAATCTGGTCCGCTGTAGATTCCAAGTCAAAGGAAAACGCGCGAACCCCCTTTTTGAAAAAACTATTATGTAGTAGTAGTGGCAGTAATAAGCTGATTGATAACGAACGACGCAAGAGCATAGGCTGACAAAATGATTGCCAGACCGATTACGCCTTGGAAAATACGCTTTTTGGCTTCTTCCACTTTTTCGTCATTTCCGCCGGCTGTCATCCAAGTGAAACCTCCAATCAAGATGATAACTACGGCCACGATACCGAGCAAACCCAAAGCGACACGAATAACGGCAGCGATGGTTTCGCGAATATCGCGATTCCCCAATCCTAACCTTTCGCCATATTCAAGCCCGAGCCCTTCCCCTCCTTCTGCGGTAATATCTCCTATCGCGGCCAAAGCCGGTGCGGCGGAAACCAATAGCATGAGCGCTATCATTGCGGTGACTATGAATTTTTTCATATATTCACCCCCCTTCCAGAATGTATTTTGTACATATAGTTAATAGTTATTTGATTTATTATACCATACTTTTCTCTTTCATTGCGAGGAGCGAGGTACGAGCGACGAAGTAATCTCTTGCTACGAAGGGATTGCTTCGTCGTCCCGACTTAGTCGGGACTCCTCGCAATGACAACAGAACTACTTCCCCGCTAACAATTCCAAAATTGTATTAAGAATAATGTAGCTTGAAAGAGTGATGGCCGCGCCAATGACCGCCCAGACGATGGTTTGCGTGCCTTTTTTTACCTTCTCGGCCACGCCCCCGGATGTGAGCCATGTGAAACCACCCCAGACAAACATGAGCAACACCAGCGCGCCCATGATGCCCATGGCGCCTCTGATGAGCGTTCCGATAATGGTTGGAATATCAGTGGAACCTATGGGGTTTTCCAGTTTGACGGGGTCGGGAGATTTGGATGTTGCGGGGGCAGTTATGGGAGCCAGAATGGTTGGCATAGGCGCAAGCGGTGGGCCTGCTTCACTTTGATTTTGATTTGGCGTACAAGATCCGTCAGAGCAACCCAACGGACAGTCCTCGGCATCCGCGATAGACATACATACATTTTCCGCGCATTCACAGGTTTTCTCAGCACGCGCTCTGTAGGCAAAAAAAATATTAAAAAATGCTAATACAAATAATAGAATTAATATTTTATTTA
>JAHJCN010000096.1 GCA_018812905.1 Patescibacteria group bacterium
CACTGTACTTCGTATATACCGCAAACGTTGTACGCAATTCAAAAAATATTTTTCCTTTTATTCAGGAGATTTATACCTTGGATAAGGTACTTTTGATAGGCTTTTTAAATACAAGGGGAATAAATTTGTTTTTTTAAAGGGGAATATATGGTGTTTCCTCCGCTTCGCTTCGGAAACGATTTATTTGTAAGGGGAAAACGAATACAATAACACTGTAAAATTCAAAAACCATTATGACACATCCAAACACAACTAAAGAGCAGGAACGTGGGGAATTACATCGAGCCATTTGGCAAATTGCAAACGATCTGCGCGGAAGCGTGGACGGCTGGGACTTCAAGCAATATGTGCTGGGAATGCTTTTTTATCGTTTTATCAGTGAAAACCTTACGAGCTACATCAACGAAGATGAACGGCGCAACGGTAGCAGGGAGTTTGACTATGCAAAGCTCTCTGACGCAGAAGCTGAATTTGGCCGGGCTGATACCGTTCACGAAAAAGGATTCTATATTTTACCCAGTGAGCTTTTTCTAAATGTTCGAAAAAATGCCCGCAACGATACTAATCTGAACGAAACCCTGGCCGCAGTTTTCCGAAATATTGAAAATTCCGCGAAAGGCACGGAGAGTGAGCCTGATTTGAAAGGCCTTTTTGATGATCTAGATGTCAATTCCAATAAACTGGGGGGAACAGTAGAAAAAAGGAACCAAAAACTGGCAAAGTTATTGGAATCCATTGGCGAGCTTCGACTTGGTAATTATTATGACAATACGATCGATGCTTTCGGTGACGCCTACGAGTTTTTGATGACCATGTACGCTTCCAACGCCGGCAAATCCGGTGGTGAATTCTTTACCCCGCAGGAAGTCAGCGAACTTTTGGCCAATATTGCCACACACGGCAAAAAAGAAGTGAACAAAGTGTATGACCCGGCTTGCGGCTCGGGTTCGCTTCTTTTGAAATTCGCGAAAATTCTCGGTAAAGAAAATGTGCGACAAGGCTTTTTTGGGCAGGAAATCAACCTTACCACCTACAATCTCTGCCGTATCAATATGTTTTTGCATGATATTAACTACAATCACTTTGATATTGCACATGGGGATACACTCATTGACCCGAAGCACTGGGACGATGAGCCATTTGACGCGATCGTTTCCAATCCGCCCTATTCCATAAAATGGGAAGGCGACGCAAACCCACTCCTTATCAATGACCCGCGCTTTTCGCCAGCTGGTGTACTGGCCCCAAAGAGCAAAGCCGACCTCGCCTTTACCATGCACATGCTTTCATGGCTTTCGACGAGCGGGACGGCGGCAATTGTTGAATTTCCCGGCGTGCTTTATCGCGGTGGCGCGGAACAGAAAATCCGAAAGTACCTGATAGACAACAACTACATTGATACGGTGATTCAATTGCCGCCAGATCTCTTTTTTGGCACCACGATTGCCACTTGTGTCATTGTGCTCAAAAAGAGCAAGAACGATAACAAAACACTTTTTATTGATGCTTCTGCCGAATTTGTCCGTGGTGGCAACAAAAATAAGTTGAGCGATACCAATCGTGCCAAGATTCTGGAAGCGTTTACAGAGCGAAAAGATGTGGAATATTTTGCCAAACTCGTTGATAACAAAACCATTGAAGAAAATGACTACAATATCGCCGTATCAAGCTATGTTGTGGGGGAAGATACTCGCGAGGTTGTGGATATTACAGAACTCAACAAAAAAATCGCCAAGATCGTTACACGACAAAATGAACTGAGGACGGCGATTGATGAGATCGTGGCAGATATTGAAAAATGATCTTTTAATTTTAAAAGGTAAAGTATGGCAAATTTAACTACAATAGAAAAACAAATCTTAGAGAAGCTATTCCAAATGGGGAGTGGTTATGTTCTGAATTTTTCTGATCGCACAATGGGAGAATTTTTTAGAGATGACATTGGAATAGAAATTTATGATGAAAAATACAATTATGCAAGTGGATCAAAAGCAAATCGTATTCGAGGTTTTTGGTCGGTAGCAAATGATAAACTGGTTGGAAAAAGTATTTTGAAACTTATCGAATATATTGAGGCTCAATTATTGATTGATAGCTTTACATTTCCAGACATTACGAAAGACCTAATAA
>JAHJCN010000097.1 GCA_018812905.1 Patescibacteria group bacterium
ACAAATTGGGAAGATATCGATCAAGAAATAAGCTCGGAACGATTTGTAGTGTTACAAAAAGTGTATCGAAATACCAGAGAGATTTTGAATTATATCAGCAATTTAGGGTATGCGGTGGCCATACCAAGCGGAATCAAAAGCGGGGCGCAAGTTGTTGAAAACAAAATGGATAATAAAGCCGATGAAATGGAATATTTAAAAAACTTGCTAAACAATCACGCTGACATATCTCTTGGTATTCTGGCGCATGATAATATTTATCTTAATGAATTTAAAGAATTTTTTAGCAATGAAAAGCGCGTCCACTGTTTAAGCATGCAAGAGGCGCAGGGGGTTGAGTTTGATATTGTTTGTTTGGTAGGAATAGATAAAGATGCTTTTAGTTATCACGGAATTCCACAAGAAATTAAAAACGAGATTAAAAAAATAGACCGCGATTTGCTGTACGTTGCTCTCACTCGCGCGATATCTGAATTGCATGTGTTGGGTAAAGATAAATTAAAGGAATGTCTATCTTTTGATGAATAATATTCGCACAAAACTTGTTTTTGTTATTTTTAAACTTTTTAACCAAATTCGCCTATTTTCTTGACAAAATCCATCTTTTTTGATATAAATACCTCATCAAACAAGCATTTATTTATGTGGGACCTCGCACCACTGCGGGGGTTTGCACCACACAACAAACATCTATGTCAAAAAGAATGCAGGCCGCAGAGGCCAAAGTGGACAAAAACAAGATATATTCTGTTGACGAAGCCATCAATCTCGTCAAAGAAACTTCATCTGTCAAATTTGATGCAGGTGTAGAAATACACGTCAAATTGGGCATTGATCCTAAAAAAAGCGAACAGCAAATCCGCACCACAGTGGTTTTGCCAAATGGCAGTGGCAAAACCAAAAAAGTGGCCGCTTTTGTTAGCTCCGATAAAGAAAAAGAGGCCAAAGAAGCGGGAGCTGATGTAATTTATGGCGAAGAAGAAATTAACAAGCTCAAAACTTCCGGAAAAATCGATTTCGATGTGGCAGTCACTACTCCGGACATGATGCCAAAAATGGCCGCTGTGGCCAAAATACTTGGCCCTAAGGGATTGATGCCAAACCCAAAAACGGAAACTGTTGGCCCCAATCTCAAAAAAATGATTGAGGAACTAAAAAGAGGCAAACTAACTTTCAAAAATGACGACACCGGCAATGTGCATATACAAATCGGAAAAGTAAGTTTTCCGGAACAAAAATTGAAAGAAAATTATCTGGCTTTAATGGAGGCTTTAAACAAAGCTAAGCCCGGCACCATGAAAGGAGTGTTTATCAAAAATCTAGTAATTTGCTCCAGTATGGGTCCGGCCATTAAGATCGCCGAAAAATAATCAAAACGCCCCTTTTGGGGCGTTTTTCTTTTCACTCCGGCTCCACCGTTCGTTACAGATGAAGTCCGGAATCATGCAAAAGAATATGCTCATCATTGCCACAATCGGATTAAACAGCTTTGATGAAGGTAAAATAAAAAAAATAATTCTTTCCGGCGCCAATATATTGCGCTTTAATTTATCGTCACGCACCATCGACAACAACATTAAATACATTCAGACAGCCCAACAGATAATATACGAACTGAATTCCAAAGCCAAAATCATGATCGACTTGCCGCTCAACAAAGTTCGCCTTGGAGATTTTCCGGAGAAAGTTATCGAAGTGAAGGAAAATCAAGAGCTTATCTTTCGCTGTGGCTTTAACAGCCCGAACGCTCTGGAGTATATCCCCGTGCAAATGACCGAATTGGCCGAAAAAGTCAAAATCAATCAGGTTATAACCATTGGCGACGGCGAAATATCCCTACAAGTCACCGACATCATCGACAAACAGTCCATTGCGGTGAAAGCTCTCAACAACGGCAGTATCTACTTCATGCGCAGTTTTAACACGAATTGGCGCATCGCGGATGACAAATTGATCGAACAATACAAACAACTACTTGATTCTCTAAAAGATGTTTCTCCCAAATACTTTGCGGTCTCCTATCTCAACAATATATTTGCCGAAAAAGTTAAACAAATTTTTTCTCCTTATCCGCACGCACGGGTGATTGCCAAACTTGAACGCCACGCCGAAAAAGAAGAAATAGAAGCCTTGTGTCGAGACGATTTCTATCGCTATGTGCTTATCGACCGCGGTGAAATGGGTGTCAATGCGCCCTTTGAAAAAATAGGCATCCTGCAAAAGAAAATCGTCAGGAAGGCGCATGAACACAAAAAGCATGTGATCGTCTCCACTCACATTTTGGAGAGCAGCATAAACAATCTCATACCCTACCGAGCCGAAATCACCGATCTCACCAATATGGTGCTGGAAGGCGTGGACGGAATCATGCTCTGCCACGAAACAGCCGTAGGCCTCCGTCCGGCCTATACCATTTCCATAGCAAAAAAAATTATTGCCGAAGCGGAAAAATACAAACTTAGTTTAAAGCCTCCGCTCTCCTAGGCGAGCGGATCAGCCTGTGGCTGGATTAGTTCATAGTTAACCGACGACACTGTCCTCTCCTTGTAGGCCACGGGCTATTGACTGTGCGCTAAGCACAAACAAAAGCAGGTGACATTTATGCACTTGTTTTTTTATACCTCATAACATATTATAAATAAGAGGGGCTCTGCGAAGGCAGATGTTGTTTTTTATAAGAACATCCTATGGCTGAAGAAAAATTCGTGCGTCCAAGTTGGGATCAATATTTTATGGAAATAGCCCGCACAGTGGCCAAACGATCTACCTGCGATCGCGGACGCGGTGGTTGCGTAATTGTGAAAGACAAACAGATTATCGTCACGGGCTATGTCGGCTCTTGCAAGGGAATGCCACACTGCGATGATGCGGGGCATCAAATGAAAACCACCATTCATGAAGATGGCCGTCAAAGCCAGCACTGCATGCGTACCATTCACATGGAAGCCAATGCAATTTGCCAAGCCGCCAAAAGAGGCACAAGCATTAACGGCGCCACTCTGTACATTAAATACACACCATGTCCAACATGCGCCAAAATGCTCATCAATGCCGGTGTTCTACGCGTGGTTTGCGAACGAAAGTATCACGCCGGACAAGAATCGGAATTATTGTTCATGGCAGCCGGAGTCGCCATTACTTACTTTGATACATCTGTGGAAAAATATGAAAAACAATAAAATTATTTTAGGCTTCGTGGGCGATCTGGCTTCAGGCAAAGGCACAGTTGCCAAATATCTGGTGAAAAAATATAAAATTAACGCCTATCGTTTTTCCACAATGTTGCGCGACATCCTAAGAAGAATTTACATAGAAGATACGCGCCAAGATATGCAGAAGCTTTCCACCTTTTTGCGAGAAAATTATGGCCAAGATGTGATGAGCAAAGTGATTGCAAAAGACGTGGAAAATGACCCAAATGACCTGGTTGTTGTTGAGGGAATTCGACGCCCATCAGACATCACATATCTAAAAGAAGACCCAAACTTTCACCTGATTTATATTACCGCTGATTCCAAAATTCGCTGGGAGAGATTGGTAATCAGAAATGAAAATCCGGGGGATGACAAAAAAAGCTACGACGATTTCTTAAAAGACGAACAAGCCGAGGCCGACAAACTTATTAAAGAACTTGGTAAAACCGCGGAATATGCTATCAACAATAATGATGGTTTTGAAGATTTCTACACGCAAATTGAAGAGATTGTAAAAAAAATTAAAACATGAAACTCAAAATAAAAAGAATAGACCACACCCTGCCGTTACCAGAGTACAAAACCCAAGGAGCGGTAGCATTTGATTTGTATGCCCGCGAAAAAGCGATAATTTCCGCGCACGGCTGGTATAGGGTGCCCAGCAATTTTATTATGGAAATTCCCGAAGGACACGCGCTCGTCATCTCCGCTCGCAGTAGCTTAGCAAAACATTTTCCCGGGCTTTTTTTGGCGAACGGCATTGGACTAATAGATTGCGACTATCGAGGGCCAAACGACGAAATAGCTGTCTCATTATACAATTTCTCTGACACAGAACACACGATTGAAAAAGGGACGCGTCTTGCGCAAGCGTTTGTCGTTAAAACAGACAGATGTGAAATTGAAGAAATTCAAGAAATAACTTCCAATGACCGTGGCGGATTTGGAAGCACGGGAAAATGATTATTATTATCTTTTTTCACAAATATGGAAGAAACACAGACCAATAGGAGAAAAATTTATTCATTGGATCATTTAAAGCCCGAAGTGGTGGCCGTGGCCTTTGCCAAATGTTCGCGTTCTCCCGAATCTTTTGAGGATATAGCGAATGAATTAACAGATGATAAGTCAGCGGATTTTCATGAAAAATGGGTCGTAGGCTATGGGCACAGCAGTGTTGCCGAGCATGCCAATCTGCACATGGCCATTGAAAATGTTTCTATTTTAGCCACCAAAATTTTGGAAGATAATCGCTTGGCTTCCTACACCGAAAAATCCACGCGCTACCAAATTTATGACCGCACAAAATATTACAAGCCGGCCAAAATAATGGAATCGCCATTGGGAACGGAATACGAAAAAACAATAAATTATCTTTTTGACACCTATGTTGCGATGGAACCCGTCATGCGCGAATACATTATATCCAAATATCCGATGGAAGCGGGAATTTCGGAAAGAGCGTTTACGGCAACAACCAAGGCGCGTGTTTGCGACAACATTCGCTACCTTCTGCCCACATCCACTCTCACTAATTTGGGCATGACAGTGAACGCTCGCGCGCTGGAACATGCCATCGCAAAATTGCTCTCACACCCTTTGGACGAATTCAAAGAAATTGGAGAGGAACTAAAAACCGAGGCAATGAAAATTACTCCAACGCTTATCAAGTTTGCTAACGAAAATAAATACATACAAGACACTGATGGTCTTTTTGCCAGCTTGAGCAATATCATGGTGCCGGACGAACCTGAAACATCCTCGCCTGTTGAAATAATTGATTATGACCATGACGCGGAAAACAAACTCGTGGGCGCTTTGCTCTATAAACATTCTGAACTTCCCTTTCGCCAACTGATTGACAAGGTAAAATTGTTGGATGCCAAACAAAAAGAAAAAATAATTGAAGAATCCATGGCACGCCGTGCAAGCTACGACCAACCTTTGCGCGAGCTGGAACATATCTACTATACTTTTGATATTCTAATGGATTATGGCGCTTTCCGAGACGTCCAACGCCATCGCATGTGCACGCAGACCAACCAAAAAGTGACGGTCAAACACGGATACAGCATGCCGGAAGAAATTGCCGAGGCCGGATTGCAAGATGAATTCATAAAAGCCATGGACGCCTCCGCCGAACTATATTACAAAATGAAACCCCAATTCCCGCACGAGGCGCAGTATGTCGTGCCTTTGGCCTACAAAAAACGCACTCTTTTCACA
>JAHJCN010000098.1 GCA_018812905.1 Patescibacteria group bacterium
CTCTACAATACGAAAAACTTCTTCCTGTTCGGTTTCTCTGGCAACGCAAGGATCAAAATGATTGAATTGCGCCATCAAGGTGAGGTCTTCGCTAAATTGGTTTAAATACGGCGTGGCGAGCGCTGTCATGGCTTTGTCCATGCCGGTTTTGGAGCGATGACTGGCAATTTTTCTAAATTTCAAATATTGTCGATACATTTTTTCTTTGATTCTAGCCCATTGCACCACATTGATTAATTTGTCTTTATCAACTCCCAAATCATATAATATTTCCTGCAATTCCGGCGACTCTTCCACGCTCACTAAAAACAGCTCCGTTACGCCAACATAATCTTGGTGTGCTTCATAGGCTTCTTCATATGATTGAAAAATCAACTGCCAAAAATCAGGGGACAAAAGTGGAGCGGTGCCGGAATCTTTTAGTTTTGCCTTCTCGCTTTTTGCGAATAACGGCATCACCTTTTTTTTCACCATATCGGTGGGAATGCCCAAGCGGATAAAAAGATTGCCGATTCGATTGAAAGACAGCAGTGTGGAAAAGAGATGCACCGGTTCCACCGCGGGATGATTGCTCTCGTCCGCTAAACGATATGCCTCTCCAAGCAGAGACAACGCTTCGTCCGTAAACGCGTCCACGATATTGTGTTGCTTTGCTTTTGGAATTTTTTTAATTAATTTCCAATCTGTGATTTCGATATCATTCTTCACTTTCGAGGCCTTGTAATCATAGTGTTCAACCACGCCTTTGAACTCCTTATCACGAATAACGCGATAATATACGTATAGAAAACAAATTAAACCCAGCCAAAAAAGCAGGCGCATGCCGGAATTGAGTGTGTTTAAAAATAACGGCAAATTTGGCTGACGTCCAAAAAATATCTGGAAACTTTCGGCGCGATACATGAGAAACCCTAGCCATGCCCAAAAATTCAAACCCAAAACAACAAACGTTACCAAACGAATTTTGTTAAACTTGCGCCTTGTTCTGGCCAGCGCCAAATGATATCTGGTGAGCGGATAATTCCAAAAAAGCCACCAGCCCCGTTTGAAATGCCCAACACTCATGCCGTGACAAGTTTTGCAGACGCTAAAAGCAATTCGTCCGGTGGAACGGCAGTCGGAACAAGCGAGCAGATTGATTGGTTTGTTCTTTTCGAAAAGCATACGGAGTGTAACGTGTAGCGTGTAACATGTAACGTGTAGCGTAATATGGTGTCGTCGACAGGTTATACGTTACACGTTGCGCGTTACACTATAAGCGAATTGGCAAGACCCAAAACGATAATAGCGGGTAAAATTATCCAAAATAAAAAAAGTATGATGCAGATGGCGCCCCAAACGGCCAGCGCCAGAGAGCGAAAAATCACTTGTACCAGACGCATGAAAAAGCTGATTATTCTACCCTGCCAATCATATTGGCCGAACATCGGTACAAAAATATTTCTTAACCAAATTCCCGGCGCCAAAAATGCGTTGCCACTAAAGAAAAACTCTTTTACGCGCGAAAAGGCGAATATCAATCCGCCAGAATACCACCAAATGGGAAAATACAACAAATCCAACAGAGCTTCCAGCAAAATGCGTTGAAATATCATGATAAACATATGAATATAGTTCAGCCTATCTATTATAGCAAAAAATTAAAAAACCCGCCAATGCGGCGGGTTAATATTTGAGGACTATCGTTTGGCCACCAGTGAATCGGCCGGCGCGATGAAACTATATTTACCTATTGGCACCATCGCCAAATCCTTTAGACGGCTTTCAATGTTGAAAATGGAGCTATTCATGGCGATCTCCACTTGAGTTTTTTGAATATTTGTTTGCAAAACGGCAACTTTATTTTCTAAATCGCGCATTACATAACCACTGGTGGACAAGTTGCTGGTTTTGCACACGTAGAAAATGCTTATAACCACGAGCGCGGTTGCAATGGAAATCCTAAAAACAAGACTGGACATCCAATCAGGCAACTCAGCGCCTTGAAAGCCCGAGAGTATTCGTCGATATTGGTATTCAAATCTTCGTTTGATGGACATACGATGAAAATTTCAATTTTCAATTTTTAATTTTCAATCAATTTCCAATTTCCCAATTTCATTATCTCCAACGCTTCTACACCTGATTGATCTTTTCCACTATTCGAAGTTTCGCACTGCGCGCCCGCGGATTTTCTCGCAACTCTTCCTCACCCGCTATTATCGGTTTTTTGTTTAACAGCGTAATTTCTTTGTTTTCAATTTTCTTGAAATATTGTTTAACAATCCGATCTTCCAAAGAATGAAAACTGATCACTGCAAGCCTTCCACCCGGCGTAAGCGCTTCAATCGCATCCGGCAGAACTTTTTTCAGCACTTCCAATTCTTTATTCACCGCAATGCGCAGAGCTTGGAATGTTTGCGTGGCCGGATGAATTCCACCAATCCACGGGATTTCTTTATCGGAATTTAGTTTTCTTCGATAAACTTTCAATACTATTTCCGCCAATTCTTTGGTTGTTTCAATTTTTTTACTTTTTCTCTCTTCAACAATTGATTCGGCGATTTCCTTGTGGAATTTTTCTTCAGCGAAATTTTTTAATATTTTTTCCAATTCTTCTTGGTTGTAATTATTCAATATATCGGATGCGGTTTCATGCTCTTCACGGCCGGACTCATATCGCATATCCAGAGGCTCGTCTTTTTCAAAGCTGAATCCTCTGCCTCGTTCGGCAAACTGCGGTGTGGACCAACCCAAGTCAATTAAAATGGCATGGATGGGCGCAACTTTGCTTTCCGCAATTATTTTTTTAATGTTCTGAAAATTATCCCGCACGAATATCACCCTGTCTTCATATCGATATAGATTGCGTTTGGCTCGCAAAATGGATTCCACATCGGCATCTACGCCTACAAGCTTTCCATTAGGCGCGGTTTTTTCCAAAATCGCTTCTGCGTGTCCACCGTCTCCCAACGTACAATCAACCGCGTTGGTTCCCGGTTTCAGATTCAATCCGTCGATTACCTCCCCAACAAGTACGGGAATGTGTCTTTGCATACTTTTGAAATTTTCAATTTTCAATTTTTAATTTTCATTGAATTTTCAATGCTTCAATTTTCAAAAACAAATTTATTAATTGTTCACTGTTAATTGATTGAAAATTATCACACCCCAAGTTCCGCCATTTTTTCCGCGATATCTCCTGACTCCGCTTCGGTTTTTGTTTTGTAATTTTTCCAATTCTCTTCATCCCAGATTTCCATGCGACTATACAGGCCCGCAATGATGACGGTTTTTTTCAAGCCTGCAAATTGGCGCAGATACTCGGGCAACACCACTCTGCCTTGCTTGTCCATCTCCACGTCCATGGCTCCGGCCAGCATTAAGCGGGAAAATGCGCGGCTGTTGGCTTGGCTGAATGGAAGCGATGCCAATTTTTCGGCCAATTTCTCCCATTCTATTTTGGTGTATAAGAACAAACAATTGTCCAAACCGCGGGTGACAACCGCGCCCTCGGATAGTTCCAGGCGAAATTTGGCAGGCAACGATACGCGCCCCTTGTCATCTAGATTGTGCGAATATTCGCCTATGAACATATTGATTGAATTTTCCCCACTTTTCTCCACTACATACCATTTTATACCACTAATCAACACCAGTCAACAAAATTTACCCCGAACTGTGGATATCTTGACAATTTTGCCTAAAAATGCTATGGTTGCGCGTCGCATTTCTCGGAATTGATGCGACAAAAATCAAATTTTTACCTTACCGTGACCGAGCGCGGAAAGGATGGAGGGTTACATGGCCAATGACACGGCCAAAAAGACGGCGGGGAACGGCAAGGACTCAAAAGGTCCTGCGCCCGTTCCACCTCCCGACCCTCACCCAGAGCTCTATCTGGGATGAGGCGGGAGTAAAGGGGTAGCGTCCGCCGCGCTACCCCTAACTCAAAAATTAAAAAACCGTTCCGACTAAGTCGGGACGGTTTTTTTTGATACCCGCTCGCGATATCTCCTGTTCTGGCCAGAAAAATTTCTAAACAGAACAGGTGGTGCGAGCGGAGTATCGCAGCCACCTTGGGTGGGTGGCGGGAGGCGGAGAATCCTCCGCCTAGTACATGAAGTGACTGCCACAGTTGGGGCATCCATACCCCTCACAGGTGCGATAGGCCGGTACCTGGTGATGGCAGTCGGGGCAGATGACGCGAGACTCCTCCGATGCGTATCTCGGAAGTCTCACGACGACCCCTGCGGATCTCTCGCGGGCAGATTTTCCTTTTTTCGATGCGACTGGCACTTTCCCCTCCTTCAGCCGTCGCGTGTTTTGCGAGGCTTGCAATGTAATGTTTCACCGTCCATGTTTTCCAGGGAACGGTGCGGTTTGACCCAATTGGGATCGGGTCTTCTGTAGAGGAGATCTTCGAGCGTCTGCTCGATGACTCCATCGGCAAGCGAAGGCACCCTAGGGGCCCCTTTTCTCCCCGCTCCCATGGCTGTCCTCCATGCAGTTTAAGGTAATTAAACAGGAAAAAATGATAAAAGTCAACTGCGCGTCCGTTCTAAAAACGCTTATTTTAGGGTTTTTTGAGGCAATTTTGTTGGTTTTAGCTGTATTCAGCACCAAAAAAGACCCTTGACAAAATATCAATTTTGTGCTTTACTTAGCGTAAGTTTTCTGGCTTGGAGGAGATAATGGCAGCCCAAAAGATGTCTGAGATATTGGCCAGCAAAAAGCTGGCTGTTGGCTGGGTAAAAGCCACTCTCGGGCGGGCGAAGCAGGACCAGGCCCTCGTGGCCATCCTGTACGAGCCCGCCGCCGAGGCGGACAGTTGGGCAGGGGTCCGGGCGACCGTGACCTTCTGCCCGGCTCCCCCGCCACCCACCCACCGCGAGGTCATCCCTCGCGGTACCCAGCTCCACCTCTTCCGCCAGCCCCGCGTCTGCGCCTAGCAGACCCCCTCGCTCTTTCCCACCCGCGGCGACCTCTGGTTGCCGCACCCTTCCCCCATTGCATATGCTTGTTAAATGAGGAAAGGGTAA
>JAHJCN010000099.1 GCA_018812905.1 Patescibacteria group bacterium
CTTGTGCGAACCCTCCAAAGCAACCGGATAATTTATTCCGCGACCCAAGAATAAAAAGTCTTTGTAGTTTTTGTATTTCTCCGCCAGTTTTTTTATATTTTCGCTCTGTTCCAATATTTTTTTCATTTTATCCGGAATTTCCATAAGGGCATTAAGCAAGCGCTGGCCGGTTGCCGGACTAACGCGATTTAGACGGCCAAACTGTAAGGCATACAACAGCAAAATTGTTACCATGTTGACATAGGCTTTGGTGGAAGCCACGGCCAATTCAGGGCCGGCATGAATGTATGTGCCGCCATCTGTTTCACGCGCGATAGTGGAGCCAACCACGTTCACAATGCCGCGCACAAAAGCACCTTTGCGTTTGGCTTCGCGCAAGGCAGCCAAAGTATCCGCGGTTTCGCCTGATTGCGAAATTCCAAATACCAAAGTATGGCGATCGATGATGGGATCTCGATATCTGAATTCACTCGCCACATCAATTTCCGTTGGGATTCCCGCCAATCTTTCAAAGGCATACTTCCCCACCATGGCGGCATAGGATGCCGTACCACATGCCAGCAAGACAACTCTCTTTATCTTATGCATTTGTTCTTCTGTCATGTTGAGCCCGCCCAAATGCGCCGCGCCTTCCTCCAAATTATATCGTCCGCGTATCGCGTCCTGTACAACAGTGGGTTGGTCAAAAATTTCTTTGAGCATGAAATGCGGAAAACCGTTTTTTTGCGCTTGCGCTTCATCCCAATCTATTTGGTCAATGCATTTCACCATGGGCTTTGCCTCCAAATTAAAAATCTGCGTGCCAGCCGGAGTTATTTCCACCACTTCTCCGTCATCCAAAAAAATGACGTTCTTGGTATAGGCCAACATGGGCGAAGTGTCCGAGGCGACATAATATTCGCCATCGCCCAACCCGAGCACCAACGGGCTTCCCATGCGAGCGGCAATAATTTTTTCCGGCTCTGAAGTGTGCATAACCACCAGGCCATAGGTACCTCGAACTTCTTTGAGCGCTTTTTGCACGGCTTTGAATAAATTTCCTTCATAAAAAAGCTCAATCAAATGTGCCAAAATTTCCGTGTCTGTTTCGGATTTTATGGAGTGTCCTTGCAACAACTTTTCTTTGAGCTCGCGATAGTTTTCTATTATTCCATTGTGCGCGATAACCAAATCTTCCGTGCAGGCCGAATGAGGATGAGTATTTGCTTCGGTGACACCGCCATGCGTGGCCCAACGGGTGTGAGCGATC
The DNA here is from genome assembly GCA_018812905.1 of Patescibacteria group bacterium. GTDB lineage: Bacteria > Patescibacteriota > Patescibacteriia > Magasanikbacterales > GWA2-37-8 > JAHJCN01. Next base: position 1,250 of record JAHJCN010000099.1, read on the forward strand.
CCAATTGTTCCGGAGAGATTTTCCGATTTTACTTTTTCTGCCAGATTGTCAATTTTCCCCACCGACTTCACTGTCTTTATTTTCTTATCCGACAAAACAGCCACCCCGGCCGAGTCATAGCCACGATATTCCAAACGACGCAGGCCATTGATTAAAATCGGCAGCACCTCCCTTTTTCCCAGATACGCGATAATTCCGCACATAAAAAAATATATAAATCAAAATGCAAAAATCAAAATTTTGGTATCGCTACGCGACAAATTATTTCGAATAACCGATTTCAAACGCTCTTTTGTTTTCTTCCCAATTTGTTTTTTTACCAAGGCGCTTTTCAAGCAAGACAAAAATTTCTTTCTCGTTGCAAATTTTCTTTTCTTTCAAAATTTTAGCCAGTATACCAATAAACAAAACGTTCAAACTTTGCGATTTAATATTTTCTTTTTCCAAGATGCCGTTGTAGTATTCAAAATTTAAAGTTTCAACGCCGGGCAATTGATTCTGTTCGGTTCTTTGCCGGCCTTGCTTGGACATCACAATCAACAAATCCGGTTTTCTGAATTTGGGATATCCAATGGGTTTATCGCTGATTTGCAGATAATTAAGAGAAGCCCCGCCTCGTTGTTCCAGGCCATAGTTGCTGACACTGGTAATGTATAGGTCGGCTTGAAAGACGGTTTTGGAAATAATGTCGGCCATTAGCTGTATTCCCTGTCCGCCGTCACCGGCTAAGAGGATTTTATAACGCATAATCGCTTGTTTAGTAATAAAATTTTCAATTATCAATTTTTAATTTTCATTGAATTTACAATGATTGAATTTTCAAACTCTGATTTGCAAAATATTTATTTACTGAATAATTGTAAATTGATAATTGATTGAAAATTAATATATACGCATTGAAATTGTATTTCTCCTAAAATGCAGAGATCGCACAGGATGACAGCGAGGACGCTAGCCGGCAATCTCTCCCACTTTAAACACCGGTTTCATATTTTCTTCCAAAAATTTCAAAGTATCCGGTCCGTTGGTATGCCAATTGACAGGACAAAGAGATAAAAATTCCACCAAAGAAAAATGGCCGGCCTGCTGTGTTTCTATCGCTTTTTTTATAAACATCCGCATTTGCGCCATATCATTAACCGCGGTTCGGGCAATATACGCGCCCGGTTTTACAATATCTTTTAAAATCTCCGGCCCGTGAAATGGCTCGTCAGGGTATCCATTCGGACTGGTTGGAGTTTTTTCACCATGCATAGTCGTGGGCGCTGTTTGCCCGCCAGTCATGGCATAGATGGTATTGTTAATCACAATTACGGTAATCGGTTCGTCACGGCGAGCGGCATGAAACAAACTTTGCCAGCCAATGGCATATGATCCGCCATCACCCGCATAGGCCAAACAAATGGAACCCGGCCGAGCACGCTTGAAAGCAAGCATTGTGGGTGTGACGCGCCCATGGTGGGTTTGAAAAGTGTTAACCGGCAAGTAGTTCCACGCAAGCAAAGAGCAACCGATGTCCAGCCCCAAAACAGCTTTTTTTGTTAGCCCCATTTCATCCAAGACTTTGTTCAGCGCCATAAGAGCAATGGGATGCCCACAGCCGACGCAAAATTTTGCTTCTGGCATATTTCGAAATATTACTATTTATTATTTTTCAATACAAAATTGTAAATATCTTCTATCTCAATGCCCAATGCGGGTTTCTGGAGATAAGCGAAAGGTTTGCAGATTTCCGGATCCATTTCATCATGAACAATTCTCGCCAACTGACCAAGACTTGATTCCGCCACTAATATTTTCTTCACCGATTTGTTTGAGGCGGCTTTATCAAATTGTTTTTTGGAAAATGGACGCAAAGTGGTCGGTCGAAACAAGCCGACCTTAACACCTTTTTTCCGCAACTCAACAATGGCTTCTTTAGCCGAAGCCGCCACAATGCCGTGCGCGACTAGCAAAATTTTTGCATCTTTGGTTAGATATTCCTCGGCCTTAGCCACCTTTGAAGCGGCTTTTTTGTAATCTTTGTTCATGACCATCACTTCTTCATATAATTCCTCTTCAGCCGTATAGATATTGGGCCAATGCACATTGGCACCGTCCGAAAGCCGCGTAAAAGTGGGGGAGTTCTCCACGTCCTTAATTTTTTCCCATTCAATAACGCCGGTAGTTTTTAGCATGTAGCCATCGGTCAGAAGCACGGCCGGGAATCTATATTTCCAGGCATCGTTAAAAGCCAGTCTGGTCAAACTATAGAGCTCGTTCAAACTGGATGGCGAATAGACAAAACGCATGCCTTCGCCGTTTCCACCGAAACAACTAAGCATCACTTCTTGTTGAGAATAAATAACCGTGCCGGAAGAAGGGCCTCCGCGCTGACCAACAATCATCACAAAAGGAAGGCGCATTCCTTCGGCCATGGCGAAAGCATCTTGAAGCAAAATATGGCCTGGCCCCGATGAAGCGGTAAAAGCTTTTTGGCCGGCAAGCACTGCGCCACACACTCCAAAACCGGCCGCTATTTCGTCCTCGGTTTGTAAACTAGCATAACCTTCGTTGATCCAACCGGATAATATTTCACAAGTCGGAGTGATCGGATAGCCATACATTATGTCCGCGCCGGCATCTCGACAGGCCTTTATCACCACTTCGGCTCCGGTGATGAAGTCGCGTTTTGATTCTTTCATAAAAAATAAAATAGAAATGATTACAAATTATGCGGAGGATGTTTCTCGAAGTTTATCCTCGCGTAGCGGGGACTCAATATGACACTGCTAGATGGTGCGCGCAATTTCTAGATGTTCTTTTGTGTTTATACCCAACGCTTCTCTGGAACCAACGCTAACCGCCGACAATTTTGCTCCGCTTTCAAATGCCAATTTCACCAAATCGGTTAGGTAATACTCACCCTGCGCGTTTTCATTTTTTAATTTTTGCAAATTTTCCCAAAGCCAGTCGGATTTGAAACAAAAAAACGAGGTGTTTACTTCTTTAATTTCCAACTGCTCCGGCGCGGCATCTTTCTTTTCAACAATTCCAACAATGTGTCCATCGACCCCTCTTACCACTCGGCCATAATCACATAAATTCGCGCGCCATTCGTTGAAATCGGGAACAACCACGGTAATTAGGGTGAGTTCGTTGTTTTTTTCCAAATGCTTGTCAATCAGTTTTTTTATTGAATCGGCCGTAACGAATGGCATGTCGCCGTAGAGCACCACCACGTGATCAACTTTGTCTTTCAAAATATTCTCGGCCGTGCCAACGGCATGTCCGGTTCCCAATTGCTCTTCTTGCTCCACATATTGCGCCCTATCTCCCAAAAAATTTTGCACGGCCGGATTGCCAGCACGCACCACGACTATCGGTTTTTCCGCGAGATCCAAATTCTCCGCTACTTGAACCACATAATCAATAAGCGGTCGGCCGTTTAGCTCATTCATCACTTTGAGCGTGTCGCTTTGCATTCTTTTTCCTTTGCCCGCGGCCAAAACAACAATGCCTATTTTATTTTCTAACAAATTCATAAATTTCATTGAGCGAAATAAAAGTTGGTATTCCCGATTTGGAATAATCCTCATCGGAATATTTTTTTGCTTTTTTTAAAACAAAATTTATATTTGGAAATTCTTTTTTTAAGCGCGCTGTTTCATCCGGTTTGTCGTTGATGAGCCAAATAATGTCATTTTCCGGTCCATTCAACAAATCTTCCAATGCTCGTTCTTTACTTTCATCAACAATTATAATTTTATCAAAATATTTTTCAATCCCCGCTCCAAAAACTTTTTCTCTTTGGTACTTTTCGTTGCCTAGACTCAATAGAATCATTGGTTTTTCAAGCTCCCTTACTTTTTCCAAAAAATCAAATGCATCCGGAAAAACAAACTGTGCCATCGTGTCGTCCACTTTTCCAAAGGCCTCTACTGTTTTTACTTCATCAAAACCGCGCTTGGCCAATTCTTTCGCGTGTCCCTCGGGAGTATAGGTAAAAGCTCCGTTATCATTATTTCTCGCCGCGACGTATGATTCCCAAAAAATCTTATCCGACACTCCCGCGTTGCGCGCCGCATTCAACTTGGCCTGCTTCAGCGCTTCGGTATTGAATAGTGTGTCGTCGAAATCGATTATGAACATACTAGTAAGTAATTGTAACCAACGGACAGAGATCCTGAAACAAGTTCAGGATGACAGCGATAGGATTGCTTCCCGCCAAAGGCGGGCAGGCGTCGCTTCGCTCCTCGCAATGACAAAAAAATTAAATTTTATCCCAAACAACATCAAAAATTCCTTTTTGCGTTTGGTATACTCCCTCATTTTCAATTACCACACCCACCGGATCTCCTTTGGCATCCAAAGAAATGTACGCTGTGTTTCCCGGATAGATAATGATATATGTGGGAGTGGTTTTTTTAATTTCCAACCACTTTCGTTCGTCCAAACCGCGCAACGAACCGCCGCCGCCGGTGGAAACGACTTTCACAGAAATGCCTTTGGCCACGCGCGCGTCGCTGTATGTTTCAAAACCTTGATACAAAAACTCGCGAATGTTTTGATCCGAATATGCTCTATACGCCATCTCTCCGGTTTTTTCGAATTTTTCCAGAACATCCTCCAAAATTTTTCGTATATCTCCCTTTTCATAATATCTCGCCACCGGCCTCTCGCCTCCCTTATCATACACAGAACGAAGCTCCATTACCACATCTTTTAATTTCTTGTTTACCTCCTGCAATTCCTCATTTCTTCTTTCAGTCATTTCATATAATTTTTCCGGGTCTTCCGCCACAAAATACTGTTTCGCCTCTTTTTCATAAAAAGTGACTAACCCTGATTCTCTCAACCATTTCAAAGAGTCATAAATTGTTCCGCGATTCATTTCGGTTTTTTTGGCTAAATTACGCACAGAAGACGGACCCAAGCACAAAAGCGCCAGATATGTACTGGCCGCCTTGTCAGAAAAACCTAATTTTTTCAGAATATTAATATCCATATTGTAGCTCATTTTTGGCTATAATACTAGTTTATCAGAACGGATAAAGCTGTCAATTTTTTTCCGACAGCTTTTGTGGATAAGTTTTGTGTCATTACAAACGAAGCGATGTAGTCTTTTCCAACAGTGGGATTGCTTCGTCGTTTCACTCCTCGCAATGACAGAACGTGATCATTCCATCTCCTTAGCATATTTCCCACAACGAGCGGCGCTTACCAATTTTGCCCGGTGCAAAAAAACATCTTGAGTACTTTTTGTGTTCATACTGTTTCCGGCCCATGTTTTCAGCGCGGTATTTTGCAATGCTCGGCCATAGGAAAAACTCAATTCCCAAGCCTCATTCTTTGAAGCCAAATTGATGGCATTAAGATTTTCACAAGCCTCGGCTTCGGTCTGTCCCCCGGATAAAAACACAATGCCCGGAACAAGAGCCGGCACAACCTGCCGAAAACACTCCAAGGTCATCTCCGCCACTCTTTCCGGAGCGACCCTGCCTCCCTGCAAACTGTAAATCACCATATTTGGCTTCAGGAGGATTCCGCTTAAATCAACTTTTTCTCTCTCTAGGGCGGAGAAAGTCGTGGCCAATGTTTTTTTTGTCACTTCAAAACACCTCCCTATGCTATGATTTCCATCCATCAATACTTCCGGCTCCACAATCGGCACCAGATTATTTTCTTGGCAAATCTTGGCATATCTTGCCAAAATCTCGGCATTTTTTTCTATGCAATTATCTGTCGGAATGTTTTCGCCGATTTTGATGGCCGCCCGCCACTTGGCAAATCGCGCGCCCAAAGCGTAATATTCTTTTGCTCTTTCGGCCAGACCATCCAGGCCATCAGTGATTTTTTCCTCGCTTGACCCTTCCAAATTCTTCAAGCCCTTATCAACCTTGATGCCGGGAATAATTCCCTTTTCCAAAAGCAATTTTGTAAACGGAATATCATCCTTGGTTGATTGCCTGATTGTTTCGTCAAAAAAAATTACTCCGCTTATATATTTTTCAATTTCAGGCGTCCGAAGCAATAATTCTCTGTATGCGCGACGATTTTCTTCAGTATTCTCCACGCCAATTCCAGCAAATCTTTTTCCAATCGTGCCCGTGCTCTCGTCGGCGGCCAAAATTCCTTTTTCGGGAGCGACTAATAATTTTGCTATTGAATTTAAAGATTGTTCGTCCATACTAGTATTATTAAAAAAATAATTCTTTGTTGAAACTAATGGGGCGGTCAAGCGATCGATGTCGGGCAAACCACCTACAAGCGGGCGCGCGTAATTCTTGAATTTATCCGTCACCACATTATCACCTAAAATGAATTCATCAGGCATTGTTTTGGTTTTACCTGCCACTTCCTCAAGTTTAACCAATTCATAGCTCACCGCGTAATCTCCAACTCTTTTTATCGCCACCGATCCGTCCACATCATGCCAAACGGAAAATTGCACGGCCCTCTCCCCCACTTCTCGCGCTTCTTTTTTGTCAACCTCGCTCACACAGCCCAGAAAGGATCTTTGAAGATAGCCCAGCGTATCCGCGCGCACGCGTTTTACGCTCGTTTTTTGTTTGATAATATCCGCGAGCAAATCACCCAAAGAACCAGAACCGGATAATTGAACATTGCCGTGCGAATCAAATTCTTTTTGCTTTTTGATTTTCGCGCCGATCGGCTCGCCCGTTTCATCGCATATTCCTTCCGACAAAGCCACCACGCATCGATTATATTTTTTATATGTTTTCTCAACATCATCCACGAATTTATCCGGCGAAAAAGTCCTTTCCGGCAAATATATCAAATGGGGGCCGTCGTCAGGAAATCTTTTTGCTAAACATGAAGAAGCTGTTAGAAAACCGGTATGGCGACCCATGACAATGCCAAGATAAACTCCGGGCAAAGAGGCATTGTCAAAATTTACCCCCGCAAAAGCGTGAGCAATATATTTTGCGGCAGAACCAAATCCCGGGCAATGATCGGTGGCCACCAGGTCATTATCAATTGTTTTTGGAATATGAACGACGCGAAGTTCGTAATTAACCGCCATTGCCGCTTCGTTGACAATGCGACAGGTATCAGCCGAATCGTTCCCGCCAATGTAATAGAAATATCTGATGTCATGCTTCTTCATCACCTCAAACATTTTTTCACAGTAGGCCTGATCGGGTTTGTCGCGCGTGGAACCGAGCGCAGATCCCGGAGTGTTGCCAACTTGTTCCAAATTATGAGTGGTGGATTGCGATAAATCAACAAAATCTTCATTTAAAATGCCACGCACTCCGAAGCGCGCGCCATAGACTCGGCTTATTTCAGAAAATTTTCTGGCTTCTAAAATTACACCAATCAGGCTCTGGTTGACGACAGCGGTTGGGCCACCGCCTTGGGCAACCAGCGCCTTGCCTTTGCATTGGATACACATATGTTTGGGTGTTAAATTCCAGCGACGTTTATTGTCATTGCGAGGAGTGAGGGACGAACGACAAAGCAATCTCTTGCGTCGGAGGGATTGCTTCGCCCACCCACGACTAAGTCGAAGATCCTCGCAATGACAAAATACTACTTCTTACCATCCCACTCACTCAAAAATTCAGCCAAAAAATCTTTTGTATATTTGATACGATGTTTGGCGATTTCTCTGGCTGTTTTGGTGTTTAAACGTTCTGCTGCTTTTAACGGCTTCTCAAAAAAATAATTAAAGCTGGTTCCCTCTTTCTTTCTATACAGATAATCATTTTTAGTTAATTTTTTACGAATTTTTCTTTTTGGATCGTGCAATAATCTTTTGATGCGCCCCCCTGTGGCGAAAACGCGCGCAATGCCAATGGCACCAAGAGAATCCAACCAATCGGCATCTTGCACGATTTTGCTTTCCAAAGTACTGGCCGGCTTGGTGCTGTCTCCGTAATAACGTAATTCATTGGCGATCTTGATGATTTTTTCTTGCTTTTCGTGTTCAATATCCAAAACATCCATCATTCCGTGTAACACAAGAGAACCTCGATCGTCCAATTCAAATTGACTGTTGTCGCCAAGGTCATGCATCAAGGCCGCCAGCTCAATCAATTCTCTATCACCACCCTCTTCCGCATGCAATCGCTTCGCCATTTTCCAAACACGCTCGGTATGATACCAATCATGCCCGGTTGGCTCATTCATGAGCTTTTTCTTGACGTATTCAGCCGTTTTTTCAATTAATTTAAGCATATTGTCTTTTCTTAATTATAATCAAAAAAACGAGACATGTCAAAACAAAAAAGCCTCCTTGGTGGGAGGCTTTTTCTCTTTACTTAGCGGAATATTTTTCAATCGCCTGCGCCACTTTTGAGTCGGGGCGCAAATCTTCTATGAACAAAATATGATCCCGATTGATTTCCATCCTGTCGGTTGGTCCATGTAATTCATTGCCGAGCTTTATCAAGGCCAAGTCCGTCTGATTTAAGGTGTCCAAGTTCTGGCTTTGCAGAGGCTGTTTCAGTTGCAGATAATATATGTTGGTCATTTTTACATATTTACTGTCTTTATCGGTTGCTTTGCCAAAATATACTTGGCCGTTAGAAAGAAAAACCGCCTGATAGCCTTTTGGTTGCGCTTTGCTTTTCCACACAAAAAAACCGGTTCCGGCTACTAACAAAACAATGATTATCGATACGGCTGTAATTATTTTTTTATTATTACGAAGCTCAACCATATCATAAAATTAGTTTCCGGCAATAACCAAAACCTCGGCACTGCTGGCCCGTTCTCCGGACGGCACAACACTCACCACTTTGGCCTCGAGCGAATCTGCCAACGCGCTTATCTCGCCGGCTTTTGCGCCTCCGCTAAGATCAACAATCAATATGCCTTGATAGTCCTTGTTGTCGGCATTGGAAGCGGAAAGAACGGTGATGTTCGGATCTTTCTTCAACTCAATTGCAAGCAAAGTTCCTTTGCCCGGCGTGTTTGAGCCGTTTCTCACTTCCACATTCAACATTTTTGCTTCCGGCGTGCTTGTGCTTGGTGCCTGCGCTTGATCGTCTATATATATTGGACCGATATTAACTAAAATATTTCTATTAGGATCATAAATATACGCCTTCCGCGCTTGCATGTATACCAATAGCTTGTCACCATTGTGAGCGTCTTTATAGAACGGTTGTTCCTTGGCCATGGCCGCGGCATCGGTGATGGTGGCTACGGTTGGTGTTTCATCCTCCGGCAAAACCACCAATTTTTTTAAGCTTTCCACCAATTGCTCGGTTTCTTTTTTAGAAACTTCTTCTTTTGCGTTGGGATCTGATAACAGGGCCAGTTCTTTTCTGGTTTGAACATAGCCATTATATGACCAAGCAAAGCCGGCAACCGCGATTAAAAAAAGAATAAGAAGAGCAAAAATAATCAAACTTTTTCCACTATTCTTGCCGGATGTTCCGGTTGCTTTTGAGACGCTGATCTGCCTTGGTTCCATGGTGTTGCGTATGGGCATAGGACATGAAATTTTCAATTATCAATTTTTAATTTTCACTGTCATTCCCCCGACTTAACTGGGGTGGTGGGATGACAGTTGCAAAAATACCTAATGAACTCAACCGTTGGCATTATAACATCATTTTGGGAAGGGATGTAAAGAAAAGGCTGTGGATAGATTATGTGGTTGGCGGTGAAGATTCCGGCGCTTCGGGTGGGGCGGGGAGTATGTCAGGTGGTGTTGGGGCGGAAAGTTCATCTGGCGAAGACTCCGACGCGTCGGACGGAGCGGATGGCGCAAGGACTTCTTGCGTCTCTGCCGATGCTTCCGATGGCACAAGGTCGGCTTCTGGTGGAATAACAGGTGCTTCGGGCAGGGTGACGGACTCGGCTGGTTCTATAACAGATGACTCAAGGGATTCTTCGGCTTCGCTTGGGATGACAGGAAGCGAAAGCGATTCCTGTGTTTCTGCCGATGCGTCGGGCGGAGTGGATGACGGAAGGGATTCTTCGGCTTCGCTTGGGATGACAGTTTCTTCGGGCGGAATAACAGGTGGGGCAACAGGCTCGTCAATCACTTTTATATTCACTGTGCTGGCAGTGCCATCGCTAACAAAAATTTTTGTCTCGGGCATGGATCCAAAGGCATGCCAGTTGAAAACAACATCCATGTCTTGCATCGGATCAATCAACAGCATAAATGATGATGTCGAAATATTATCAACACCATAGACGAAATTATGCAGACCAATCGGAGTGATGGTGATGATAGGTAAGTTGTCATACGGTTTCGCGAATGTGATGGTGGTGGAACTGGCGCCTGCTAAAATTTTGGCCTGACCAACGCTATCTTCGCCTAGCATCACCTGATCTATCACAACAACCTTGCCTTTAAACTCGGCGGTTTCTTCCACAACCAAACTGGCCACCGAGTTCGCGCTCAGATTTATGGCATTCCCTTGCAAGGAATCGGCAATAGTGGAGGTGGCGATATTGGAAATTGAATATTGAATACCGGATATTTGATCGCGAATTTCAATCAACGAGCCCGCCGTTGAAGAAACGGAATTTTCAAGGACAACCACGCGAGTGTCCAAACCGCTCAACATGGACGCGGTGGAAGACGCGGTGGCATCGAGGCCATCAAAACGCGCAATCAGTTCACCCAACTTTTCATTTGCTTGCGCCGTTTGAGCCGAGTTATCCGAAATCAATTTTGCCAAATCAGCCAATGTGTTCCGGGTGGACGAAACAATAGTAAATAAATCATTTACATCCAGAGCCGTTTTTTCTTCAAATGTCAATTCGGGAGCAGCTTCCGAATCAATTTCCGGATCAATTTCCGAATTATCCCAAACTAAACCTGTATTTGTTGCGCTGTCATCCTGCCAAACGCGGAAATAGTCGGTTTCAAGAACCGGATCATTATCAACATTATCTTGCGCCACTCCCATAAAACCGGAAAGAGGATCGGTGGTGATATTGGTAGTGAGCGTACCGCAAAGCGTGGGATTTATGCCGTCAGCGACATTCATGTCCGTCCAATATTCAACTTGCGTGGATGAAACAACTTTAATCATCAGATACATAAAATCCGTTTCACTGATCGCTCCACAGCTGGCCGTAACAGAAGTGTTGGCATCGCTGCCGTCGCGCGCCACCCCATAAAGGTTGCCATCGCAATCAGTTCCAAAGGAACTCTCTTGGTTTTGACTGAAGCAGTTACTAAACCACACACCGCTTTCCGAATTAACCGCGGATCCCTCGCTGGCGCCTGTGGTGCCAAAGGTAGACAGGCCGGACCAGAAATAACGTTGATCATCAGGCACTCCGCCAATTGAAGAAAACCGCACCTTCATGGACACGACCGGCAAATTCGCTGTGTTGAAAATAGTGCGCGGAGTGGTCGCGCCATAGTCAGCCAAATAGAGAGCACAGACGTCATTGGTGCCTTGGGCGGTCATAGAGCTAATTCCATTCACTGCGTCATCATCTGTCTGCCATGTACATGATCCGGTCTCTGCCGTAAGCCACTGCGAACTATCACCCCAACTGCCGCCATCGTAAGTTATATTGGCCCTATCCGCGCTAAATTCATCGGCCCAATAGGAATTGTATCCTATAAACGCTCCGGATTCCATTGCCAAGCCAAAATTGTTGGAAAGTTTTTTCGCTCGTCCCAAAATATTATTTGAACTGTCGCGCCACTGCGTGAGGTCGGCGGATTGATCGGTGTTTCCCTGAATCACCAAAGCGGTTGTGGTGCTATTTTTGGGAATTATATGCAATTGTCCGGCAAAACTGTTGCTATCGCTCGCATGTCCCGCGCCAACGCCCATATCGCCGGCAGTGGAAATCTGAAAATCGGAATATTCCGTACTCCCGCCAACAGCTTGGCGTTTTAAGCTCCAATATGGATAACCGGTTCTGGTATCAAGGCGGAATATGGCTCCAATGGTGGAAGTATTGCGATCTCCGAGCTGTGAAGCGTTAATGGCAAAACTTAATAGCTGCCCATTAACCTCCGTGATCAACCCGGATTTATATAGGCCATTGGCATTGGTGGTGAGACCGGAAGCATCTGTCGTGCCGACATGATTGGGAAACGCGCCGGAACCCATTATCATTCTAGCCGTACCGCTCACAATCTCTATGTCGCCGTTATTTAACGTTAACATTGATCCGGGCGTGGTGGTATTGATGCCGATATTCCCATTTGTTAATATTCTCATCCTTTCAGCTCCATTGGTGGAAAAAGCCAATCCATCGCCGGTGGGATGATAAAGTCCGACACCCAAATCGTTTAAAAAGGCCAAAGACGGTTTGGCGGCCGTTCCATCGGCCAAGAGCAAAGATTTTATGGAAGTCGTGGAAAAAGTTGAGGTGGCGTTAACCGTTAATGTCCCGCCGATATACAAATTGCCGGTTGTTGAAGCATTGCCATTAATTTGTAAAGCGGTGGAGCTAACCGTGCCGTTTACGTTCAAACCATTTGACAATGAGAATCTGCTATTGGCATTGTCCCATTTTATATAATTATTTGCGCTATTATTAAAGTATAGGTAATTGTCGCCGGCAGTGGTGAATTGAGCATAACCTCCGAACAATACCGGACCGCTCAACGTGGAGGTATTGGACACAGTTAAACGATTGGCATTCAATAAATTGCTTACGTACAAAGTTGTTCCTGTAGCGTTGGTCCAGTTCAACGCGGTGCCTGTGGCATTGATAAAAGTAAAATTGGTACTGGTTGCATTGGTCAAAGTGGTGTTGGCGCCAAATCCTGTTGTCCAAGACAAATTCGTGCCCGTTGCATTGGTCCAAGTGAGATTGGCGGCGTTAAACCCGCTGGATGTGGCATTGCCGGTGATGGTTACATTGCCTCCGAATTTGCTGTTTCCAACCACTTCAAATATTACGTTACTGCTTGTCACGCTATTGCCGATAACAATCGCGTATGGACTGGGCAAATCGGGATAGGACACATTGGCTGTAGTAGTAACCCAAACACCATCACCATCCCCGCCCCCGCCTCCACTGGGCCAAGTGGTACGAGCAACCCCGCCCAATGTGATGGAATTCGCGGCTATCAAATCCGTGACATTCGCCGTGCCATTTACTGCCAGACCGGTGGAGGTGACTGTTCCGTTCACATTCAAAGCATTGGATAGTTCAAAACGATTCAAGGCATTGTTCCATTTCAAATAATTGCTGGCGCCGTTATTAAAATATATGTTATTATCTCCGGCTGTGGTGAATTGCAAGTAGCTTCCGAGCAAGGCCGGACCAAACAAAGTAGAGGTGCCGGAAATATATAATTGACTGGATGAAACATAGCCGGAAACAATCAAATTATCAAAAGTTGAGGTGGTCAATGACACCAAACTATTTGCCGTGAGCGTGCCTCCAATATATTGATTGCCGGTGGTAGTGGCATTGCCATTTACAATCAAAGCCGTACTGCTAGCCGTGCCATTGATGCTCAAAGCCGGAGCCATCTCAAATCTGCCCGCGACATTGTTCCATTTCAAATAGTTGCTTGTGTTATTGGCAAAATATATATTATTATCGCCTACTGTAGTGAATTGCAAATTGCCCCCTAAAAGCGCGGGGCCGGACAGTGTTGAAGTATTTGATACGGTTAAAACCGTGGTGGAAACCGCGCCCGAGACAGTCATATTTGTTCCGGTGGCACTGCCGAAGGTCAAACCCGCAAAATATACGGGATTGGAAACAATCAAATTACTCAAAGTGGCGGTGGCAGCGTACAAGTTGTTCCATC
>JAHJCN010000100.1 GCA_018812905.1 Patescibacteria group bacterium
CCTGCGCGACGATGTTGCGGATGACAGAGGCCGACAAAAATTGACCGATTTTGTTTTGAATCGGCGCCACGGCTTCTTGTTTGTATTTATCGTTATACGCGGCGAATTCAGTTTGCCAAAAAGCTTTAACAACCGGATCTCTCAAGTTGCGCACAACTCTGTTTCTGTATTCGGCGTCAGCCAACAGGCGATTGATGCCAAGCAATGTCGTGCCCGGAAAATCGAGCAAAGCCAAAATTGTGTTGTTTAAGATGTATTCCATGCGCGAGCTCCAAACATCGGGCCAGATTTTTTTGAACACGCCCATAAGGCCGGAAGCCACCAAATGTTTTTGTTCGGGACGAATTGTTTCTAAAATATTGAAGCCGATCGGAAAATCAATATCCGCCGGATTGAAATATATCACATCATTTATGCGATTGGGTGGAATATAATTAATAATTTTTTCGGCATAATCGCCATGGGGATCAACCAAGCCTACTCCATGTCCGGCATAGATGTCGTTCAATATCATGTTCTCCAGCATGGTGGTTTTGCCCATCCCGGTCTTTCCCACCACGTACACGTGGCGACGGCGGTCGTCAAGCTTAATACCAAACTTACGAAATTGATTTCTGTAATTTGACAGACCAAAAAAATTGATGTCGGGATTAGCCTTCACCAGGGGTTCGGGTTTTTTTGGTTGTGGAACGGCAGAACCCATATCGCCCATGTTGAGCGGGGCTCCGGCGTCTGTCATTATGATATCGTCGGTCATGAGAATATTATATCACAAATCATATCCATATAGAAGTAGCTATAAATGACGACTCCCCGGGTGCTCCGGGGAGTTCGCAAAGAATCTGGAGATCATCCTCCGTTCAAGGCAGCGTGGATTCCTGCCTTTAGAAAACGATTAACCGCCTCTGACTCGCCGCCGTTTAAGACGATAAGGTCGGCAAAACGCTTGCTTGGTTCACAAAACATGAAGTGCATCGGCTTGACCGTTTCTCGCCACTGGCGAATGACATCGTTCAGTTCACGACCACGTTCCTCCGTATCGCGGATTATGCGCCGTAGTACTCTCTCGTCCGCGTCTGTGTCAACGAAGAACCGGAACTTAGCGCGAGAGCGCACTCCGGGATGCGCCAAAATACGAATCCCCTCGAGGATAATTATTCCTTGAGGCGAAGTTTTCACCCAGTCAGAAGGTGCATGCCGTCTATGTGTTTTGAAGTCATAGCGTGGCATATACTGGGTCTCGCCCACCAAGAGTCTGTTGAGCTGGTCTCCCATCAGCCCCCAATCTATCGCATCCATGTGGTCATAGTTGAGATCCCGCAATTGTTCAGCTGTCATGCCGGGGTGATCGTGATAGAACCAGTCCTCTGATAGCAAGGTGCAATTTTCCTCGCCAAGCTCCCGCGCCAGCTTGCTCGCCAGCGTGGTCTTGCCGCTCGCCGTGCCACCAGCCACCAGAATCAGAATGATTGTGATTGGACCCATTGGACTTCTCCTCTTTGCAAATTTGCAAAAAACAGACCTCGTGGTCTGTCCATTGCGATTGAAATGTGCTTCATGGATTTTATGTCATTCTCGTAATCTTGTAAACACATCTGTGGACTACTTAATTATTTCCGCCTGATATGTCATTATTTCCAAATCGGGATTTTCCCAGTCATTTTCATTCAAACCCGCTTTGAGGCAGAGTGAATTTAAAAAAGATTCCTTATCCGCAAAATCTTCCCAAACTTGAGGTAAATAGGTGGCGCCATAATTCCCGAGTCGTAGAACTACCCCATCGATGCCGGGGCGTAATTTTTTTAACAAATCCTCGGATGAAGAAAAATCTAATTTCTTTGGTTTGGTTAAAACAGAAACTTCAATTTCCGTCAATGCGAATTCTTTTTCGGAAAGCGGCCTAAAACGCTGGTCATTAAAAGCCGCGGCAACGGCATTTTCAATAATATCCAAATATAATGGCTGTATAGCTTCAACATGCCCGATGCATCCGCGCAAATCGTCGTCAATGGTCAGCGTAACAAAACAAGATCTTTCTTCTACCAATTCCGGCGAAGACAGTTCGTTCTCTTCCATTTGCATCAAACTTTTGTTTCCAAAATAATATTCAATTGACCGGCGCGCCAGATCCAAAATATATTTTTTATCATTTGTAGTGAACATATTAAAAAATTCCAGCTATTTTTTGCCCGCATTTGAGACAAACATTCGTTCGCATATTTTTTATTTCATACGACATGTAACCGCGCTCAATAACAAGCTCCCCGCAATTTGGGCAATATGTATTTCCATATTTACCGGCTTTAATGTTTCCAATATACACATAGTTTAAACCTGCCTTCTTGCCAATTTCATAGGCCTCGAGCAATTTGTCCATGCCAGTGGATTCATGATTGGCCATTTTAAATTCTCCGTGAAAGGCCGAAAGATGCCAAGGAATATTACGATCAACGCTTGCAATGAATTCCGCTATTTTGCGCAATTCTTTTTTTGAATCATTCGCTTTGGGTATCACGAGCGTGGTAATTTCCATCCAGACTTGGGCGGCTCGCAGATATTCAATCGTCTCCAAAACCGATTTTAATTTGGCGCCGCAAGTGCGCAAATAAAATTCAGGGCTGAAAGATTTTAAATCAATGTTTATGGCATCAAGGAAAGGCACTATAAATTCTCGACATTCTTTGGAAAGATAACCGTTGGAAACATAGATAATTTTAATTCCGCTTTTTTTGGCTATCTTTGCCACATCAACTGTATATTCGGCCCAGATGGTTGGCTCATTATATGTGAATGCAATTGAAGAAATATTTTTTTCTTTAGCCATTGCCACCGCTTGTTTGGGAGGCAGGTAATCAATGCTATCAAAATGTGTGTTGCCTCGGATTTGTGAGATGTTCCAATTTTGACAAAAATCGCATTTAAAATTACAGCCAAATGTACCAAAAGACAAAATATCCGATCCCGGCAAAAAATGATATAAAGGCTTTTTTTCAATGGGGTCAATGTTTATTGCGCTGGGCCGACCATAGGTGAGAAGTTTGAGCGAACCTCGATTGTTTTGACGCACTCCGCAAAAACCGGTTTTATTCTTCAGAATTTTGCAATAATGCGCGCAAGCCTGGCATTGAATTTTGGTTTCGTCGATTTTTTGATATAGCATACATGTATATTATACCACTTGATTACTTTTTTTGCCATTTGTTTTATTTAGGCAAATACATTGACTTGGCGCGATTTTTCGTGTATGGTTTCATTAGTACCCTTCCGGATCGGACGTCTCCAAAGAGCACGGTTCGTTCATCTCCTCCGCGACGAACGCTTTGGAGATCGTCCGAACCTCCCCATTTTGGAAGGGAAATCTTGCTTCCCCACGACCCACATTCGATCGTCTGGCCAATGATTAGAACGCTCTCCAGCAAGTGGGTTTGTGGGGAGGCACTTCACATTTCGTTACACTGCGTCTTGCGGTGTGACGTTCACATACGGGGTGGGCTTCGGTCCACCCCTTTCTAATCAACAAAACACCTTGCGAGCGCAAGGTGTTTTGTTTTTTTTATCATAAAAGTGATAACGCATTCGTCCTTTTGGACTCATTAGTACCGACACACATCGGTAGTGCGCGGGGATTGTTAACGGAGATCCCCACTCCGTGCCGAAGACTCAGCTTATTGGCAAGAGGAGATCTACCAATCACTCTCCCAATATTTTGTATACTCTGTTTTTTGCAAGAGCCCAAGCCGCCAAAGTCTGTCCATCCCAAATCTCTCCGCGCTCCACCATTTCTTCAAACTCATCAACGCGCCGGATAACTACTTCTATGCATTCTTGCGGATCGATCATCACCTCCTGAATTTTATCCAATCCCGTGGCCAAAAAAATATGCGCGGCATTTTTAAAAACAGCATTCAGTCCCTCAAACGTTCCAATCTTCATCATCTCTTCAGCTCGATATCCGGTTTCTTCCAAAAGCTCTCGTTCGGCACAAACAGACGCATGCTCGTTTTCTTTCATTCCACCGCAAGGAAATTCCATACTCTGCTTGTCGCGTGGATAGCGATGCTGGACGGTGAGCAAAATTCGGCCGTCATCCAAAACGGGAATTACCATTGACCCGCCCAACCATCTGGATTCACCATAATAATATTCACTTTCCTGGCCGTTCGTCAAAATAATTTTGTCGCGATAATATGTCCACCAAGGATTTTGGTGAACTATTTCAGTGGAAATTGTTTTTGGACGTGACATAGCTAAGATTTAAAAAGTTCCGCGACCTCTTTAACATCAACACCTTCGGCGTTTTGAACTATTGAATGCACGTTTCCCCCTCCGTCATTTTCCCAGCGCGGTAAAATATGCCAGTGCATGTGCGGAACGGCTTGACCCGCGGCAGGTTTTTCATTAATACCGATATTCAACCCATCCGGATCGAGCGCGTCCTGAACTTTTTTCACGGCCTTCATCAATCCGCTGGAAATATTTCTCCATTCCTCGGTAGAGAGTTTTAAAAAACTACTTGCGTGTTTTTTGGGAATAACAACCGTGTGGCCCTTGGCGCAGGGATGAATATCTAAGAAAGCCAAAACATATTTATCTTCATAAACCGTATAATTTGGAATACTGCCGGCCACTATTTTACAAAAAACGCAATTTTCCATACAAAAAAATTAATAAATATATTCCCAAACTATTATGTTACCAAAAATTTTAAATTTTTTAAAGTAACGTTCAACAAAATCATTGATAATCAATTTTTCTTTCGGTACAACGAGAAAGCACATGTCGGCTTTTGTCAAATATTCAGCCTTTTTCCATTGTACCACCGACGGCTCTTCCAACATTTTTGCATAGATTTCCATTCGTTCCGGCTGGGCGAAATATTCATTAATCGGAAACCCCCCGCCAATAATTTTCTTTGCCGAAATCGCTTCTAAGACCAAAAGCGGATAAGTGTCGGCTATCACACAATATCTTTCGGCATCTTTTTGTTTTTCCCAGACGCTTTGCATGGCCTGATACTCGTTTGTGCTCACGGTTTGGGTGTCGGGTCCGAGAGAATATGCCGCAGTTCCTATCAGTGAAAAAATCAGTATGGTGGACGCCAATAATAATTGCCGATATTTGATTCTTACCAAATATTTATTGTATAGCCATTGCGCGCCAATAGCGGCCAGCGCCAAAAGGAATAACGCGAAAACATTATCCAAACGTCGTGATAAAATTTGTTCGCCCGATAGAAAATAACGAGAAACAATGTAACCGCCAAAAATTGACGCGGACATTAGCGCGACCCAAACACGGATTGTTTGTTTTTGAGCGAAGCTCGCCAACAAGCCAACCAGAGCGACCGCAAAGATCGCCAACATTGCCACCACCAACCAAAAACGCGACGTTGTTAGAGCATTGGACACAAAAGCATAGGATGGCGTTTGGTTTAAAATAATATTTCCGGCGGATATATCGTGCGTACGCGGTCCTGTTGCCAGATACCAACCGGTGATATTTCCAATGGCCTGCTTAATTTGACCAAAAATGTTGATATTGGAATCAAAAAAAGAATACCTGGAAACGAGTTCCAGAATGGGGATGAAAAAAATTC
The DNA here is from genome assembly GCA_018812905.1 of Patescibacteria group bacterium. Classification (GTDB taxonomy): domain Bacteria; phylum Patescibacteriota; class Patescibacteriia; order Magasanikbacterales; family GWA2-37-8; genus JAHJCN01. The sequence goes on from JAHJCN010000100.1 coordinate 5,597, forward strand.
CCAAAATTGCGATAGGTGCGAGCAAGAATTTTCTCAATCCGCCTTTAAGACCTAATCGGATTATCATTGCAATAACAAAACCAAGCCAGAAAAGCAAGAAGTATAATGAATAACCAAAAAATAACGCTATACCGGCACCGATCAAAACATAAAACTGTTCGCGACGGCCGTTCTCAAAGCTTTTCAAAGTTAAAAGCGCCAACAAAAACCACCAAAGAAATCCAAAATTCACCGGCAGAGAAAACGATCCCCCAGCTTGCCAAGCAAAAGGCAATAATCCAAGCCAAGATAAAAACAAAGCTTCTTTTTTATTCAAGCCGATCAGCCTGCCAAATTCAAAAAGTAGAATGGGGAAAACAAGCGCCCAAAGCAACGGCACGATCCAAACATTTATTTTCAATAATGAGACATTAAAAATTTGCGACAGGATCACGGACAAACTCCAAAATTGGCTATATGAAAATCTCCCCAAATCAATTTTGTGCAAAAAATTTATTGGCTCATCGCTCAAAGAAACGGCCACGAGAGGCTCTCCGTTTAAAATTCTTTGTTCCGACGCAATGTGCCGCCAGCCATCGGCTCCATAAATCAATTCATGAGTAAGTGGCAAATATGAGTGAGCGAGCAGGGTTAAAATAAACAATAGAAACAAAATTGTCTTGGCCTTCAAATTGGAAAAAATCAAAATTCCCAAGACAAAAGTGGCAAGGAGATAAACATATAAATAATTTTCATTGATTACCTGCCAAGGAGAAAGGACGACGACGCCGGTTCGCGAATGCCAAAGCAGATAAAAACCATATGCCGACAATGCCAAAAAAAATACCACGCCCATAATTGGACTAGGCATCTCATCAATCACTAGAAGATTCGCGTCCTCAAATTCGATGATTTTTTTGTTTGCCGAGCGTCCGGCCCAAATTTTTAGAAAAGAAAATAATAAACCGTTAAGCAGGAAGCTGGCGCATATGACAAGAGGTGTTAATTTGTAAAATACCAAAAAAGCGCCGGCGATGGCGCCAAGCATCATGACAGAAGCAAATGAGCCTAAAATTTTAACGCGAAAACCCTTGGCCGTGAAGTTGAAAAACTTGATAAGTGTCAAATATCCTCCTGGAGCGATGCGAAGAATGTAGAAAACAAACAAGATGATATTGATAGCCAAAACATGCCAAACCGATAGATTAAAAAACAGCAATCCTGTAATCGCCAATATAATAACAAAATCTTTGACCGCCTTATTTAGCATATATGAACATTCTAGCAAAAAGAGCCAAGAAAAGCAAAATTATACCCAGTCTATCCCCTGTTCATCCACGGTGCTTAGCTTGCGCAAATATGATGTCTGGGATAATATATGAGAGCTAAAATATGCCTCAAATTCCCACAAATGATTTGGAGAAAATACAGCCGCAAAGCCTGGAAGCGGAAATGTCTTTGATTGGGTCCATTTTACTCGACAAGGACACCATGCTTCGCGTGGCAGACATCGTTGCCGGATCTGGCGATTTCTACAAAGACGCTCATAAAAAGATTTTTGAGACTATTTTAGATTTATACGCCAACAATGAACCGATTGATCTACTAACGCTAAGCAACAGATTGGAAGAGAAGAACATGCTGGAATCCGTGGGTGGCAGAAGTTATTTGGTCTCAATCACCAACGCGGTGCCCACGGCTTCAAATGCCGCCAACTACGCACACATTGTCCATCGCAAAGCCGTACGCCGACGATTACTGTCCGCTTCTCACGAAATTTCCAGGCTCGGTTATGAAGAAAATGATGATCTGGAAAAAGTTCTGGACGAGGCACAACAGCATTTATTCGGCGTGTCGGAAAATTATTTTCGCCAAGCATTCACGCCTATTCGCGGAATTTTGGCGGATGCTTTTGACAGGATTGATGAGCTTCATAAAAATAAGGGGCAACTGCGCGGATTACCAACCAGTTTTACCGGCTTGGACAATTTACTCGCAGGCTTGCAAAAATCCGATTTGATAATCTTGGCCGCCCGTCCCAGTGTTGGCAAAACTTCATTGGCCATGGATATCGTACGCAATGTTGGCGTGAGACAAAAGGTGCCGGTGGCCATGTTTTCATTGGAAATGAGCAAGGAACAACTGGTGGATAGAATGCTTTGCGCCGAGGCCAATGTTGATTTGTGGAAAATGCGCACCGGACGGCTTTCGGACAGGCCGGAGGACGATGATTTCCCGCGCATTGGGCATGCCATCGGCACGCTGTCTGAAGCCCCCATCTTTATTGACGATTCCTCCAATTGTAATATACTACAGATTCGCACCAAAGCTCGACGCCTGCAGTCGGAGCATGGTTTGGGTTTGATTGTTATTGACTACTTGCAATTGATGGAATCACGCGGTCAAGAAAATCGCGTGCAGGAAGTGGCCGAAATCACGCGCGGCTTGAAAAGCATCGCGCGCGAACTGAATATACCGGTGGTGGCTTTATCCCAGTTATCGCGCGTGGTGGAACAAAGCAAACCGGCCATTCCCAAACTTTCCCACTTGCGCGAGTCGGGTTCAATTGAGCAAGACGCGGATGTAGTGATGTTTATCTATCGCAAGGCCGCTGACAGAAACTACCGCATAGAAGATGTTCCGCCGGACGAAAGATATGTGGCGGAAATCCACATAGCAAAACACAGAAACGGTCCGACCGGCGTGGTGAAGTTAATTTTTCACGAACCGACGACTTCTTTTAGAAACATGGATACGCAGTTTGTGAATACGGCGCAACCGCAAGGAAGTGGAAGCGATAGTCAGCCGAATGCAACGCAGACGTTGAAACCTAAGACGGCATTTGCGAAGCCACAAGGGCAAGGATCCGCGTCTCCGGAAGTTCCGGCGTTTTAAAAACGTTGAATTTTCAATTTTGCAATTTTCATTGAATTTTCAATGACATAATTTTCAAATTTGATTCTTGAAAATTGATAATTGTAAATTGATTGATA
>JAHJCN010000101.1 GCA_018812905.1 Patescibacteria group bacterium
GATGAGTGACAGGGCAAGGGCGTGAAATGTCATACCACCTCCATAGACTTTACCAAAAAGTCCGAGATAATTCTCTCATACTGGGTTAGGGGTGAATGCCCAAAATCCAAAACTCCTTATTCTCTTTAAATAAAAGGCAAAAAGGAAGGGGTTTAAGGGGAGGGAATTTTTGCCTTTTATTTGTTTCGCTTGCTTAAATTTCAATTTTTTAACAACTCCAAAATTTCTTCGTCTTTCTCACTCTCAATTATACTCTTTTTCGCTTCTTCATCAATCTCGCCGTTCTCGTGCAAAACTCGAATCGTGTTAAATCTTTTGCCGTCATCGGTTTCAATTTTAGCAATTTCATGAAGCGCGGAAATAGTCTGATCATACGCCAATTCCAAACCTTTATTCACAACTTGCGTCCACTGATCAAAATCGCGTTGCTCGGCTTCGAGTAAAATTCCGATAATGTCACCAAAATCTCGCGGACTAAAACACGAATCTAGAAAATGAGTTTCCAAAAATTGCTCCATATCATCACCGACTTGAATTTCCGCTAGCCAAACATCAGCAACATTTTGATTCATTGGGCGATAGACGGTTTGCAAGGTTTCCAACCAACCGAAGTATTCCTCAATTTTGTTCTCCATATCCTGCTCAATATAGCCCTTGGCGTGCGCGATTTTGTCATTACGATAGCGGACAATCGATTTTTTGATACTGCGCGCGTCGTCCGCTGACAATCCCGCAATCTTCAAAAAATCCACAATTTCGCTTTCACCCAAGAAGGCAATGGCAAGCGGTGATTCCGGTGCCAAAATATCTTTTTCTTCATCACGGGGATTTTTGGTCGTCAGTGCTAGCTCATATTTTTCTTTTTGCTCTTTGTAAATGCGCAAAACTTTGTATTGAATCGCCAGCATAAACAAGAGATGAAATGGCATCACCGCAAACGGACGCGCCACAGATTCGCTTCCATCTAAAACAGAAAATGACTGCCAGAGATGATTTATATAATCGTTTTCCGGTGTATCTCGGCGAATGGGCAAATAGTCAATAATTTCTTGTGCATCTTCATACATATCTATTCTGACCAAAGTTTAGCAATCGCGTCTTTGGTATTTTGGTCATAAATTTCAATCAGTTTTTTGGCGGATTCGACAAGTGTGCGCTCGGCTTCAATTTTTTCCACGATTTGCTTTTGGATGGTGAGAGGTGGAATTGATATCACTTGTTCTTCGATCAATTTATTATAAAGTCTCTCTATTGTTCCGCCTTTGGTTGTAATCCAATCTATATCTTGAAATACCAAGTTAAGATATTTGTTGTAAACTTTTTTTTCATCATTCTCTATCCAAACTATATTCGAATCTTGAAAATATGCTGGCTCACCATCAAAGACAACGGTTCTCCCAATAGTCCCTGAGGTTGAAATCAAAACTTCACCCTTTTTTGGATAAGAAAACTTTGCTTTATAGTCATTAAAAATTTCTCGACTAATAAATGCATCGGGAACTTTGCCAAAAGTACCAATTTTATAAAACGGAATATCACCTTCAGCAGTGGTCTGCTCTTTGAAAATTCTTTTGCACATGCTGATTTTCCCAATTTCTCCCAACTTCACCTTCTCCCACTCCGGATCAATGTCAATTTTGGGTTTCCAGTTTTGAGTGATTTGTTTGGCACCGGCAATGATACCTGTATAGCCGTCCAGCTTCGCCACAATTTGCTCTTGGATTTCGAGAGGCGGAAGAGGGATTAGAAATGTTTGCAACATTCCAAGCTTAATATACGGCATTGTATTTCCAAGCTTTTGCAGTTGCATATTCTCTTTCAACGAATTATTCAAAACTTGAAAAAGATATTTCACATTTACATTTGTGAAGTTACTCAAAACATAAGTGCGCTGATATGCATCAAATTTTCCTTTGTAATATTTCACCGCACCAACATCACCATTTCCAGCAATCAATAATGCTTCGGTATCAAATGAAAATGTGTCAATAAATGTGTTGTCTTTGGCGCAAGTAAAGAATGGGTATTCGCCGTCGGGATTTCCTTCGTTTACATCTTTTCTGCCAGTTGTAATTTCACAAAGCTCTTTTAGCTCCACCATCGGCCATTTGGCGTTGGTGTAATCAGTCGCTACACGATAACGATCACCAGAAAGATTGTAGTCGCCGTTTTCGGCAATTTTTGATTTTTCTACATACACAGCAAGTTTGTTTTCTACTTTTTCACCTGTGTTCCATTTGTTGAGAATATCCAAAGCTGTCGGCAAATCGTTTTTGCTGATTGGTCGTTTGGTTGCGCCGAGGTCAAAGCCGTCTTGTTCTATTTTTACGAACAAAATTTCCTGACTCGTTTTTGCCAGTTCGTTATTAAAAAGTAAAATGCTGGTTTTAACTCCGCTGTATGGCGCGAAAACACCGGACGGCAAACTGACAACAGCATAAAGGCCGTCCTCAACAAGGCTCTTGCGAAGTTGTTTGTGTGCTGTGCCTGATTGAAAAATAATTCCTTCCGGCACGATGATACCGGCGCGACCTTTTGGACGCAGGTGGTTCATTATGTAATCCACGAAAAGCACTTCACTGCGACTGGATGGAATACTGAATTTGCTGTGTGGTTTGATCCCGCCTTTTGGGGACATAAACGGCGGATTGGCGAGAATAACATCAAACTTATCATTCCAGCGTTCTTCGCTGGAAAGCGAATCGTATTGAAAGATTTTTGGATTTTTGAATTGGTGCAGATACATATTGACTTGCGCAATACGCACCATAGTTGGGTCTATGTCATAGCCCTCAAAATTGGTCATTAATTTCTTACGTTCGTCTGGAGTAAGCGGTTTTTCCGCCTTCGCCGAGGCTTCGGCGGACAGGTCTTTGTTCTTTGGGTCGTCTTTGCCGTCGTGTTGTTCCAAAATGTGCTTGTAAGAGCTGACCAAGAATCCGCCTGTGCCACAAGCAGGATCAAGCACTTTATCATCTTTTGTCGGATTCACGACATCTACGATGAAATCAATAATATGGCGAGGCGTGCGGAATTGTCCGGCATCTCCCTGAGAGGACATTATGGAAAGCAGGTATTCGTAGGCGTTAC
>JAHJCN010000102.1 GCA_018812905.1 Patescibacteria group bacterium
AATTTGTGATTTGGAATTTTGATTTTTTTGGGGTTCGGATTTACTGTTTTGATCCAAAATTTTCTCCTTCAAAAACTTCAAAACTTTTCTGTTCTGGATGGTGGTGGCAATGGTGTCAATCACATCCGGACGCTTCAAATTTTCTTCCACATTTTTGTCATCGCCATAGGATGTTCGGATTCCGGCAATCTCATCATCCAATTCTTTCTTCTCCACCTTGATGTCGTTCTCCATGGCAATCTGGCGAGAGAGCAAAGCCGACTTGGCGCGCTGAATTGCTTGTTCGGTGAAGTCCTTAAAAATTTCCTCTTCGGTCTTTTTTAAATCCTTCAAATATTGTTCTATGGTTACTCCATGTTTTTCCAAGCTGTGTTTCAATTCAAAAAATATTTTATTCTTTTCCGACTTGATTAGAATTTCCGGAATATCCTCAAACTGACTTTTCTCAATAAGCTGTTCCAGAATAGCAACTTCAATTCTTTGTTCCTCTTTTTGCTCGGCCTCATGAAGCAGATTGTGTTTTAGAAGATCTTGGAGCTTGGCCAGGCTGTCTTGTCCCAAGGCCTTGGCAAACGTATCATCAGCCTCCGGATAGGTCAGTTCAAGCACGTCTTTTACCCTCACTTTAATATCCACATCCTTACCGGCAAATTGTTTCTGGAAGTGTTCCTTGGGGAACTTCAAGCTAAACTCCTTTTCCTCGTCTTTTTTGAGGCCAACCAGCTGTTCGCCGAATCCGGGGATGTAGTGATCCTCGCTTAGGTAGACTTGGTAGTCCTTGGCCTGCCCACCTTCCATTGGGACCTTGTCCACGAACATGTCCATATCAATCACCATTTTATCTTCTTTTTGGGCCGATCCAGTTTTGGTTTTTTCCTTTCTTTGCATCTTTTTAAGGTTTTCAACCACTTCATCAACTTGTTTTTGGCTAACTTCAGTGGTTTTTTGCTCAACTTTGATGGAGTTTATATCCGGAAGAGTTACTTTTGGCAACAACGCCACAACCGCCTTAAAAATCAGGTCGTTTCCCGGCGCCATTTTTTCGATTGAAATTTGGGGGGCACCGACTGTTTCTATTTTTTCTTTCTGAACGGCCTGAAAGAAATTTTCTTGCACAATGTGCTCCAAGGCCTCTTCCATAATTTTGATCTCACCCAACTGTTCTTTCACGATGGCATAGGGTGCCTTGCCAGGGCGGAAGCCTTTGATGGCGGCGCGCTCCGACATGTGTTCGGCCGCGTGTTCCATGGCGTGTTTGTATTCGGCCGGAGTGACGGTAATAATCAACTCCATTTGTGACTTTTCCAATTTTTTGGCTGTGTATTGCATAAAAACAAAATTATCTAAAAGTGCGTAAATTGTACTGTATAATTGGCAAAAAGTCAATTGTTAAGGCGAAAAAAGCATGTGTATCGTGTAACGTGCAGCGCGCAACGTGTAACGTGTGGTCTGTTGTGAAATTGGCGCCAGAATATGGAAATTTGAGGGATTATAATGCTAGAATTGTTGTAATGATAGCGGAGAACAGGGGGGTTGACTTTTCATCCTTTTTGTGCTATATTTAAAAGCTCTGTTTTCACAAAAACCGCTAGAGCAAGCCGGAAATGCCGGCAAAGGAGGCAGGAATGTCGCGCGCATTTCTTTTTCTTTTTTTGAGTTTTGTACTTCTTCTGTCCGCTTGCGAAAGCGGGCGGACGACCCTGCCCCCGCTCGTGGAGCGGGAGGGCGGGGAAGAACTCCGGGGCGTCCGCCTTTGGGCGGAGCGCACCTGGAAGGAGGTGGCGGAAAAAGATGCGCTCCGCGCCCAATGGGCGGGGCATGTCCGCGCTCACGAAGCGCGGAGGATTTTTTTCGGCGAGCTAGCAAGGACCGCTACGGTCCTAGAAAAGCGCGCCGAAGAAGCCCAGCCCGGGGCTTGCGGGCACCAGTGTTGCCAAGCGCGTGTTCTGGCGGAGGCCTATGGGCGGATGCTGGAGGACGCACAGGAAGGAGAGGCGTTTGCCAGGGATATGGCGAACGCCGAAATGAAGTGGAGAGGAGAAGGCGGAGACGCCGACTTCGCTCCGCCCCCGGCAGAGCTGGGGGACTTTTGGGAGAGGGAGAGGGTTGCAAGAGATGAATTTCGCGAAGCGGCCATGATCCGCTGTGGATTTCAGCCCTGACCCTATACCTCTCCGAGCCGGTTGTCTGCCAAGACCGCCGTGCTCATAGAAATCATAATTTGTTGTGCTTTCTATGAGGCGGTCTTGGCAAAAACATATTTAAAAACCACTCCATAACGGAGTGGTTTTTAGTTTGTTTTACAATGATTATTTGGTTAGCAAACCTACAATCAAAAGCGCGACAATATTCGCCACCTTAATCATAGGATTAATGGCGGGTCCGGCAGTATCTTTGTATGGATCGCCAACAGTGTCGCCGGTTATTGCGGCCTGGTGGGCAAAGGATCCTTTGCCTCCGTAGTTGCCTTCTTCAATGTATTTTTTGGCATTATCCCAAGCGCCGCCGCCCGTGGTCATGGAAATGGCCACGAATATGCCGGTGATGATGGTGCCGAGCAAAAGTCCGCCCAAAGCTTCCACGCCAAGCAACCAGCCAACCACAATCGGAGCAAACACCGGAATCATGGCCGGCAATATCATTTGTCCAATGGCTCCTTTGGTAACAATATCCACTGCTTTGCCGTAATCAGGCTTATTAGTTCCCTCCATAATTCCCGCAATTTCCTTAAATTGCCTGCGCACTTCTTCCACAACGCTTCCGGCCACTTTACCCACAGATTCCATGAGCATGGAGCTGAATAAATATGGTAATAGGCCTCCAATGAACAAGCCAACCAATACTTTTGGATCATTCAATAAGAATTTAACGGATTCGGGCAGTTTGTGAGTGAAATCCGCGAACAAAACTAAAGACGCAAGAGCGGCAGAAGCAATCGCATAGCCCTTTGTGACGGCTTTTGTGGTGTTTCCCACGGCGTCCAACGGATCGGTAACCTCGCGTACTTCTTTTGGCATGTTTGCCATTTCCGCTATACCGCCCGCATTGTCTGTGATGGGGCCATAAGCGTCAATGGTGACAATAATGCCGGTCAAAGACAACATACTGACCGCCGCGACGGCAATGCCGTAGAGGCCGGCATAATGATAGGAAGCCAAAATAGCAGCCATGATGAATAGCACCGGCAAAGCTGTGGATTTCATGGAAATCGCCAAACCGGCGATAATGTTTGTGCCATGACCGGTCGTAGAGGCCTTGGCAATGTCTTTAACCGGTTTGTATTTTTGAGAAGTATAGTATTCTGTAATCCAAACCATCACGGCCGTTAAAGCCAAACCAATAATGGCGCACGCATATATGCCGTTTACAGTATATCCCTCAACACCACCCAAAAGCCACTTGGTTAAGGGATAAAAAGCAATTAACGCGAGGATGGCGGAAACGGCCAAACCCTTGTATAGCGCATTCATTACATTTTTGCTTTCACCCAGGCGAATGAAGAATGTGCCAATAATACAGGCGATAATGGAAACACCGCCCAAAGCCAATGGATAGACTAAAACTTTTTCGTTTCCGGGAATGAGCAAAGAGCCTAAAACCATGGCGGCCAAGGCCGTGATGGCGTAGGTTTCAAACAAATCGGCAGCCATGCCGGCGCAGTCGCCAACATTGTCACCCACATTGTCCGCAATCACAGCAGGATTTCGCGGATCGTCTTCCGGAATCCCCTTTTCCACCTTGCCAACCAAATCAGCGCCCACATCCGCGGCTTTGGTGAAAATACCTCCACCAATACGAGCAAAAACAGATATCAAGCTACCGCCAAAACCCAAACCAATCAAGGCGGATACATCTTTTGTAATTAAATAGAAACCCGAAACGCCCAAAAGACCCAAGCCGGCAACCAAAAGTCCTGTGATTGAACCGCCTCGCACGGCCACATTCATTGCTTCTTTAAAACCCTTGCGCGCGGCTTCGGCAGTGCGAATGTTGGCGCGAACGGAAATACTCATGCCAATTATGCCGGCCAAGCCGGAACATACGGCTCCAACCAAAAAACCCAAAGCCGTCACCCAGTCCAGGAAAAGACCAATGAAAATAAAAATAACGACCGCTACCACGGCAATTGTCTTGTATTGCCTGTTGAGGTAGGCTTTAGCGCCATCTTGAATGGCACGAGCAATGGCCTGCATACGGTCGTCTCCCACTGGTTGCTTGTTGATCCAGCCTATTAAAATCGCCCCATAAATTATGGCGATGACGGCGGGCAACAGAGCAAAAAGCGCTATTGTCATATTGCTAGGTTAATAATTAAAATACCCGTTGTTTTTAGGGTTATTTTATGCTAAGATAGTATCCAAGTCAAGATATGAAATATAACGCACTGCTAAAAACGTTGAAATTTTTGGTATATGCAAAGAGGTTTTTCTGGTGGATTGGAACCAGAATTTCTTTTGTTTTAGGCAAAATCTGGCTTTTTTTCTGGCGACCGACCGGCCGTTGTTGGTATGAAATAGGTTGTTTTTTTAAAAAAATTGGTCTTGGATCGTTTTCCGATTTGTTTTTGAAGAGAGATAGTTTGCAAATTATCTTTTTTTTGGTGCTTTTTTTCGTGGCCGTTCCGCAAACCAAGCTTTATGCAAAGAAAGATAACTTTATCCCTGGTCAAAAGACGATCGCCTATGGTTTGAGCGCTCCTGAAGAAGATTTTAGTGTTGAGGAGATTGTGGCGGCGAATATTGTGACCGTGCAAAATGTGCCCACATGGAAGCAGGGGTCTTTAGCAACCGATATTAGCGCGAACGATGCCGGCATCAATTGGAAGGATCAAGATTTGGCGGCCATCACCGCCGGCGGATCAGCGGTAAACAGGCCAACTATTATGCCGGGGGCGGTTATGGGAAGCAAGCGTGATGAGGTGATTGGGTATGTTATTGAAGGCGGGGACTCTTTGAGCTCTATTGCGTATAAATTCGGCATCAGTGTTTCCACTATTTTATGGGAAAACAACCTAAGCCTGCGATCTGTGATTCGTCCGGGCGACAAAATTAGAATTCCACCGACGACGGGTGTGATGTATACAATCAAGAAGAATGATACCCTGAACAAGGTTGCCAATACATTCCAAGCCAAACCCGAAGAAATTACGCGGTTTAATATGTTGAAAGAAGATGGAACCGACTTGGTTATTGGCGAAAGAATCATGATTCCGAACGGCATTGCCGTCCAATCGCAGGTTGTGGCAAATCCCTCATCGGGGAATTCTGGCACCACGGCTCGTCTGCCGGTGCCTCCGGGTTCCAAGCAATCCCCGGGTGTTTCCGGTTTTGTTTGGCCTTCCGGAGTTAAATATATTTCGCAATATTATGGTTGGACTCACCATGCCATTGACATTGCCGGACCTAAAAATACCCCAACTTACGCGGCCAAGGCCGGCACCGTGACCATTGCCCAGTGCGGTTGGAACAGCGGTTATGGTTGTTACGTTGTTATCAATCACGGCGGAGGCGTTAAAACATTGTATGGCCACCATAATCAGTTGTTGGTGAAACCGGGAGATTATGTTGAGGCCGGTCAAACCATCGGCCTGATGGGCAACACCGGAAAAGTCCGCGGTATTACGGGCATCCATTTGCATTTTGAAATCCAAATCAATGGCGTGAGGGTGAATCCGTTGGGGTATGTGCGATAGCGTGGCATGTAACATATAACATGTAACAGTGGAGAGGTGCTCGATTTTTAATCGACAGGTTATACGTTATACGTTGCGCGTTGCGCTAGCGAAGGCTTGAAAAAAATACTTCAAAATGATATTCTTTGTAAAAGGAATGCTATTTCATTTATGAACGGTACCGTAGCCAAGCAGTAAGGCTGAGGTCTGTCCCCCTGCGGGGGATCTCCCGTAGGGAGACAAAACTCTATCTAACAATTTAAAAAAATGGTACCGTAGCCAAGCAGTAAGGCTGAGGTCTGTCCCCCTGCGG
>JAHJCN010000103.1 GCA_018812905.1 Patescibacteria group bacterium
GGCCAAGCCACGGAAAATATTGAAAAATATAATTTTTCTTTCACCGGCGAATTATTGCGCGATTTTACCTGGAATGATTTGGCTGACTGGTATCTTGAAACAGCTAAGGTGGAAGGCGATAAAGAAGAAATTTTGAATTATATTCTAAACACCATTTTGAAACTGTGGCATCCGTATATGCCATTTGTGACAGAGGCTATCTGGCAGGAAGTGTATGGAAAGAGCAGTTTCTTGATGGTGCAGAGATGGCCAATATTTTTATCCAAAGAAACTTATAGCGAAGAAGAAAGCGCGGCGCACCAAATCGGAGCGGATGATTTTGAACAGATCAGGAATTTAATTACGAGCGTGCGCGCGCTTCGGGCGGATTACAAAATTGAGCCGGCGAAGAAATTGAGTGTCTTAATTGTGGCTGGAGATAGAACAAAATTGCTGGAACAAAATGTTGATCTCATTCGGCATCTGGCGCGTTTGGACAAAGTGGAAATTGAAAGTAAGGCAAAAAAGCCGGAAGATTCAATTGGTTGCGTGAGTGGAGTTATGGAGATTTTTATATACGCCAAAGGAATAGTTGACTTTGCCAAAGAAAAAGCCAGGCTGGAAAAAGAGATTGAAGATATCAACAGGTATACAGATGGGCTGGAAAAGAAACTTTCCAATTCCGAATTCGCGCAAAATGCTCCGGCCGAAGTAGTTGAAAAAGAAAAGTTAAAGTTAAGCGAGGCATCGGAAAAAATCACAAAATTATCAAAACAACTTGATAGCTTAAAATAATATGGGTGAAATTGGGGGTGTAAAAGAACAAGGTCCGTCTAAAGAAAAGAAGTCAATTGAGATAATTTGTCGGGGCATTCTTAATGATATCCGTGAATTTAGCGCGATTGATTTTGCAAATTTTAATCCCGATGATCGGGAAGGAGTCGATAGGCTAATAGGCAAGATTCTTTCTAGTCCCGTATTTGATGCCGCTGTCTACAGAGATCTTAAAGAAGACAGCCCGTATCTTTGTAAATTTATGGGGCATGATCTGGGCAACTTAGCCACTGTTACAACCGGGAACGTCGGTTCGCTAAGAAAAAAAGAATCGACTGAAGGTAAAATTAGAATTCTGGAAAATGTTATCCAGAGTTGGCCGGCGTATTCTCTAATTTTGGAAGATATTTGCCTTCGAGGCCTTGATAAAAGATATATTGATAAGAAATTTTACAGAGATTTTAGCATCGAGGGTTTGGACGCTGCGCTTGATTATGTGCGTAAAAGGATTGAAGCGAATCTCGAAATTAAAAAATATAGATCTGAAAAATCAGAAGTGTTAAAAAAAAGCCCCGCATCTCATCTGGTAAGCGGTCGAGAGAGAGCTGATGTGTCGATTTTGCTGAAAAGAGTTTGCATTCCGACTGGCGGACGATTGGCGCTTGAGTCAAATGAAAAATTGATTGGCGTTCCTGGTGTGATTGTGAATGCCGTCTGTAACATAACCAGAAATGCCGCGGGTGAGTATATCAAGCAGATTGTAAACGAAAATGGCGAGGTGATTGGTGAAGAGGAAAACGGCGCGAAAAATGTTGTGGTTGAGCAGATGATTAGGGAGGACGAGGAATGGCAAAGATATATTGTTTTTAGAATTATTGACGATGGCCGGGGAATGAGTCCGGATTATCTGCAACCCGGCACAAAAAATTATATTTTTTTTGATGGCAGAAGTCACAGATTTAGCAGTGGTTATGGTTTGACGAATATGCCCGACCGCTTGCATTCCACAGAAGCCAAGTTACGTGTGTGGACTTTCGAACGTGATAAGGAGGCTTCAAAGCCGGCTTTTTATGATAGCTCTGGCGCCATGGAAAGAGCATGGCTTGAAGAGGCGACAAAAAAAGTGGGAATGGCCGAAGGTGACATACGGGCCGAAGCTACTAGATTGCGTGAAGAATGGATAACAAAAGAAAGAGTGGAGCTCGAAGAACAACTTGGTTTTAGGCCCTCAACCGTTTTTGAAGTGTGGGGGCCAAAAATTTTGGAAAATAAAGAATAATTTTTTATTTAATATGAAAACAAACACGGATACCAAAAAAATCGAAGAATTACTTAGCCGAGGTGTGGAAAATATTTATCCCAATGTTGATTTTTTGCGGGAAAGATTGCGGTCCGGCAAACAACTGACTCTTTACACCGGCTATGATCCTACAGCCAACACATTGCATGTTGGCAATGGAATCACCATTCTAAAATTAAGACAATTTCAGGAATTGGGCCACAAAATTATTTTGCTCATCGGAGATTTCACCGGCATGATTGGCGATCCAAGCGACAAAATGGCCGCGCGCAAAAAATTAACTCGCGAACAAGTTTTGGAAAACTGTAAAAATTACAGGGAACAGGCTTCTATCGTTCTGGATTTTCAGGGTGACAATCCCGTAGAAATTAAATACAACAGCGAATGGCTGGGCAAAATGAATTTTGGTGATGTGTTGGAATTAGCCAGTCATTTTACGGTACAAAGAATGATGGAGCGCGATATGTTTCAGCGCCGTCAAGAGGAAGACAAGCCGATCTATGTGCATGAATTTATGTACCCCATGATGCAAGCCTATGATTCCGTCGCTATGGACATTGATGGCGAAATCGGAGGCAATGACCAAACTTTCAACATGCTGGCGGGACGGGATTTGATGAAATCTTTAAAAAATAAAGAAAAATTTGTTTTGACCATGAAACTGCTCGCCGATGTCTCCGGCAAAAAAATGGGCAAGAGCGAGGGAAACATGGTGGCTTTTTCCGATGCTCCGGAAGATATGTTTGGAAAAGTAATGAGTTGGACCGATGATATGATAATAAGCGGTCTTGAACTATGCACGCGAATGCCGATGGGTGAAATTGCGACAATGGAAAATAAAATGAAGAAAGGCGCCAATCCGCGCGACATGAAATTGCTGTTGGCTTATGAAATTGTAAAAACATTTATTGGAGAAGAACAAGCCAAGCAAGCGCAAGAATATTTTGTCCACACATTCAGCAAAAAAGAAACCCCCGCGGAAATGCCGGAAGTCAAGCCGAGCGTTTATGACGTTGTGGCGGTTTTAGTTGAAGCAAAAATTTGCAAAAGCAAAACCGAAGCCAGGCACAATATTGATCAGGGGGGCGTAAAAATTAATGAGGAAAAAGTATCCGCCGAGAATTATACAGCCATAGTAAAACCGGGCGATGTTGTTCAAAAAGGCAGTAGGTTTTTTGCTCGAGTCAAATAATTTTTTATGCTTAAAGAAAAAATAATCAATATCTTACGGGCTAACGGCATAATGGGCGAAGCTGAATTCGCGATTCCTCCGAAACCGGAAATGGGCGATTTGTCGCTTGTTTGTTTTGGCTTGGCTAAAGAGCAAAAGACAAGCCCGATAATACTCGCGAAAGATTTGGCACAAAAAATATCCGAAGTGGCTGACATACAAGGGGATATCGTGGAAAGAGTTGAGGCTGTCGGACCATACTTGAATTTCTTCATAAATCCTAAATTTTTGGCTGATTTTGTTTTTAAAGAGATTGGAAATAAAGAATTCGGGAAAAATGAAATGGGAAAAAGCAAAAAAATTATGGTTGAATATGCTCAACCCAATACTCACAAGGCATTTCATATCGGCCACTTGCGCAACATTATCACCGGAGAAAGCCTTGCCAGAATTTTTGAAAATAGCGGATACAAAGTCATTCGTACGAATTTTCAGGGTGATGTTGGTTTGCATATTGCCAAATGTTTGTGGGGCATCCAACAATCAATGCCCGAGTATGAAGCGGTGAAGAAAGAAAAAATTCAGGAAAAGGTTCTGTATTTGGGTCGCGTCTATGCCAAAGGCGGAATTGCCTACGAAGAAGATGAAAACGCAAAAAAAGAAATAGTTGAAATTAATGAAAAAATTTACAATAAAGACAATGGATTGTTTAAAATTTACAAAGAAACCAGAAAGTGGAGTTTGGAATATTTTGATATAATATATGCGATGGTTGGAGCCAAATTCGATCGCCTATATTTTGAATCCGAAACTTTTGATGAAGGAAAAAAATTGGTATTGGAAAATTTGAAAAAAGGCATATTCAAAGAAAGTGAAGGAGCTGTTATTTTTGAAGGAGAAAAATACGGTCTGCATAATCGAGTTTTTTTGAACAGCAAGGGTCTTCCAACTTACGAAGCCAAAGATTTGGCTTTGGCTGAGATGCAATTGAAAGAGTATAACCCGGATGCCATTTTTCATGTGGTGGGCAAAGAACAAACCGAATATTTTAAGGTTTTATTCAAAGCCATTGAACAAGTGTTTCCTCAAAGCGTCGGAAAAGAAAACCATTTGATGTATGGCTGGGTGAGTTTGAAAGAAGGAAAAATGAGTTCGCGCACCGGCAATGTTGTGCTGGCCGAATGGCTTATTGAAGAAACGAAAAAGGCTGTTGCTGACGCGATGGTTGATCACGAGGTAAACGATAAGAAAAAAACAATTGAAAAAGTGGCTTTAGCCGCCATTAAATATTCTTTTTTGCGCACCGGCGCTCAAAATGATATTTTGTTTGATATAAAGGAATCAATAAGTTTAACCGGAGACAGTGGACCTTATTTGTTATATATTGTGGCACGCATAAATAGCATCTTGAAAAAAGCAAAAATGAAATTTAACAAATTTGAGCTGAAGAACATCTCTGAAATCCATCAGACTGAAAAAAAGTTATTGTTGGATATCGCCAATTACGCTGAAACGGCAAGAGGAGCCGCTGTAAAACATGATCCGTCAAAAATATCGCATTATCTGCTTAATCTGGCGCAAGATTTTAACGCGTTTTATGGTTCGTGTCCGGTCATAAAAGCAGAAGGAGATTTATTGTTTTTCCGACTCAATCTTATACGCGCCACGGCGAAAGCGATGACTGATGGTTTGAATCTTTTGGGTATTGATGTGGTGGGTGCGATGTAAAATCTGCATTGTTAGGTTGGAGGTATGAGGATATATTATCAATCGGAAACAAAAAAAGCTTTGCGAAATTTTTCCGCCAGCGGTGTCGGTTTTTCTTTGCTTTGGGCGAAAAATATAGCTTTGGTTAAAAAAGAAGCCGCCCGTGTAAATGTTGAACTGGGTTATTTGGATAAACAGATTGGAAATGCAATTAAAATAGCAGCACGAGAACTGATGAGGGGAAAATTTAATGATCAAATCGTTGTTGATATGATTCAGGGAGGCGCCGGCACGTCAATGAATATGAATATTAACGAGGTGTTGGCTTCGCGAGCAACAGAGATTATGAAAAGAAGAAATAATGTACATCCGCTGGAGCATGTAAATTTATCTCAGTCTACCAATGATGTGCTCCCCACTGCTCTGCGTATTACACTTCTCAAAATGTTGGATGATTTACTGGATTCTTTGTGGAAATATCGCAAAGAAATGGAATTGAAAGCCGATAGATTTAAGGATATAATAAAAGTTGGAAGAACTCATCTGCAGGATGCTGTTCCGATAAGTTTGGGGAGAGAGTTCGGCGCACAAGCCAGCGCCATAAAGGAAGATATAAAAAGATTAAATCTCATAAAGCGAGAGTTGTGTCGTGTTAATATCGGCGGGACGGCAGTCGGCACGATGGTCAATTCTTCTTCAAGGTATGCGGATACAATTGTTGGCAGATTGGCAAAATCCACTCGGTTTCCTTTGCGTCTCGATCAGGACATGGTTTATTCCACGCAATACGCTGATTCCTTTTTTCACCTCAGTTCATTGCTTGCGATTCTAAGTTCAAATTTAATTAAATTTTTGAGCGACTTGCGTCTTCTTGCCTCCGGACCGCAAGCCGGAATAGGGGAGATAGCCTTTCCAACGTGCCAAAAAGGATCTTCGATTATGCCCGGAAAAGTGAACCCGGTGATGGCAGAGATGTTGTCTCAAATTGCTTATCAAGTGGCAGGCAATAATGTTACCGTTTTTTTAGCTGTTCAGGCCGGTCAGTTGGAATTAAATGTCATGATTCCGATTATCGCGAAAAATTTATTTGAATCTTTAAAACTGCTTTCTAATGGTATAAATTTATTCACAAAATTTGGTCTGAGAGGAATCAAAGCCAACGGAGAGCGTTGTGAAGAACTGTTGTCAAAAAGCAAAGTTGGCATCACCGCGTTGTCCAAAAAAATAGGCTACGACAAGGCTGAAAAATTACTGCATGTTTCGGCCGTGGAAAAAATTGATTTAGACGAGTTAGTGGAAAGGGAGGGGCTTATGAGCCGTCAAGATTTTCTTAAATTATTACGATAAATGTGTTATACAAAAAAATATTAAGGCCGATTGCTTTTAAAATTGACCCGGAGACAATTCATGACGTGGTTATCCAAAGTTTGCGCCATGCTTCTTCTGTTCCAATTTTCCCTTTTTTAATTAGGCGGTTTTCGCTTGTGCGTGATGAAAGCCTTAAGACAAGAATCGGCAATTTGGAATTTTTGAATCCGGTTGGTTTGGCGGCCGGCTTTGATAAGTTTATCACAGCTCCCCAAGCCTATTCTATGTTCGGTTTTGGCTTTGCCGAACTTGGATCCATAACATGCAGTCCCTTATCAGGCAATCCGAAACCAAGACTCTGGAGGATACCTGATGACGAGGGGCTGATTGTATATCATGGCCTGGCCAACGGTGGTTCCGAACATGCTTTGAATAAAATGAGCGTTTTGGGAAAGCACAACATACCGTTGGGAATCAGCATCGCGCCGACAACAGGTTTGGAATTAAAAGATATGTCTGGTGATTATTTAAAAACTTTTTTGCGTCTCCATTCCTATGCCGACTATATCACTCTAAATGTCAGTTGCCCCAATGTGGCATCGTGCGAAAAATTTGCGCAAGTTTCTTTCATTAAAGAATTGGCTGAAAAAATGCGTAAATTAACAAAAGAGCGTGGGATAAAAAAAGATATATTTATAAAAATAGGACCTGAATTTAATGATGATGACCTGGAACGAATAGTTGAATGCTGTGTGTCAAATGAAATTACCGGGATTATAGCCATAAATTTGATTAAAGACAGAAATATCATCACGCCAAAAAGTTCAGTTGAAAAAATGAATCATCCCGGCGGGTTATCTGGCGGTCTTTTGCGCAAAAAAAGTAATGAGGTAATTAAAAAGATATATTGTTTGGCCGGCGATAAATTGAAAATTATCGGACTTGGTGGAATATTCACCGCTGAAGACGCGTATGAAAAGATAAAATGCGGAGCGTCAATTGTGCAAATAATTACCGGTTGGATTTACGGAGGACCGTTTCAGGCGAAAAAAATCAATTTGGGATTAGCGAATCTCATCAAGAAAGATGGTTATAAAAATATTACCGAGGCCGTTGGGTCAAGTTCTAAAATTTGTTAAAATAAATATATGAAGTCCAATTTCAAAGCTTGGGAAATTAAAGTGGAAGACTTCCCGTTTAAAGGTAGTTTTAAAGATAAATTATTTTTTTTAATCGGGTTTGGAATCTTGGCCCCCTCAACACACAATACTCAACCCTGGAGATTCCGGGTAAAAGATGATAAGGTTTTAATATATGCCAATTCGGAAAGAGAATTGCCCGTGGGAGACAGAGACAAGCGTTTTCTGTATTTTAGTCTTGGAGCGGCAATGGAAAATATTTTAATTGCCGGCAAACATTATAATTTTTTATTTGAAACGAGCTATCCAAAGTCGTTGGGCGAGCCGATTGTTTTAACCGCCAAAATCGGCGACATCGTTGACAGCGAAGAGCTAATATATCATATCGTCAATCGTATCTCCAATAGGCATATTTTCAAAGATATCTTGCCCGAAGAAAGAGTATTGAAGTTGGTGGGTGATATGAGAGAAGAGGGTGCGCGCGTGGATATTGTGATGGGCGGTGAACAAAAAGAAAGATTGGTGGATTTGATAAAACGTACAACCCATAGCGTGATGAGCGAACCGAGTTTTAGAAAAGAACTTGCCGGTTATGTAAAGACAAATATCACCGGTTCTAAGTTTGGTATGCCGGCGTATGTTATGGGGGTTCCCACGGTAATTTCTTTGCTTGTTCCGACCGTTTTGAAATACGTTGATGTTGAAAGTTTTAAGACAAAAAAACAAGAAGGAGCAATGAATGCTCCTGTGTTTGGCGTTATAAGCACCGAAGAAGATGAGTTAAAAGATTGGGTAAAAGCGGGGCAATTATTCCAGAAAATTGCATTATTGGCAACAAAATACGGCCTGTCCACTCATCCAATGGCCGCGCCCTTGCATACCGAAACTGGCTATAGAGAATTACAGTCAATTATAAACACAAATTTTCGGCCGCAATTTTTATTTCGTTTGGGGTATGGGACGGAAAAGGCGTGGCATGGTCCGAGAATGACAGTTGAAGATTGTGCCTATTAATATTTATTTTATGAAAAATTTTGAGTTTTATACGGAGTTCGACGACCATGATTTGGTAGTTGAAATTGATGAGCCAAAAGCAGGTTTAAAGGGCTTTATAGCGATTCATAGAATTAATGAAAATTATCCGGCGTTGGGGGCTACAAGATTGTGGAAATATAATTGCGAGGAAGATGCTCTTCGTGATGCTCTGAGATTATCAAGGCTGATGAGTTACAAGTCTGCGGCTGCCGGCTTGCCCTATACCGGTGCCAAGGCCGCTCTAATGGCTGATCCCGCCGGACTGGAGAATCGGGAATTATTTTTTAGAACTTACATTGAAAAAGTCAATGAACTGGGCGGAAAATTTGTTACAGGCACGGATGTAGGGTTGAGCGACGATGATCTCAAAGTAATGTCCGATCATTCTGCTTTTGTTATCGGTTATGGTGTTCCGGCCGCATATTACACTGCCTTAAGCGTGTTAAGTGGTGTGAAGGCGGGTTTGAGGGAAGTGTTTGGAAACGATGACCTTTCGGTCAGACGCTTTGCGATTCAGGGTTTGGGTAAAACAGGTTTCGATTTGCTTAAATTGTTGCACTCATCCGGCGCGAAAATTTTTGTGGCCGATATAAACGAAACTATTTTGGAACGAGTTAAGAAAGAATTTCCAAGTATTTTAATTGTAAATCAGAACGACATACACAAACAACAGGTGGATGTTTTTTGTCCTTGCGCGCTTTCCGGCTCAATAAATAATGCGACAATCAAAGAGCTTAATTGTAAAATTATAGCTGGCGCCGCCAATAATCAGCTTCAAGATAAGAAATTGGGATGGGAATTGTTAGAAAGAAATATTTTGTATGCGCCGGATTACATTTGCAATGCCGGTGGAATAATTAGCGTTGTGGATCAGTTTGAAAACAAGATTCATGATAATGATCGAATATTGAAGAAAATTGATGGCTTAAAGAAGAGCTTAGTGTCGGTCTTTGGAGAGGGAAAACAAAAAAGACAGCCAACCTGCATGGTGGCAGACGCCTCATTTGAGACCATCGTTTCATCAAAGCGAAACGCATCAAATTTCATGCGTCCTTTCGAGCAATTGGAAGAAGTATATTACAAATGCCGCAAAAATCAGCCAGAGCTTAACAAACGCATGCTGGAAGCATATCATTCCGTGGACGGAGAAGAGGTGGCGAATATTTATCAAAATGCCGTGGAGCTTAAACTTATTGAAAAAGCAGAAAAAAAGTTTTTAAAATATTTTCATTTTATAGCGGAAAGAGTTCCGGCATATAAAGATTTTTTGAAAAAGAATAAAATCGATCATGAAAAAATATTAACTCCATCGGATTTTCATCATATTCCGTGGATTGATAAAAAGAACTACTTAGAACATTATCCCTTTTCTTCGTTGTGTGTTGATGGGCGCATGGAAGAGAATCAGATTGTTTCCGTCAGTTCCGGTTCAACAGGGAAACCTCATTTTTGGCCTCGAGGAACTTTGCAGGAAATTGAAACAACAATGACTTTTGAAACGGCCTTTCAATCCATTTTGGGGTTAAATAGAAAAAAACGCACGCTTTTGATTCAATGTTTCGCGCAAGGAATGTATATCGGAGGTATTTTCACAATAAATGCCGGCATGCGTATCGCATGCAAGGGATACAAATTGATATTGGCCACGCCGGGAAATCATAAAGGGGAAATTTTGCGCATTCTTACGGAATTGAGATCTGAGTTTAGCCAGATAATTATTGCGGGGTACTCGCCATTAATAAAAGATGTGGTTGACCTGGCTGCCGATGCCAGCTTTCCGTTCTCCAGCACAAACATAAAATTTATGTTTTCCGGCGAGCTTGTGTCTGAATCTTGGCGTGACATGATGTGCGAAGCCATCAGCGCGGACAATGTCCATACCTTCGCTTTTAATGCCTATGGCACGGCTGATGCCGCTCTGTTGGCACACGAAACTCCAGCTTCGATATTTGTAAAAAGATTTTGTTTAAGTCATCCCGACGTATTAGATACAATATTACCGCACAGAGATTTTTCCTTGGTCCAATATAATCCTTATCTAAGATACTTTGAAGTCGACGAAGGAGAATTGATATTCAGCGTTATGAGCGGGACTCCCATGATACGCTATAACATCCATGATATCGGCGGTATAATTCCATATTCTCAAACCATCTCATTATTCGCCGATCGCGGTCTTGATTTGGATAAGGAAGTGCTTGATCAAACGCTGCAAAAGCCATGGCATCTTCCTTTCTTATATATTTATGGACGCAGTGATCACACCATTGTACTGCATGGCGCCAATATTTACCCGGAAAATATTAAATACGCGCTGGAAAATTCCGCGCTTGCCGATTATGCTTCCGGTAAATTTGTAATGCAAAAAATTGAAGACAAGAATTTGAAACCGATTTTCGATTTGCATTTGGAATTAAAAAATAACATAGAGCCGAGCGACGAATTAAATAAAAAATTTCGTTCTATAATTACGGAAAATCTGCGAAAAATAAATAGGGAATATAATGTTATCTATGAATATGGAGATGAAGTCGTTGGTCCGCATATAACTCTTTATCCTTTTGGCGACAAAAAACATTTCAGCGACGACATAAAACAACGATGGGTTCCGCGCAAAACCTTATCAAAACAAAATAACGCGAATGAGTGTAAGCCGACTATTTTTTTTGAAGGAACCTACACCGCGGAAGATGTTCTTCGTTTTCAGGCAGATAACAGTATCAAAGAAGTTAGAGATATCTACGGGCAACAGATGAGTGAATTGTTTGAAATCCGCAATCCTTCTTTGCGGCACACGGCTCAATACCAAGGGGAGCTGGAAAAATTTCTTTGCGCGAGACAGACTTGCGGCAGTTCTGGCAACTGGATATATTTCCCTTGGAATGGAATTTTTGTACATACATTGACTAAAGATGATTATTTTCGACTGCGAACCAATCGAAATAAAAATTTGATCACGGAGGAGGAGCAAACCGCTTTGTCTCAAAGTACCGTGGCCATAGCCGGTCTATCGGTTGGAAGCGGTATAGCTGTTAATTTGGCCTATGCGGGCATTGCCAGCACTTTGCGCCTGGCGGAGTTTGATAATCTTGAAACTACAAATTTAAATCGCGTGCGAGCAGGATTAGCTGACGTGGGAAAATCGAAATCGTCAATTACCGCCCATCAGGTTTTTGAAATAGATCCCTATTTGAATGTTCAGTCTTTTAACGAAGGGTTAACAGGCCAAAATTTATCACAATTTATTCTATCCGAACCGCGTCCCAAAGTAATTTTTGAAATAATTGACAGTTTTGAGATTAAAATAAAAATGCGCCTTATGGCAAGAGAAGCGGGGATTCCCGTGATCATGCTCGCGAATTTGGGAGATAGTTTATTGGTGGACATTGAACGTTTCGATTTGAATAGGAATCTGTCGCTGTTTAACGGCGTGATAGGTGATACCCCGGAAAACATTCTTCGAAATCCGGATATTACGGAAGCGGATAAACATAAATACGCAGTGGAATTGGTGGGAATAGAGAATGTTCCTTCTCGTGCTCTGGCCTCGGTGAGAGAAATTAACAATACTCTAGTCGGTCGGCCGCAATTAATGAGTACTGTTGCCGTTGGCGGTGGAATCGGCGCGTATTTGGCCAGGAAAATAATCTTGGGAGAAACACTAAAAAGCGGGCGAAAAATAATGCGGTTTGACGATTTGTTTTGTAATAATTCATAATCATGCGCGATGCTGAAAAAAAGTTGTTAAAATCCATTGGCGTTCGCGGTGTTGCCCCGCGAACGGCACGAATTTGGAAATACAACCTAAATTATGTTATAATAGGTTCAGGTCCGGCATTATTGCTATTACATGGAGCAAATATAGGATGGGGAATGTGGTATAGAAATATCGTGGAATTAGCGCGATATTTCACTGTGATTGCCGTGGATTTGCCCGGCTCCGGATATTCATCGCATATAAATTTTTTTGAAACGAAAATAGAAGAGGATTTTGCCAGAGCTTTTGAGAAGTTTATAAAAAAAGTGGGTTTGGAAATTCCTTTTGTGGCGGGGCATTCCTTTGGCGGTTGGTTGGCAGCCAAATTATTTCTAAATGGAAAAAAATTTAAAAAATTAGTATTTATTGATTCCGTGGGGTTCAGCGGATTTGTGCCACCGCAGTATCGTTTGATCAGTTTTAAGCCCTTCGCTCTTTTTCTATCCAAATTCGCCGTTAAACCAACGCGAGAAAACATGAAAGAATTTTTGTCCAGTGTTTTATCTGACAAGACAAAACTCGCCGATGAATTGGTGGATTACTATTTTGAAGGGCTGTGTTTCGAAACGGTTTCTCATCCTCTTTTATTTATGCATGCAATGACATCAAAAGGAGCCATTAAGAAAAGTTTTTTATTGAACAAGAGCGAATTAAAAAGCATGCCCCCGACCCTCACTATTTGGGGCGATAATGATTCGTTAATGCCTCTGCGTAAAAGTCTTGAAATGATCAACTGTATGCCGAACAGGCAATTGGAAATTTGTTCTGCCGGGCATGTGCCTCCCCTGGAACAAGCGGATTTTGTAAATAAACGAATAATTTTATTTTTGTTAAAATAAGGAGAAATAATTAAGGAGAATTATGGGTATTTTTTCTCAATTTCAATTGCCCATTCTTTTGATATGCGTCGGTTTGAATTCTCTTTTGGCCATTTTGGTTTTAAGAAGCAATAGGCGCAGTCACACAAATATTATCTTCGCTTCATTGAGTTTGATAATTTCCATTTGGCTGGTGATTATGTATCTGGCTATCAACCCAAGACTTGATTTGTATTGGGCTAGGGCCAGTATTATTGTCGCTACACCAATGAGTGTCTGCTTTTTTTTATTTTCCTATGCTTTGCCGGCCACAAGATTGGTTTTAAAAAAATGGCATTTACTAGCCATATTTATTCTAATTGAAGTAGTTGCTGTTATAAATTCTTCCTCCTTAGCTTTTAGGGGAATTGAAATTATTGGCGGTAAAGCGCAGATTGTGGCCGGGCCGGGCATGATGCCGTTCATGATAGTCACTACCTTTTTTAGTGTCGCCGCCATTTTCTTTTTGTTTAAAAAGTCCATATCAGGAGGAAGAAAAGCAAAGAATCAAATACGATTGATTTTATTTGGCATGTTTGTAATGTTGGCTTTAATAATTATATCCATACCTCTTCCCATAATTTTATTTAAAAACAGTTCATTTGTTCCGCTTGCGCCTTTTTATACCCTAATTTTCTTGACAACCACAGCTGTTTCAATTCTTAAATATAATTTGTTCGACATCAGAATATTAGCCACCGAAATGTTGGTGGCCGTATTGGTTTTTATTCTTTTAATTGAAGGAATTTTTTCAAAATCTATTGTTTTTATCGCGTTAAAGATATTTTTTGCCATTATCTTGGGTATCCTTGGTGATTTGTTGGTAAAAAGTGTAAATAATGAGATAAAAAGACGCAGGGAAATTTCACATTTACTGCGTTCTCTTGAGTTGGCTAATACGCGTCTGAAAAAAATGGATAAACAAAAGTCCGAATTTCTTTCCATAGCCGCACATCAGTTGCGCACGCCTCTTTCGATAGCTAAGGGTTTCATTGAGCTTATCAAAGACAAAGCTTACGGTAAAACAACAAAAGAGATGGACAAAACTCTGGATAAAATGAACCAGAGCAACGAGCGTTTAATAAATTTAGTGGATGAATTTTTAGATATTTCAAGGATAGAACAGGGTCGTAATGGCATTAAAGCGGCGAAGATTGATCTTGGCAAGATTGTGGACGATGTTGTCGAAGAGTTTAAAGGTGAAGCCCGAAGCAAAGATATCAAGCTGTCGCGAGACGACAGTTCAAAACTGCCTTTAGTTGAAGCAGATATTGATAAAATTCGCCATGTGTTATTTAATTATTTGGACAATGCGGTGAAGTATAACAGTGGCAACATAATTCAAGTGAAGGCGTCAATCAAAGGTCCGGGAGTCTCTTTGGTTGTAAAAGATAATGGAATCGGTTTTGCAAAAGACGAAACACACAACCTGTTTGATAAATTTTATCGGGCTTCTAATGTTAGAGGTATCAATGTTAACGGCACCGGTCTGGGGCTCTATGTTTGTAAAAAATTTGTTGAAGCCCACAGTGGACGAGTTTGGGCGAAAAGTCGCGGCATCAACAAAGGCAGTGAGTTTGGCTTTTGGATTCCTTTTAAGCACAGGAAATAGTCCCCATCCTTTGCAAAGAGCCATTTTTTTTGTATAATACATATATCTTCAAAAATAAATGATAAATTATGTTATTTAGAAAATCTTCTCGCGCGGTTATAGACAACATTGAAGAAATGCCGGATGAAGAAATGATGATGGAACAAACAGATGATGTGGATACCGTAGTCGGTCCATCTGTGAGCGTTGAAGGGGATTTTGCGTCTGAAGGAAACATTATTGTAAAAGGCACTGTCACTGGCAGTGTGCACACCAGCAAATTTCTTTTGGTGGAACCGGGAGCGAAGATAGTGGCTAATATTCGCGCCGGAAATGCGCAAATAAGCGGAGAGGTAAAAGGCAACATTAAAGTGAAGGAATCTTTAGAAATCGGATCTACGGCCAAAATATTGGGTGATATTGAGGCGCAGTCTTTGGCAATAGAAGCCGGCGCCATATTGTATGGCCGTGTGGTGATGCCCGGTATGAATTTGGAAGAGGGGCGCAAGCGAGGAAGAGGAAGAAGGGCCGCGGTAGTTGAAGAAATTGCTGAGGAAGACGATGAAGCTTTGAATGAATAGCGGATTTGCTGTAAATGGAATAGTTATTATGTACGTCTACATATACGATAATTTTGTTCGTGATCGGAAATACAATTCACTTATAAAAGCGCTTGAAATCCGGCTAACCGACTATGGCATTGCCGGAAAAATTTTATATTTGCACAACTACATAGATTCTAAGGCAATCATTGACGAAGAGATGAGGCGGGGAGCCAGTACTATAGTTATTGTTGGCAATGATAGAACTTTTGGGCAGGTGCTTTCTCGTAGCGCTGGGTGCGAATGTGTTTTTGGTTTTATTCCGGTTGGTCCGGAAAATACAATCGCGGATATTTTGGGTATTCCAATCGGTTTAGAGGCGGCCGATGTTTTAGCGAGACGTCGAAAAGAAAAATTGGACGTGGGTTGGGTGAACGGCAGATATTTTGTTACTCAATTACATGTAATGCCGGCAAAAATCAGCGTGCTGTATGATGAAAAATTTAAAGTTTCGTCCACCGGGCTTATGGAAATGGTGGTATGTAATTTCAAGCCGTTTTATTTCAAAAGATCCAAACGAGACAATGATTACCAGGTTGTTCACCCCCAAGACGGCAAGTTGGAGGCTTTTTTACGGCCATTGACAAAAAAGGGTTGGCGGGGGTATAGCTATGAAGAGCCAAGCATTTTTCCATTTGAAGAAATGGAAATATCAGGCGACGAAGCTTTCTCCGTGGAGGCTGATGGAAAAGTGACAAAGGAAGTTAAAATTACAATAAAATTGGCCAGGAATAAGATTAATATGGTGGTTGGTAGGAACAGGAAGTTTTAATTTAACTTCCTTTTTTGTTATAATAGGTTTACGCATACAATTTGAGAATATGAAGCCGCTGGGAAAAGTCAAAGTTAAATGGTCGCCAAATTTTGCCTATTCAATCGGATTAATTGCAACTGATGGTAATTTGTCTTCTGACGGACGGCATATAGTTTTTGTTTCTAAAGACAGAGAGCAAGTAGATAACTTTCAGGAGGGTTTGCAAGTAAATTTACATGTGGGTATAAAAGCAAATGGGATAAATAGAAAAGATAAGAAGTATTATGTAGTGTAGATTGGAGATGTCCGGTTTTATAAGTTTTTGAATAAAATAGGGCTGACAACTAAAAAATCTAAAACCATCGAAGAAATAAAAGTGCCTAAAAAATATTTTTTTGATTTCTTGCGCGGTCATTTCGATGGAGATGGTTCGTTTTACTCATACTGGGATCCGCGTTGGAAAACCAGCTTTATGTTTTATACCGCTTTTGTTTCGGCGAGTAAATTGCATATTTTTTGGCCTCAGCAATCTGTTTATGATCTTTTGGGCATTAGAGGCCATATTACAAAAGCCGCAAACCACGCTTGTTATCAGCTAAAATATGCCAAAGCAGAATCTCTGGTTTTGTTGAAGAAAATATATTATTCTAATAAAAATCTACGATTAACACGGAAGTACTTGAAAATAATCAAAACATTGGCTATAATGAAGAAGAATTACGCGCGGGTGGCGAAACGGTAGACGCACCATTTTGAGGTGATGGCGCCGCAAGGCATGGAGGTTCAACTCCTCTCCCGCGCACGAAATTTTTTTTATTACAAACATATGGACAAAAGGAAATCTGCAAAAATGAGGCAGTGGTATTGATAATTGTATTGGCCGGGGTACTTGGGTATGCAGTTTTTGTTAGAATGCCTAAATTGACGGAGCAGAATCCTTCGACAACGCAAAGCACGCAGAATGTTCAACTGCCATTAACAGAAAATAATGCGTCATAAAAAAATACATCTTTTGGTGATACTGCATCTATAGATTTTATCTGTGAAAATTGGTCTCAATAATAGAATTGAAATGTTATGCAATTCATAATTGGCATTTTATTAGCAATTCTCGGCGCCGCATTAATAATCAAATCCGAATGGTTTCTTCAGAATTTTGGTTCCATTGCTTGGGCCGAGGAAAATTTGGGCACAAGTGGGGGTAGTCGCCTGCTCTATAAATTAGTCGGATTGGTTTTTATTTTTATCGGCTTTATTTTGGCAACTGGAATGTGGGAAAGTTTTTTGATGGCCACTGTTGGTAAAATATTCATTCGTTAAATATTCATATGGAGGAAACGCATGCCGGCAAGGCTTTAATTGATCCATACAAAGTAATTAGTAAAATGGGTTTGAAATCAGGCATGCGCGTGGCCGATATGGGTTGCGGTCGTACCGGTCATTTTATTTTTTCCATTTCTAAAATCATTGGTGAAACGGGTATTATCTACGCAGTGGATATTATGAAGGATGTATTGGAAAGCATAAAGGGTCGTGTCCGCTCAGAAGGTTATGAAAACATACAAACTATTTGGTCTAACGTGGAGAAACCGGGTGCCACGCCCATTCCGGCCGACAGCCTTGACGTTTGCATGTTCATCAATGTATTGTTTGGAGTAAAAGAAAAAGATAAGGCAATATCGGAAGCCCTGCGTCTGCTGAATGATGGCGGTTTGCTGGTGGTGATAGATTGGATAAGAAGATTGGGCCCGCTCGGCCCGAGTGCCGAAAAAATCATCAAACCAAACGTGTTCATTGATCTGGCCGCCGAAAAAGGCTTGAAATTAGTGCAAAATTTCGCGGCCGGAGATTATCATTTTTGTTTAATATTTAAGAAATAGTATGTCTGTACTTAATCTCTTTTATTGGTCCTATTGGTTCAACCAGCCGTATATAGCTCGAGGTTGGGTGATGTGGGTTTGGGTCGGCGGTTTTCTGGGTTTGGTGCTGACCGGTATTATTATGCGGATGATGAGCCAGATTAAGGAAGATAATTTAATAAAAGAGGTTTTTCGCCGTTTTAGTAATTTGGGCGTAGTTATGGGCGTTTGCGGTTTGGTCTGGCTGTTTTTGCGCCAGCAAAGAGTGCCGTTTTTAGCTTGGAGATTTTGGCTTTTGTTTTGGTTGATTATTCTCATTTGGTGGCTGGTGAAAGTTTTAAGATATTCTATTAAAAGAATTCCGGAAATAAAAAGGGAGCAGACTGAAAGAATGGCCAAAGAAAAATATCTTCCCAAGAAAAAATAGTTATGACTAGGAGGAAAGAAGTGGGAATTTGGGGTGAAAAAATGGCGTGCGAATTTTTGTTGCGAAAGGGTTTTGTGGTCGTAGAGAAAAACTATTTTGCCACCGTAGGTGAAATTGATATCGTCGCCAAACATGGCGGCGATTATTATTTTATTGAAGTAAAAACCAGGAGAGCGGGGGATATGGCCAATGATTTGGCAATTACCTTGAATAAAAAGATGAAACTGGAAAAAACCATTCGGCATTATTGCTATCATCGAAATATTGGCGATGTGGGTAAGATTTTGGCCGGTTTGATGGTGGTATATAACGAGCAAAGTAAGACTGTAAAATTTAAAATGGCCACGATTTTTTGATTTTCGTATCCGTTGACAATTTAGACATCTTTCAGTAGACTAATGTCAAAGCGTTTTTAAATATTAATTTAATGTGTATGAATTTCAAAAACGAGAGAACATATGTCATGATTAAACCGGATGGTGTGAAAAAAGGTTTGACAGGAGAAATTATCAGCCGTTTTGAACAACGTGACTTAAAAATCGTGGCTCTAGAGATGTTCCAGCCTACAAAAGAGCAAATTAACGATCATTATCCCAAAGACGAAGCTTGGATTAGCCGTTTGGGTCAAAAAACATTGGGTACTTATGCCAAATATGGACTAGATCCCGTGCAAGCTTTGGGCACCGGTGACGAATTGGAAATAGGTAAAATGGTGAGGGAATGGTTGGTAGACTACATGACATCCGCCCCGCTCGTGCGCATGGTGGTGGAAGGCGTGCATGCTGTGGATATGGTGAGAAAAATTTGCGGAGCTACGTTGCCGTATTTGGCCGACATGGGCACTATCAGAGGTGATTATTCCGCCGATTCTCCGGCAGTGGCCAACACCGAAAGGCGTGCCGTGATGAACTTAGTGCACGCTTCCGAAACGCCATCCGAAGCCCTGCATGAAATCGAGCATTGGTTTGGCAATCGCGATGTAATATTTTCATACGGACGCTTTGGAGAATAAAAAAAAGAAAAAAACCACCGGTGTTCAAACCGGTGGTTTTTGTTTATATGATAGAGTTATTTTGTCGCAACCACGCCGTTCAAATAATTAATGATATCGTCCGTGCCGATGAAACATGTTTTTCCATCCCAGAGCATGGGCACGCCCATTACCTCTTCCGGAATTTCGCAGATGGCGGCTTTGTCCATAAACAACAAGGCGTTTTCTTCAATGTGCACTTCTTTTTTGATGAATTTTACTTGTTCCTCAATTTTATTTTGGTTGATATACGCTTCCACTTCTTGGCAATGCGGGCAATCGTAGCGGCTAAAAAGCAAAATGTCGGCGCTTTCCGCTCCGGGCGTTTGCGCCACTTCTTTAGGTTTGAAAATTAGAAATATTGCCAAAATTACGACAATAACCAACGCTATATATCCTAAAATTTTTTTGTTCATAGAATTCTATTTATTTTGTCTCGCCCGCCATAGCCTTGGCGAAGGCAGGTCATTCCTGTGGGCATGGGATTCCACATGTTGTTCTAAAAAACAACACGAATATCTTACCATGTCGCCAAAAAAATGGCAAAAAAATCGTCCCGCAATACGGGACGATGAAATCTAGGTCGATTTCTTCAGTGTGCGGCGACAGGTAGAGCAAACCTTGGCGCTGGCCCCGCTCAATTTCACGGATTGCAAGTTTGGTTTTTGTCGACGTGGCACCTTGACATTGGAATGGCTCACGTGGTTGGCGCGAACCGAAGATTTTCCGCATAGTTGGCACATTCTGCTCATACGATGAAAATTTATTGATAATTTAGAACAATTAAGCTATAATTCAATAATATTACCTTAATTTATCGATTTTGTCAATATGAATCCAGTTTTTCTTCTTTTTTACTTCTTCATAGTTATCCCTTCAGCTATAATTCACGAATACGCCCATGGCTGGATGGCCGACCGTTTGGGAGATCCTACTGCTCGTTATGCCGGCCGACTAACCCTTAACCCCAAGGCTCACATTGATCTTTGGGGCACTATTTTGATGCCTATGATATTGGCTGCGGTAAGCGGAGGAACTTTCATCTTCGCCTATGCCAAACCGGTGCCGTACAATCCCTATAATTTAAAAGATCAAAAATGGGGTCCGGCTCTAGTGGGTTTGGCTGGTCCTTTATCCAATTTGATGCTTGCTTTGTGTTTTGCTCTTTTTTTACGCATGGGAATCGCAAGTGTTAACGAATCTCTCGCCATGCTTTTTTATGTGATTGTCCAAATTAATATCATTTTATTGGTTTTCAATCTTTTGCCCATCCCTCCACTTGATGGCTCAAAAGTTTTATACGCCCTTTTGCCGGACTCGGCTCGCAACATTCAATTGTTCATGGAAAGATATGGCTTGATTCTTTTGTTTATATTCATTTTTTTCTTGTTTGATTTGCTATATCCCGTAATAAATTTATTTATGAAATTATTAGTTGGATAATATGAAACTGCTTCTCCGTTGGCTCATTAGCGCCGTCGCGCTTCTAATCATCGCGAATTACATTCCAGGCATTAAAATCATTGGTGTGTATCCGGCTTTGGTCGCTGCTTTGATTTTGGGTCTAATTAACGCTCTCATTCGTCCCTTGGCTGTTGTTCTAACTTTGCCCATCACCATCATTACTTTGGGTTTGTTTACCTTGGTTATTAACGGACTTATGTTCTGGTTTGCGTCAACGATCGTTAAGGGATTTTATGTGAGCGGTTTTATGCCCGCTTTTTGGGGAGCGCTTATCATGTCTTTGGTCGGATGGGGAACAAACATGATGCTGAAAAAAACATACTAGCTATGAAAAATTATTCGTCTAATCGCGCGCAAAAAGGCAAAACAGCCTATCGCACGCCAAGTCGATTTAAAGTGCAAAAGTCGCAATTAGATTCGCGCCAGCGCGATAATTTGTTTAATCAAAAATTTTCCATCAAAAAAACCGACAATTTTTATGACAAACAATAAATTGACAGTGATTTCGCTGGGAGGATCACTCATTGCGCCAAAGGAAGGTTTTGATATTGAATTTCTAAAAAATTTTAGGGATCTGATCGTAAAATTTATTAAAAATGGGCATAAATTTATTATTGTGTGCGGAGGCGGACAAACAGCCAGAAATTATCAATCTGCCGCACGGGGAGCGGGTGAGCTTCAAGCAGATGATATCGATTGGATGGGAATTCATGCCACGCGTTTGAACGCGCATTTGATGAAAACAATTCTGCGCGATTACGCCCATCCCATTGTGATTAAAAATCCCACTCTAAAAACAGAATGGGATGAACAAGTGCTTTTGGCCGGCGGTTGGAAACCGGGCTGGTCCACGGATTATGATGCCGTAAAATTGGCCGAACTCTATGGCGCCAAAACGCTCATTAATATGTCGAATATCAGTTATGTATATGACGATGATCCGCGCGCGAATCCCGAAGCCAAAAAAATTGAAAATATTTCCTGGTCGGATTTTAGAAAAATAGTGGGGGATGAGTGGAGTCCGGGCGCCAACACACCTTTTGATCCGGTGGCGAGCAAAGAAGCCGAAAAATTGGGGTTAAAAGTGATTTTTGTGAAAGGAACTGAATTGTCGGAGGTGAAAAAAGCGATTTTAGGCAAGGATTACTTGGGGACGACGATTGAGTGAAGATAGAAGGGGACTATTGACAAAAATTCGATCTTCGCATATAATGGTTTCAACCATAGACAGTAGGTGCCTAGCCAAAAACGGGCTTAATTTCCTGCCGAGGTGCAAAACTATTTTTTAGTAAAGTCGATTTGCGCTAGTAGTCTGTGGAAACACAGATTTTTTTTGTTAACGAGCTAAATTTACGAACCTCGAATGGGGTGAGATAAATTTAGAGTCAGTTAACAATCCGCCTTTGGCGGATGTGTAAATTTTATGCCAAAATCAAAACTACAAAAACAAGAGACATTGCAAACTTTGGAAAGCGGGCTAAAAACGGCTAAATCGGCTGTATTTGCCAATTTTCAGGGTTTGACAGTGGCTCAAATGGAAGAATTGCGCGGGGAATGCCGTAAGGAAAATGTGGGTGTGTTGGTTGCCAAGAAAACCTTGGTGAAACGCGCCTTCGATGCGCTTGGAATCACCAGCGCTGATCCGGCTTCTTTTCAGGGCGGAATTGCCACCTTCACTGGTAGTGATGAAGTCACCCCTGCCAAAATCGTTAGTAATTTTGCCAAAAAATTTGAGGTTACCTCGGTTTATGGCGGAATGCTTGAAGGAAAATATGTGGATGCCGCCATGGTGAAGAGTCTGGCCAGCTTGCCCGGCAAGCAGGAGCTTCTCTCCAAATTGGTTGGCACGATCAATGCGCCAGTCTCGGGCTTTGTCAATGTCCTGGCCGGCAATTTACGCAATTTAGTTGGCGTTTTGAATAACATAAAAAACGCGAAAGCTTAATAATTTAACCTATTATTCATATGACTGACGAGAAGAAAGTCGTTGAGGTGCCGGAGAAATTCAAGGCCCTCGTGGAAGAAATCGAAAAGATGTCCGTTTTGGATCTTTCCGAATTGGTGAAAGTTTTGGAGGAAAAGTTCGGCGTTTCCGCCGCCGCTCCGGCCATGATGATGGCTGCTCCGGCTGCCGGTGGTGCCGCTGCCGTGGAAGAGAAAACCGAGTTCAATGTTGAACTTACCGAGGTTGGTGCCAACAAGATCAATGTGATCAAGGCTGTGAAAGAAATCACAGGTTTGGGCTTGGCCGATGCCAAGGCTTTGGTGGACGGCGCTCCGAAAGTGTTGAAAGAAGGCGTTAAAAAGGAAGATGCCGAGGCCATGAAAAAGAAAATCGAAGAAGCCGGCGGTAAAGTAACCTTGAAATAACAAAATTGGCAGTTTCTAGCCAAAAAAGACCCCCCGTTGGGGGGTCTTTTATTGTTTACGGAAAGAACAAGGGAGATTGGTTTGCGTAAAGCCATTGGCGCCAAAAGAGAAGATATTAGCACGCAGTTTTTGATTGAATCCATCGCTCTGACATTCAGCGGGGGTGTAATTGGATTAATTTTAGGCTGGACGGTTTCATATGTTATTACAAGTTTGGGTTTATTGCAAACCAAAGTTACTTTGTCATCGGTGCTCTTGGCTTTCGGTGTTTCAGCCGCGATTGGAATTGTTTTTGGCTATTATCCGGCCAAGTGGGCGGCTAGTTTGAACCCCATTAATGCATTGCGTTTTGAATAATTTAACCCGATTTTCGGGATTATTTATTAATTTTATGGATATGAAAAAAATATCATAATCATAGCGGTCATCGGATTGGCTATCGGAGTCGTGGCATTTTTTGGCGGTATGAAATACGCTACAGCTAAAGCGAGTCAAAATGCTCAAGCGCAGAGACAACAAAGAATGGGAGCCGGTTTTGATCCAACCGCCGCCGGT
Source organism: Patescibacteria group bacterium (assembly GCA_018812905.1). Taxonomy (GTDB): domain Bacteria; phylum Patescibacteriota; class Patescibacteriia; order Magasanikbacterales; family GWA2-37-8; genus JAHJCN01. The sequence goes on from JAHJCN010000103.1 coordinate 23,680, forward strand.
CGAACGCAAATAACCGGTGGGCGCGCTGGCGGGGGTTTCGTGAGTGGTGAGATTATTGGTAGGGATGACAAAAGTTTGACCCTAAAACTGACCGATGGCGGTTCAAAAATTGTTTTCTTTGCCGACAGTACGGAAATTGGTATATTTGAAAAAGGCGAGATCGCAGATTTGGAAAATGGCAAAGCAGTGACAGTTAGCGGAAGTCCAAATGAAGATGGAAGCGTGATTGCGCAATCCATTCAAATTCGTCCATTGGGCATGATGACGCCATCAACCAGCACGCGCTAGGTATTGTTTAAAAGACCTCGATCGTTCGATCGAGGTCTTTTTTTATGGAAGAGTAATTTTATATAATTTGTTGCTGTCCAGTATATAGGCGGTTTTGGTTTCTTCATCTATGATCATGCCGACGGGAGCCGCAAATTCTTTGGCCATAATTTGGGTCTTTAATTTGCCATCTTTTTCCAAAATTACTAAACGTTTTTCTAGAGTGTCTAAAATATATAGATATTTTAAGTCATTATACGACCAAATTTTGGCCGGTGACGTAAGAGCGGGATCAAGTTCTATTATATCAAATGGCTGGCTGACACCTTTGGTTAATTTGATCACCTTACCATTCGCTTTTGCCACAAATACATCGCCCTCAATGGTGAAATCCACACTATTTTTTAAGTCAACGCTTGAATCGTTTAGCCATTCTTTGCCCAACCCAAATCCGGTTTTTATACTGTCGTGTTTGTAAATCTGGCCATTTTGCGCGTCCAGGCTGTAAAGGCGTCGATTATAAACCACCAAACCTTTAATATCCGCCCCGCGCATTGGATAGCCCGCCTCAATTTTTTCAATGGAATTGTCATCCGGATTGTATTTATACAAATCTTGTTTGCCATATAACAAAACAGCATAATCATTTTCTTTGGGAACCGAACCCAAAACAAAACCGCCGGCCAGCCCGCTATTCAAATCTGTGCTTTGTTTGGTCAGAAAATTATACACGGCAATGGTTGAACTGCTATTGCCAAAAGCCAAAATTTTATTTCCGATTTTGACAGTATTTTTTAAATCAGTTTCAAAGGCGCTCCAATCCGCAATTAGTTCCGGCCGCGCGTATGTAATCTTGCGCAATTTATTGGAAATTTCCATGGTCCTGTTTTCCATGTTTTGACAAACTGTTTTTTCATCCTTGGACTCGCATGGGAGTTGTTCCATGGCGCCTCTTGCCGCGTTCAATTCTTTTAAAGATCCGGCATTATCATTATATATAAGAGCGCTTTCAGCGGCGTCAATTTGGGTGGTTATGGATTTAACCAGCGCGTCATAGGCCAATTTTGCCGATGATTCCCTCTTTTGCATGTTTGTGTATGAAATTCCCCCCACCAACGAAATGGCTGCCAGCAAAAATAACACAACTAATATTTTTGTCATGCGCGATAGGTGCGTGAAGGTTTGAGTAAAATTGTGCCAAGCCAATTTGGCGCCATCCAGAACCGGCTTTCTTTGGTTCCTGAAATTGGTAATGAGATAGAAGAAAATGACAAAAATATGCAAAAACCCTTTTAGTAAGTTGAAAAAAACAACCAACAGCCAGAGTAGGGAGTTGAGAATGAATTTCACTCCCGCCCAGAGACCTTTTCCCACGGTGGCTGCAAATTGCGGTGCGGAGCCATTTGCAGAGGTCGGACGGCGTGATGGAAAGTGCGGTTTGATGTGAGCCGACTCAATGGCGGTTTTGTGGGTTGTGCCGGATCCGTGTTTGGTGACAGTGGTGTTTGGATTGGGAGCCAAATTTGACTGCCAATTTTTGATCTTGCTGTTGATGCTGTTGAAAAGCGATGGAGAAAGTGTGTCCGCCGTATTTTGGGCTGTCGCGTAGAGGTCGGGTACGGATTTTCCCGGGTTTGCCGCTTTTTCCGAGCATGCTTCAGATGTGGCTTTAAAATCTCCCTCGAGACGCACGATGAGCCCTCCAAAAGACAGGCCGTTTTTAAGTTCGTTTAAAACCTTTTCTAAATGTTTGGCGCTTTGGCCGGTTGTTCTGGTTGTTAAAATTTTAAGCAGTCGGTCATGGTTAAAATATTCAATTAGATGGGGAGTGCTAATTAGCAGATAGTCGTTTGAGCCTATCTTACCCTGAATGATTTGAGAGAAGATATGATCCGATTCTTCGCCGACTTCTTCTTGGTTGTTTTTCACCAAATCCATTTTATGATAAGATCCATCGCTTTTACGAAAGAAAAGGACGGCCTGAGGATTGTTGTAGTAGGAGAAGATAATTTCGGGAGCGCGAATAGCGCCAACAATGCAGTGGAAATCACTATTTTCGTCGAACAAAGAAATGCCTTGTTGATTGGCTTTTTCAAATATCGGCTCCAAAACGTTCTCGCCCTTTGCCTCCGGGGTGTCGTAATACTCATTTTCAATCTCATCAATGATGCCCTGGAGCTTCAAAATGAAATTACTGTCCGCTCCGCTAGTTTCGCAAATAGCAAAAAAATATCCCTTCTTTTTTTCTTCTTCCGTAGATGGCTCGGTAATGTGCAAAAGCACATGGGATTTGGCTTGGTCGCCGCCCTCAATGAAGAACTCGTTTAGATGAAGAGTTGGTTCCATACTTTGACTTTTTAGCGTGTAATTATTATACTATACTTTGATGGAAAAATCAAAATATGAAACGAAATATGAAAGGCGCGAAAGTACGAAAAAACAATATTTACGAAATTTCGTATTTTCGTATTTCGTACGTATTGTGGAAACACGAAATTACATATATCGTAACTTCCTATGCTTGAACACCTGATTGGTTCAAAGACTCGTTTGAAGCTTTTGCAGCTTTTTTATCGCTCACAGGATCGGTCTTTTTATGTGCGCGAATTGGCAAGGTTGATCGGTGTCCAATTGAATGCAGTGCGCCGCGAATTGGCAAATCTGGAAAGGCTATGTATCATCACCCACGTGCCGGCCGGCACATCAAAAATTGAGGAAGCGGGTACGGAGCGTTCAAAGTATTTCAAACTTAATTCCAATTTTTTGCTGTACAATGAATTAAAAAACCTTTTGTTTAAAAGCCAGGAACTGGAAGAGCAAATACTGGTGGAAGACTTGAAGAAAAAAGGAGGTAAAATCAAATTTTTGCTACTCACCGGTTTGTTCACAGGCGACGCTGAAGCGGGCACCGACATCTTGATTGTGGGTGAAATTAAGGCCATGACAGTATCGCGTCTGGTCAAAGAGTTTGAGCAATTATTCGGCAAGTCTATTCGCTACACTATTATGGACGATAAAGAATTTACGGATCGGCATGAAATCGGCGATAGGTTTTTATATGGAGTTTTTGAGTGCAAAAACATGGTCGTTGTTGATGAATTTAACATCCGCTGATTATGTATTTAATCATTGATAATTCAATTGACGATAAAATTTCTTTGCATTATAGCTTGAACACAAAATGGGTTCAACGTGATTTTGCAGTCGACGAAGGAATGAATATTCTTTCCTCGCTCCAACAGGTGCTTGATGAAGAGGGGGAGGATCTTGCTGATCTGAATGGTCTGGGTGCAGTGGTGGGGATAGGGCGCTTCACGGCCACTCGTGTGGCGGTTACGGCGGGCAATACTTTGGCCTATGCCTTAAAGATACCGATCATTGGCATTACGAATATTGATTATGAAGATTTTTCGCGTAAATTAAAAGATGTGCCAATCGGCCAATACGTAAGCGCGAAATACAGCGGAGAAGCAAACATTGGAAAGAAGAAAATTTAGTATATGTTATCCGATTACCATCGCTATAGATTATACGAAATTTTGCCCGGACTAAGCATCTGGCTGACTTTGGTTTTGTGCGTTGTGCTTTCTTTTGTTAGACCCATTTGGATGATATATGTCATTATTGTTTTTGATATCTATTGGGTGTTGCGCGTGGGATATTTTTCAGTTTATCTTATTCTATCGTGGACTAGGTTCATGCGCGCCATCAAGAAAAATTGGTTTGAATTTTTACAAAAGGATTTTCCAAAATGGGAAGAGAAAAAGAATGTGGTTTTTTTGCCTATATATAATGAATCGTTCACCGTTTTAAAAGAAACCCTCAACGCTTTGCAAAGATCCAGTTACCCGGCCGAAAAAATAACCGTGGTTATTGCCGGTGAAGAGCGAAAAAAAGAACATTTTGATGATATTAAAGAAAAGGTAAAAGAGGTATTTGAGGACAAGTTTGCCGACTTATTGTTTTATTCGCATCCCGAAGACCTACCGGGAGAAATACCCGGCAAGGGATCCAACATTCATCACGCCGAATTTGAATTCAAAAAATACGCCGACAAGAAAAATTGGGCATACGAGGATATTATAATGTCTGTTTTTGATGTGGACACGGTAGTACATCCGGAATACTTCGCGCATCTGACATGCATGTATTGCCGTCATCCAAATCCCACGCGCAGTTCTTTCCAGCCGGTTACATTATACAATAACAATCTCTGGGAATCTCCGGCCATCCTGCGCATCATGGCATTTGGTACCAGTTTTTGGATGCTGTTCAGCTTGGCTCGTTTGGATAATTTGGTGACGTTTTCCTCCCATAGCATGAGCTTCAAGGCGGCAATGGATTGCGGAGGCCACGCCAAAGACATTGTGAGTGAGGATTCACGTATTTTCTTTCAATGTTGGTTAAGGTATAATGGTCAATATGAAGTCACGCCGCTATATATTCCCGTTTCCATGGACACTGTCACGGATCATAATATTTTGGTAAGTTTGAAGAATTTATATTTGCAACAGCGCCGTTGGGCGTGGGGCGCGGAAAATATTCCGTATTTATTGTGGAATTTCAGAAAAAAGAAGGAAATTGATTGGTGGAAAAAGGCGACCATTTTGTTTCATGAATGGGAAGGCAAATGGAGTTGGGCCGTGGTCGCGATTCTGGTTACAGTTCTTGGTCGTTTGCCTTTGTGGTTCGCAAGCGGTGAGGTGAGGCAAAGCACCATTTTTTTTAACACTCCGTATGTTCTGGAAACTTTGATGACCATGGCCATGGCCGGTTTGTTCATATCCGCCATCATGAGCATGTTGATACTTCCGCCCCGACCCAGGCACTATGGCCACCATCGATATTTGCTCATGGTCGCGCAATGGATTTTAGTGCCACTTTCTTTAATTTTCTTTTCCGCCATTCCTTGTATTGATGCCGTGACGCATTTGATGTTTGGCGATTACCTTGGTTTTAATGTATCCACTAAAAAAAGATTAGCCAAATAAATATGCTCAAAAAATTTTTAATCACGTTGGCAGTTATTATTTTTTTGGCCGCGGTTGCCGTTGGAGTTCTTTGGTACACTTTTCATTCCGGCCAGCTACAGGAACAAGTTATTGAACAAGTTGGAAAGCGACTGGACGCCAAACCGGAAGATATTAATTTCTTTGAAAAAGTCTTGGGATTATCCTCGCCCCAAACTTATCTCGTCCTTTTTCTAAACAACACGGAATTGCGTCCCGCCGGCGGGTTTATCGGTTCATACGCGGTGGTGAGGTTTGATAAAGGTATTCCCACCCTATTAAAGGTGGACGGAACGGAAATTTTGGACAACACAGCGCCGGATTTTGAATCCGTTCCGCCAGAACCGATGGCAAAATATTTAAAAATTCAAAAATGGAGTTTTCGCGATAGCAATTGGTCGCCAGATTTTAGTATTGCCGCCACTAAGGCTTTGGAGTTGTACAAAAAAGAAAACGGAACGGAAGCGAATAATATAAATGGCATAGTGGCTTTCACTCCAACCTGCCTTGAAGAAATATTAAAAATTACCGGCCCGATCACTGTTAATGGAATGACTTTTGATTCGCAGAATTTTACGGAAAAATTGGAATATGAAGTTGAATATGGATACGCGAATAGGGGAATCAGTTTTGACGAGAGAAAGCAAATGTTGAAAGACTTGACGGGCGTAATGCTCGCCAAGATGCGAGAAGATATCATAGATAACTGGTCAAAATATTTGACGCTCGTAGAAAAAATGGCGAATGAAAAACAGTTGATGGCCTATTCACTGGAACCGGAAATACAAACTTTTTTGTCGAATAAAAATTGGGCCGGCAGGATGACACGGCTGGCAAGAGGTGATTATCTGATGTGGGTGGACGCTAATTTGGGAGCCTTAAAGACCGATGCCGCGATAAAAAGGGAATTAACGGTGCGTGTGGATTCCAAAGAAGAAAAAAATATGGTCAATACCGTGAAAATGAAATATATTCATGGCGGAAAATTTGATTGGCGTACCAGCCGTTATCAAACCTACGCGCGCATATTCGTGACGGAAGGCAGTCGTCTGGTTGGTATTTCCGGCATTGATGTGCCGGAGCCGGAAAAAGGCAAACCGAAAATTAATCCCTTAACCCTAGTGGATCAGGGGGTTGAAAACGGTTTTCAATGGTTTGGTGTTTTTTTCACGGTTGAACCGGGGCAAACAAAAGAATTAACCTTTACATATGTTCCTCCTATCAAGGTCTCGCAACAGTTAAACGGTTTGATATATCGCATGCGTGTTCAAAAACAGCCTGGTTTGGTGAATGCCACCATATCGGCTAATATGGGATTCAGCAAAAAAATTATGTGGGCGACACCCGGTTCTCACAATAATAATTACGGTGAAGACAGATACATCATGAGCTTTGATTTTAATAATGATACGGATTTTGAGGTGGAAGTTTCGCCGATTTTCAAATAAGCGAATTTGTCTATGTTCATAAAAAAAATTGGAGTTGATCTTGGCACCAACAATGTGCGTGTATATGTTCCAAAAAAGGGGATTCTGATTAACGAACCCTCTGTAGTGGCTATTTCCAAAACAGATGGAAAAATTTTGGCTGTGGGCATGGAAGCTAAAGACATGTTGGGTCGAACGCCCGATACGATTGTGGCCGAACATCCTTTAAAAGAAGGCGTGATTGCCAATTATCGCACCACCGAAGCCATGCTTCGGTATTTCATCAACAAAGCCTTGGGCGGTGTGCATTTGTTTCGTCCGGAAGTTATGGTGGCCGTGCCGGCCGGCATCACCTCCACCGAACGTCGCGCGGTGATTGACGCCACGCTGGCCGCCGGAGCGCGTGCCGCTTATATTATCAAAGCGCCGATTGTGGCCGCTATCGGAGCAGACATCCCCATTGGCGCGGCCTCGGGTCATATGGTGATAGACGTTGGCGCCGGCACATCCGAAATTGCAGTCATTTCGCTCGGCGGGATTGTTACTTGCGGATCTGTGCGCATTGGCGGCAACAAGTTTGACGAAGCAATTGCCGAGTATATCAGGCATAAATATAATCTGGCTATCGGGGTGCACACGGCCGAAGAGATAAAAAACAAGGTGGGTTCGGCCATGTTTATGGCTCAACCCTTATCCTCGGAATTTAAAGGGCGCGACACTGTCACCGGTTTGCCTAGAATTCTGACCATCAATTCGGACGACACCACCGAAGCTTTGCAACATGAATTAAATCTTTTGATTGAAGCGATAAAAAGTGTTTTGAACGATACTCCACCGGAACTCTCGGCAGATGTGATGGATAAGGGTATAATTTTAACCGGCGGTTCGGCTTCTTTGGCGAATTTAAATGAATTGATTACTCAAGAAACCGGCGTGCCAACCTATGTGGCCGAAGAGCCTCTGTTTTGCGCGGCTAAAGGCACGGGCATTGCCTTGGAAAATATTGAAAGCTATAAACGAAGTATATTAGCAACCAGATAGTATGATAATCGGAATTGAAGCCGCACACGCTAACAAAATTCAACGCACCGGAGTGGAAAATGTCTGTTTTGCTCTGATTCAAGGATTAAAACAAGTCATACCCTCAGACGTGAGGGTGGTTTTATATTCCAACACCCAGCTCCAAGGCGGATTGGAAAATCTTCCATCCAATTGGCAAGCCAAAATATTATCGTGGCCGCTTGGAAAATTGTGGAGCCAAATTCGCCTCTCTTTTGAATTATTACTCCATCCGCCCGATATTTTTATCGCGCCCGGACAATTGATTCCATTTTTTACTCCTCACCGCACCGTTTCCATAGTGCATGACAGCGCTTTTTTGGTATATCCAGCAGTGTACAATTTTTGGGGACGCCAGTATTTAAAATGGATGAATCGACGTGTTGTCGGGGCATCGGAATTGATCATTACCCCCTCGGAGTTCAGCAAATCGGAATTAATAAAATTTTATAAAATCAATCCGGAAAAAATCAAGGTAATTCCTTTGGGATATAACAAGGAGTTGTTTAGAGTCCTGTCGGATGAAGAAAAGAAAAGCACGCCGGCTATTTTGCGAAAACTCAACATTTCAGAGCCGTATGTGTTGTCCATAAATCGCTTGGAAGAAAAAAAGAACACCTTGGGGATTGTGCGAGCTTTTAATTTGTTGCGCAAAGAAATTGACTGCCAGCTTGTTTTGGTGGGAAAGCCCGGAGTGGGATATGGCGCAATCAAACAAGCAATGGACGAATCTGAATTTACCGCGGATATCATTGAACCGGGTTGGGTGGAAGACAGTGAACTACCTCATCTTCTGGGCGCGGCCAAAGTTTTTTTGGTGCCATCGCTCTACGAGGGGTTTGGCTTGCCTGTTTTACAGGCTTTTGCCGTCGGCTGTCCGGTAGTGGCTTCTGATCGGACTTCTTTGCCCGAAGTGAGCCAAAATGCAGCCATGCTCGTGGAACCGGAAAATGTCAACGAAATCGCATCTGCGACCAAAAAATTCATCAATGACGAGCCTTTTAGGCATGAAAAGATAGCGGCCGGCTTGGAAATTGCGAAGAATTATTCCTGGGATAAGTTTTGCTCCGAATTTTACTCGGTGATTGCCAAAAATGCCTAGTTTTGATATAATTTAAACAGACTGAACATGCTGATAGGACACGCCAAAATTTTGGAATTTTTTGAAAATGCTATAAAAAGCGGATGTTTATCGCATGCCTATTGCCTTGTCGGACAAGAGCAGGTTGGAAAACGCACATTGGCGAAAATTTTAGCAAGCCAAATTTTGGATACGAACATTTCCAAATTAACCAGCCATCCGGATTATTACTATCTGGAGCGCATGGAAGATGAGAAAACCGGGAAGTTGAAGAAAGAAATTTCCATTGCCCAAGCACGCGACCTGAAAACGCATTTGATCGGAAAATCATGGACTGGGGGATACAAAGTGGTGGTTGCGGACGAAGCCGAGCTGTTGAACGAAGAATCATCCAATGCTTTGCTAAAAACATTGGAAGAACCCAAAGCCAAAACGATTTTCTTTTTACTGACGGAAAATGACGCAGGCATGATTGCTACTATAAAATCACGCTGTGAAATTTTTTATCTGAATCTTGTCGCGCCAAGCGAAATACAAACGGCGCTGGAACAAGCGGGTGCGTCTTCGGGTGACGCCAAAAAAATTGCGTCCATTGCATGGGGCAGACCCGGACGAGCGCTAAATTTTTTACGTGACGATGAAACTCGGAATAAATATATTCAAGAAGTAGCGCGCTGGGAGAAAATAATCGGCAGGCCATTTCACGAAAAATTAAAAAACATTGAGAATTTATTTGGTAATAAAACAGATCATACCGACCATACGCGCGAGCGAGGAAAATTGCAAAAGATTTTGGATATTTGGATGATGTTGTGGCGTGACGCCCTGCTTTACAAAACCGGTTCGGAACATATGACACATAGTGGCATGGTGGATTTTGAAGGGAAAATTAAAAACATGCCCGCGGAAAAAATTTTGGAAATCATAGAAGGGCTACAAGAAGCAAGAAAATTGCTTGGCCAAAATATTCACACAAAAATATTAATCGAACAAAATATATTAATTATGTAATGAAAAACAAAGTGCGATGAAAAGTGAGATGTGCGAAAAAAATAAAAAATATTTCGCAATTTCGTAATTTCGTATCTTTCGTATTTCGTACGTATTTCACAATATCCATATGTTTAGGAGATTAACTTTCATTTCTTTTGTCGTGGCGGCCGTCCTGCTCACCGGCGCGTCCTGCATCACTACTAAAACCGCCTCGGGGCCGGTTGGCATGTTTCGTTCGCTGGATAAGGGTGAAACCTGGAAGCAAATTTCGGCCATGCCCACGCCCACGGGAGTGCAAAGCATCGGAAGTCTGAATATTTTTCGCATTTACGATGATCCAAACGATGTTAACGCCATGTACATTGGCACGCGCGGTCAGGGTCTCTATTATACCTATGACAATGGCGACGCGTGGAGAGTTGCGCCGGCTTTGGCCGGAAAATTTATTTACGGTCTTGTAGTTGATCCTTATGATAAATGCAATGTCTATGTGAGCGACGGTCCGCATATTTACAAGACTGAAGATTGTACGCGCACATGGAATTTGGTATACACGGAAGAGAGGCCGGCCGAACGGCTTGTTTCTTTAACAATGGATTTTAAAGATCGCAATGTGCTTTATGGCGCGGAGGTTGGCGGTGATATTTTGAAATCCGAAGATGGCGGGCGAAATTGGAGAGTAATTAAACGTTTTGGTTTTAATTTGCAATATATAATTGCCGATCCCAATGTTCCGGATCGCGTGTATGTGGCTTCGTACAGGAATGGGTTGTACCGAACGGACAATGGTGGACAGAATTGGCTGGAATTAAACGCGGGTTTGGATACCTTTAGCGGAAGCAAGAATTTTTCTCGCTTGGTGTTGAATCCAGCGCAAAGAGACAGTCTGTTCTGGATCAGCAAATATGGCATTCTGCGCTCCGATGATGCCGGCGCGTCTTGGAAAGAAATACCGCTCATCACGCCTCCGGGTAGCGTAAACATCTATGGTTTCGCCATTAACCCCAAAAATCAAAAGGAAATATATTACACGGCCACCATTTTGGGAGATAAAAATGTGCACGTGCGTTCCACTTTTTATATCACCACCGATGGCGGATCTTCTTGGGTGACCAAAAAGCTCCCCACCAATACAATACCCACGGCCATTCGCATGCACCCGGAAGAGAACAATGTGCTTTTTATGGGTTTCACGGATTTACAACAACAAGCGGCTACAACATTATAAAGTTAATTTAGATATATGAACATCAAAGATTATAAGGAGAATTTTGACAAGATCGTGGAATTTTTTAAGGAAGATATTTCCGGCTTGCGTACCGGGCGTGCTTCCACGGCCATGGTGGAGGGTGTAATGGTTGAAGCCTATGGCAGCCGCCAGCCCCTTAAGGCCGTGGCATCAATTTCCGTGGCAGACGCAAAGACTCTGAATATTGATCCGTGGGACAAAAGTTTGACATCGGCCGTGGAAAAGGGTATTCGCGAATCCGGACTTGGCATCAATCCGGTGAATGATGGGAAATTAATTCGTTTATCACTGCCCGAATTAACCACCGAACGCCGACAAGAACTCATCAAAGTATTGCATCAAAAATTGGAACAAGCCAAAATTTCCGCGCGCAAAGTGCGTGAAGAGGTGCGCACCGTGATTGGCACCGAAGAAAAAGCCAAAAGCATTACCGAGGATGATAAATTTCGTTTGCAGGAAGAGTTGGATAAAATGGTGAAAGAATACACGGACAAAGTCGTGGAAATAGGGGAACAAAAGGAGAAGGAGATCAATACGGTGTAAATTTGTGCCGTGCTGAGCACGGCACTCGGGTCAATGATATTTTTTAGATCGAAATAAACTCGCTTCGCCTGCGGGCGACCGGCCACATCCTTCGCCCATTGTCATTGCGAGGAGCGTAGCGACGAAGCAATCCCATCATATTTCAGATGCAATAATAATCAATGGCTCAGGATATGGCCTAGCTCAGACAATTTTTCACTCAAAAACATCATTGGCCCTCGGCCTTAATCTACTAAACCTTATGGCAAACACAGATCTAATGGAAAAAATAATTTCTCTTTGCAAACGCCGTGGCTTTGTTTTTCCCGGCTCGGAAATTTACGGTGGTTTGGCCAATAGCTGGGATTATGCCCCGCTTGGCCATTTGCTCAAACAAAACATCAAGAAAGCCTGGTGGAAATTTTTTGTGCAAGAACGTGGCGACATGGTGCCTATGGACACCGCAATCATTATGAATCCGAAAGTGTGGGAGGCGTCCGGCCATCTGCAGAATTTTTCCGACCAATTGGTGGAATGCAAAAAATGCCATCAGCGTTTTCGCGAGGATCTACTCGAAGAAAAAAAATGTCCGGAATGCGATGGGGGATTAACAGAACCAAAAAGCTTCAATTTAATGTTCAAAACTTTTTTGGGTACAACCGATGACAATTCAACCACGGCGTACTTGCGTCCTGAAACCGCCGGTGGTATGTTTGTGAATTTTAAAAATGTTTTGAATGTCACCAGACGCCGTTTGCCGTTTGGTATTGCCCAAATCGGCAAATGTTTCCGCAATGAAATCACTCCGGGCAATTTCATTTTCCGCACGCGCGAATTTGAAATCGGTGAATTTGAATATTTCATCAACCCCAAAGATTGGGAGCAAGTTTTTGAAATGTGGCTCGGTGAAATCAAGCGTTGGTGGAAAGATATCATGCAAATAAACATGGAAAATTTGGTTTGGCACGAGATTCCGGATGGCGAACGAGCCCACTACAGCAAGCGCACTGTGGATATTGAATACAAATATCCTTTTGGAGTAAAAGAATTGCATGGCATTGCCTATCGCACGGATTTTGACATGAAGCGCCACCAAGAAGTGAGTGGCCAAGATTTAACCTATGTTGATCCGGAGACTGGTGAAAAATATTTACCCCATGTGGTGGAGCCCACCTTTGGCATTGACCGAATGCTTCTCGTGAGTTTGCTTGAGGCCTATAACGAAGAAGATGTTCCGGCCGGCAAAGAAGGGGAAACCGAAATTCGCGTAGTGATGAAATTTCCCAAAAATTTGGCGCCAATCCAAGTGGCTGTTTTGCCTTTGTCCAAAAAAGAAGAATTATCCAAAGTGGCGAAGCCCCTCGCTGATGAATTGCGCAAGAATTTTTCCGTGGAATACGACGAAACCCAAAGCATTGGCAAGCGCTATCGCAGACAGGATGAGATTGGAACTCCGTATTGCGTGACTGTGGATTTTGATTCTCTTGAAGATAAAAAAGTAACGGTGCGGGACAGGGATACGATGAAGCAAGAGAGAATCGCAATCGATGATTTGAATGATTATCTAAAGAATAAATTTTCCGTTTAATTTTCAATTTACAATTTTTAATTTTCAATCAATTTACAATTATCAATTAACAATGAACAGTTTTCGCCATAGGAGGATCGGCTTCTAGCCGAAACGACTCATAAATTAAACAGATTTGCATTTAAAATTGAAGTATTGGAAATTCAATGA
>JAHJCN010000104.1 GCA_018812905.1 Patescibacteria group bacterium
AAAATAAAGCAGTTTATAAACAACCGCTTCACCGACATTTGGTTTGCCGCCAACTTTTGATAATATATATAATAAAACTTCTTTAAACTTCTCAAGATTTTTTTGTGGTACGCTTATTCTCATCTCCCGCTTTTCCGCTTTTCTCTTTTTAACACCTTTTTTTATATCTACCACGACAGAGGTATCTTTACCTTTGACAAAATCACCAAAAACAATGCCAAAAATATCCGCCAGCTTTCTTGCTTCGGTAATAGTTAAATCACGCTCACCCTGTTCTATCTGAACAAAAGTCGGACGGGAGACTCCAATCTTAGACGCTAAAAAATCTTGCGTCAGATTGTGCTTTTTACGTTGTTCAAAAATGAATTTACCAAGCATATAATTATATCCAGTATAGTTCGTGTAAAACTATTTGTCAAGCGCAATGTGAACAACATTGACAAATATAATTTTTCAATCAGTTCATAATTCATCAAATGTCCTAACCAACGGCTCTTCCCAACCAAAACAAGTAGATTGGCCGCAAAGTTTTTTGAACGCTTTAATGCAAGATGGGACAAATTTGGCAAATTCCTGTAGTATACTCACCGTCTCTTCCACAAATCCGCCAACCGTGCCATCCGAATCATCTACTCCGCCCGTGCATAATTTTTTATCAAGTCGTAAAAGCAAATCAACCAATAATTTGGCCGTTTGCTCGCAGATTGGCAATTTCGCCACTACAACCGATAGCCGCGCGCATCCCTCTGACAAAGAATTTTGATACGCAAACCAAGTTCTAGACGGGCCATTATATGCCTTGATGTATCGCAATGCATCCGTGATAAATTTTTTAGTTCCAACCAAGTCATCTTCACTCAATTCCCCCAGCCGTCCACTGCACACCGGACCGCTTACCGATTCTTTTTCCTTCTTGCCGATTTTCTTTCCGCCCAAACAAGCGTGAATGGCCACAGCCACCATATGCTTACACAAAATATTATTTTTTCCTAAATAACATTCGCAAGATCCTTTATCATAACGAAGACCCGACACAAAAACTTTGTAAAGCTCGGTGCCACGCACTACCGCCGTATAGTCGCCAAAATCTTCTTTAAAATCAATAATTTTCTTACCCTCATACAGTTTGACCGCCCTTTCAAAAGTCCCCTGGTCTGTGGCAAATTTAATTTTTTCGAGGTTGTATTTGGGCGGCATATTTAAAAATCTTTACCAATCTCGCCACAATCACCGCCACAACCGCAGCTATCATTACAACCATCGTAAAAATCTTTATCAAAATTAAAATCAAAATGTTCAAGATGGCGTACGGGAATAGCTTTGTACCGGACGGTCGTGATCATTTTCTTGCCTTCCGCAACCCAGGCTTCATCATAGGCCATTTCGTCCTCATTTTTATGTAAATCCTGTTCTTCCATTATTACAAAATCCATCATCCAATTATACTTCCAATCCTCCCTTTTGTCCTTACACCTAGCTATCACTTTTTCATGCACTTTTTTCTCCAGCGCCAATTTCTCTAGCCTCAATTTATTAGCGCCAATTTTCATGATCAAATCAACGACATTACGCTCTCGCCGTCTGATTAGCTCGCACAACATAAATTCCTCTTCTTCTTTTTCATTAGTCGGTTCATAAAATAAAAACTCGCATTCCTCCAACGCAATCTCGGCGCATGCGCGTTTTTCAATGTCTTTTTCAGCTTTAATATATTTTTCTATTTTCTTAACCGCCTCTTTAGTGCCCGCGTGCGCCAACTTTTGTAATTCATTTGCGCACTCAGTGTCTGAGCAGGCAGCCGGCTCTTTCTCCGGCGCAACGATTTTGTTGATTTTTTTTGGCATAATTTTAATGTAGTTTATAAAAAATTGTTTACTTTTTCAAAATAATATTTTGCCCCCGCCCCACTCGCCCATCCTCAAGCCGGACTTTTATACCGTGCGGATGAAAACTTGAGTTGGTCAAAATCTCCGCGACAATGCCACGGGTCAGGGAGCCGGTTCGTTGGTCGGCTTTGAGGATAATTTCTACTGCGAGACCGGGTTTAATATCGGTGCGATTTTGGATAGGCATAGATATGATTAAGAGAATCGAATATCGCATTAATTAGCCCATTTTTTGTGTTTTGTGTGGATAACTTTGACATTTTACCAACAAAATGGTATATTATGAATGTAGTAAGAAATTACTATACAAGTAAATCCTTGTGTGTGGGGCTCCGTATGGTTCCTCGTAAATAGCACACAGGGTTTTGTTTTCTTATTACGGGAATAGTGGGCTAATCTCCACTATTTTTTGTTTGATGAGATTATAATAGTCTTCATCATTATGCTGCAACTTTCTATATATTGCCCAACTGGCAAAATCTACAACCTGCAAACATTTTTCTTCATACGGCGCTTTAATTTGGATATCAATTGATAGTTTGTGTTTTTCAACTACCTTATTTTCTAAATATTCTTTGAAATTTTGATTTAAAAACTTGTTGGTTTCCCGGCGCGACGCAATCAACTTTATCGTGCGATCAATCGGGATTAATTTTTTGGCATAAACCCTATCAATCAAAATATTGGTGACATAGTTATAAAGAACATGCTTTTCGTCGTGTAAATTGGTAAAAACCTTTTTCTTATTAAGATAAATTGACATTATTGTAATATCTTTTTCTGTCATTAAATTAAAAACTTGTTTTCTTGTCTTAGGGGTCTCTTTGTGACAATGTAAACAGCCACGATGAAAGGCGCGTTCTAAGCGAGAAAAGTTCTTATATATTTTTTTAACAATTTTCTCAATCGGATCTTTGTTTTTTACAAACAAAAAAGTCACCACAAACACCGACGAGGTTTTCTTTTTGGAAAAATCAAAACCCAAATCTCCGCTTTCGTCTAAAAAAATGAATGACATACATCATGTTATGATAGTTTGTTTATCGTAGGGCGTCAAACAAAAAAGAGCGCTTTGCGCACTCTTTTTGAGGTAAGAAGCTAATAGCGAGCCATCACGTACCAAAGGGAAATTCCGACAATGCTGATTATAATTCCAGCGAGTGGAAAAATATATTTTGACCGTCTGATGCCGGTCAGCCCCAGGATCAAACCGACAATGCCAAGAAGTATGAAAAAAATTTGAAAATGCGGTTCGCCATTTAGAGTGGCACCTAAGCGTTGTGCCAAAGTGTAGGGTGCATACAGTATGCTTCCAAATGATTGCGGGACGCGCAAAAATGTTGAGTAATAGCTGAGAACGGGCAATGTGCTAAGAAGACCGAGCACCAACGAACCGACGGCCGGTCCTATGTTATCCAGGTCTTTGCTCAACCAAATTTGTTTTCGCTTTACATAGAGTATGATGACAAACAAAAGCACAAAACCCAAGGCGATGAGCATCACCAAATCCAGGGTGGCCTGCGCTTGAGTTTTTTTCTCCCACCAACGGTCGATTTTGGCAGGGTCATACGCTGTCGGATCTTCGGGCACGCCTCCGTGTTTTATGAAGGTGGTTTGACCCGCTTTAACTTCAACCGTTTTTTTGCCACCCAAGTCGGTTACTGCCAATGATCCATCAAGAACCGTCACTCGGGTGCCGGTTTCATCCGTTTCCACCAAAAATTCCGTGCCGGTAATGCCCAAAATGGCGTCGCGGGTCTTTACTTTGCGGCATGCTTGTCTGGCTAAACTTTGTCCCACAATGCAGTTCCCATCGTGGAATGGCTGCCACATATAGCGGTAGCGGCCAAAAACGCTTTGCACTTCGTGATCCGAAACCGGAGTGAACGTGGCACCGGCATCAAGCTGTATGAGCGATCCGTCCGGCATTTCTATTTCTATCCGCTCGTCATCACCCGATTTGACGGCTTTGCCTATGGGCAACGTATCGTACTGGAGTTCTTTTATTTGAAAAGATGGCGGGGTAGCCAGCTTTCCGGGGCTGGTTTTCTGTGCTTGCTCGGTTCTCCCTGATTGGGCGATGCCAATGCATTGCGGACCAAAAACCCTGCCCATGGAGCCGGTAACTTCCAAACAAAAATTATTGCCGGAATCATAATAGTGGGTATAGAGAAATATGCCATTTTCACCACTTCGCACCAAACAGTCGTGCTCCAAATCCCTAACGACGGTAAAACCGGCCTGGCCATAATAGTCCTTGCAGGCTGCACGTGGAGAAACATGATCTCTAACACTTTGAGCGTTGGCATTGCAAACGCTCAAAAAAATCGTGGCGATGATGGCGCCGATTATGTATAGTTTTTTCTTGTTGAACATAATATTTGGTTATGTAAATTTTTTAGTATTTATATTATACCAAAAAATCGCCTGGGTGGCGATTTTTCTTTGCAGGGGGTGCAGGAATCGAACCCGCGCTAGAGCTTTTGGAGAGCCCTGTACTACCATTATACGAACCCCCTAAACAAAAGGACAGAACGGGATTGTTCTGTCCCCTGCTTTTTTACTTTGTTTCCTTGTGCTCGACGTGCTTCTTGTCGTGCTTGCAATACTTTTTCATTACCAGCCTGGTCTTTAATGTCTTTTTATTTTTCTTGGAAAAATAATTGACACGCTTGCAGGCGGTGCACTCCATTTTTATCATGTTATCCTGTGACATAGTGTACAGTAATAATAATTAAACCTGAGCCGTTGAGCGGATTTGAACCGCTGACCTACTCCTTCGCTTACACTTTATATTACTATAAAGGCTGGACTGTATCTTTGGCGTATCCTTTCGGATTTAGCCACCCATTGTCAGTCTCTCGGGCGATTGCTCGCCACGGTCTTATCCCGACTAAGTCGGGACTTTAACCGTTATTAAGGATTCATTTAGATGTTTCCATCGAAATGGGCAGGGTCTTGCGACCTACCATGGAGTTGCTCTACCAACTGAGCTACAACGGCGTCTTTATTTTTCTTCTACCAACAATTTCATTAGGGCGTCCCTCATTTTTTTATTGTGATAATAAAGGATTAAAACCCCATAATTACTTTTTTTACCATATGTACCTTTTCTAACCGACTTCGTAATTGTGCTTTTATAAAATTGGCTTTCTTGAACCCCCAGTTTCTTCATCCAAAATCTTTTCGCTTCTTTTTCGTCAATATCATTAAATACTTGAAGACTGAATTTTAAATCATATTTTTTAATCCCAAATATTTTTATTAAAAATAGTATAAATTTATTTATCAAATTCCAATCCGTATTGCCCAATCTAACAGTATTTTTATCCATTTTCGTTCCTTCTCCCCAATACAAACCTAATCCAAAACCAAATAAAATTGCATCTTTAATTGAATTTGGATAAGTTAATTTAAATGGATCTCCGTCTGGATTATTCTTTAAATAAATTGCTTCGCTGATAGTGCGACGTTTGATATCGTATTTCTCCATCCAATATCGGATTTTATTCAGAGAACACCTAAATAGACGGGCAATTTCTTGAGTGGATTTGCCTTGCTTCAAATACAATTTCTCCAATTCTTTTTTTGATGGGATATACATATCTATATTTTATCATATAAATATGTAATTAGCAAACCAACTCCTAGTGGATATGATGATTGTCAAATAGCATAACGGAAATAAATTCAGTTTAGTGGGCAGGCAAGGATTCGAACCTTGGAAGGCGGAGCCAGCAGATTTACAGTCTGCCCCAGTTGGCCACTTTGGTACCTGCCCATTATAAATTTTCTCACTTTTTCAAACTTCTTCCCGAGCCGCCTCAGGGATTTGAACCCAGGACCTTCACTTTACAAAAGTGTTGCTCTACCACTGAGCTAAGGCGGCGTTATTGCATTTGCGCTATGCGCATTCTGAATTCATCCAATTTTTGGTTCTCCGGATTCACCAAACGCAGTTCGTTGAGGCCTTCTTGAGACAACTTCTTGTCGCCGCATATTATAGCAATTTCAAGCAATAAGTCAAGGTATTTGGGATTTTTTGGCTCTAATTCCACTGCTTGTACGATTGCTTCGCGGGCTATTTCCGGTTGCTTAATCTTCAAAAGCAATTCCGCCAAATGATAGAAACGCGGAGACAGAGAGTCGTTTTTGATCATGGCTTTTTCGTAATACTGAATCGCCTCTTGCCAATTCCCCTGCATTTCGGCGATCTCCGCCAACTTCACCATGGCGGTGTCATCTTCTTTGTTTAATTGCAAAACAAATTTGAATGTTTGGCGCGCCTCATCCAGAGTTTTCTTGGCGATATATGTTTCGCCCAAACCGCGATAGGCCGGCACAGACTTAACGTTAATTTTGATGGCGGAGATAAAAAGCTCTTCAGCTTTATCCAAATTTCCGGCCTGCAAATTGGTTTCCGCTTCCTGAATTATCGCTTTAATTCTTTTTTCCTTTTCCTCTGGAGTCATTTCTTTTACCTTGGCTTTTATCTTTACGGATTCTTCGTGATGCCACAAACGCTCAATATTACCAAAATAAATGCGAAAGCTCAATTGCAATCGTCCCCAAATTTTTACAATCGGCGCTAATCGCCGAGCCCATACTTCTTTTAACTTTCGGCTTTGGTCATCAACCCGTTTATCAATCATGGCGTTTTTCTTGCGAGATTCTTTTTCTTCCAATAAATTGTCCACATCAAGATTGGCGATTTGCGGAAATTTTTTCACAACAACAAAAATGATCACGGCCAGACAAAACAAAATGATGATGAGAGGAAGAATGTTGAACATAATTTAACTATAATTTTTCAACGGCGCGCGTGCTATTTTCAATTATTTCCATCCAGCTTTCCAACTTGGCAGAAGACCCGCCTACCAAAACACCGTTGATGTGCGACATTTGCAAATAGCCTTCCACATTTTCTCCACGCACACTGCCGCCGTATAAAAGGACTGGTGAAATACCGGGAGCCAAACCTTTGATCCAGTTGAAAATTTTGTCGTGCATTCTTTCGGCTTCAGCCGGATCACAGGCATTGCCCGTGCCAATGGCCCACACCGGTTCGTAAGCCACAATCAATTCGCGATCTTTTGGCCAGTTCAAATCTTCCAAAGTGGCACGCAGTTGAATCTCCACAATTTCTTCGGTTTTTCCCTCATCTCTTTCTTTTTCCGTTTCACCCACGCAAAGCACGGGCGTGAGTTCGGCGTTTAAAGAGGCTTCAATTTTTTGCCTGACATCATGATTGGTTTCGTGGAACAGATGACGGCGTTCGGAGTGGCCGATGAGGGCGTGGGACGATCCCGCGGCTTTGAACATTTGCGCAGAGGTTTCCCCGGTGTATCCGCCTTTGTCTACCCAGTAAATGTTTTGCGGACCCACGTTAATTTTTACGTCTGACAGAGTTTGTGCGACCGGATAGAGCGACAAAGCGCTCGGAAAAACCGTCATTTCAATTTCATCGGAAAACTTTTTGGACTTTTCCGCCAATGCGTTGGCCAAAATGTTGCTTTCGTCGTAATCCAAATACATTTTCCAGTTGGCGAAGAGATATGTTTTGTTTTGCGTCATATTTTTTTTGTTTCATTCTTAGTGAGACGAATGAATTAATAGGGTTGGGATGACAATTGAGTGGGCGATGGATTCCGGATCTTGGTCCGGAATGACACTGAATTCTGATCCGGAATGACACCGCGTATCCTGCGCCGGATTCTTGTCCGGAATGACAATTATTAGAGCATTTTTAAAATATTTTCTTTTTTAAGCGGGCCGATGGCGGCCACGCGCATTTGATCAAAATCAAATAATTGTTTGGCAACGGCCTGCACTTGTTTGGCCGTCACTTTTTTGATTTTGTTCAACATTTGATCCGGAGATTCAATTTTGTTCATGAACCAAAATTGCTTGGCAAACCATTCGGCTTGAGCGTTGCTTTCTTCCATTGACAAGGCCATGCGTCCGGAAATATTGTTTTTGGCATCTTTCAATTCTCTGTCCGTGACTCCATGCTCTGAAATTTTTTGTATTTCTTCTTTGATTACCTGCAATGCTCCCTTTAAGCGAGCGGGATCAAGGCCGGCGCGCACATACGTCATACCGGCATCGCGAAAACAGCTGGCGGCAGACTGGATCATGTATGCCAAACCGCGTTTCTCGCGCACTTCCACGAAAAGACGCGAACTCATGCCACCACCCAATATGAAAAGCATGATGGCCGCGGCATGACGCATGGGATGGTTGTTGTCAATGCCTGGAAAACCCAAAATAATGTGCGCTTGATCAACTTTTTTTTCTCGCACTTCCACTCTTTTAGCCAGAGGCAACTTATGTTTTGGCCATTCAAATTTAACAAAACTTTTCTTATCCATTTTTTCTTTGGCCACCCATTGTCCTGCATAATTCTCTTTCACCGTTTTTTTCATTTTTGTATGATTGATGTTGCCGGCTACCACGAGCACCATATTTCCCGGCGTGTAGGCGTCTTTGTAGAACTGATAAAGCTCGTCGCGGGTCAAGGCCTGCACGGAATCCTTGCTTCCACCCTCATCCCATCCGAGCGGACAATCGCCGAAAAGCAGACTATCAAACAGCAGGCTGATGTGCATGGTGGGATTGTCTTCATACATGCGAAGCTCTTCCACAATTACGCCTTTTTCTCTTTCAAATTCCGCCTCCTCCATTTTGGAGTTAAAAACCATGTCGGCGATCAGCTCATAGGCCAATTCTTGTCTGGAACTATCAATTTTCACGTAATATCCCGTATATTCCTTGGCGGTGAACGCGTTGAAGTCGGCTCCCGCGGCATCCAGCGTGCGCGAAATATCCATGGCGGTCGGGCGCTTGGGCGTGCCTTTAAACATCATGTGCTCCACAAAATGCGAAATACCGGATATCTTTCTGTCTTCAAAACGCGAACCGATTGGCAACATAACCAAAACAGTGGTGGCTTTGGTGCCTTTCAGTGGTATAGTAATGAAAGACAAGCCGTTTTCTAATTTAGAAATTTTGTGCATAAATAAAATAATTTTCAATTTTTAATTTTACAATTTTCATTGAATTTCCAATACTTCAATTTTAAATGCAAATCTGTTTAAT
>JAHJCN010000105.1 GCA_018812905.1 Patescibacteria group bacterium
CGATAACCAGACTGACGAGGGTCTGGGGAACAAGACCTGTGGGATTGGCGCCTGCAGAAGGTCGGTGCAGGCCTGTGTGGGGGGACAAGAACAAGTCTGCACTCCCGGCAATCCGGCCGAGAACGATATAACCTGCAACGGCGTGGACGATGATTGCAACGATCAGATCGATGAGGGCTACGCTACTCGTCAGATCAACTGTGGCATCGGTGCCTGTGTTCGCTCTGTCGCAACCTCATGCGTCGGTGGGCACGAAGACGCCACCTGCATACCGGGAAATCCGGCGGAAGATGACGCGACTTGCGACGGGGTTGATGACGACTGTGACGGCATTAACGACGAAGACTGCTGTGTCGTCGACAGTACTCGCGCTTGCACCAACCAGCTTGGCGAATGCCAGCTGGGTGTGGAGACCTGTCTCGCAGGTGGCGCTTGGAGTGATTGTTCCACCTTGGGCGAGGAAACGCTCGCCTGCGATGGTAAAGATAACGATTGTGACGGGCAGACGGACGAAGATTATGTGACCGACGCATCATGTGGGGTCGGTCTCTGTCATACTCGGAACACTCCCTCAACATGCGTCAACGGCGTAGTCACTCCATGTCACGCCGGAAACCCAATCGCGGGAGATGACCGAACCTGCGATGGGGTTGATGACGACTGCGACGGCGTCAACGATGAAGACTTCATGCGATACCACAATCAATGTGGAGCTGGAGCCTGCTTTCGCGATGTATATGTCGCCTGCGTCAACGGTGCACCGACGCAGTGTGTTCCGGGTGAGCCCACTGAAGAGTTGTGCGGCAACGGTATCGACGACGATTGCGACTATGATACCGATGAGCCCGGCTGTATCCGTCCCTAACTCACGACACCGTGCGATGTCGTAAAACACCCGCCAGCCTGGGAGGACTGGTGGACAAGGGGAGCCTCTGCTTGCGCACGAACGCAGGGGCACCCAACTATTCGGCCGTTTCACACGGCCCAATTGAGGGTAGCTTATTATCCACAGCATTTCATGTTACCATTTGGAACATGTCGATCTATTTTACGTCAATCAAAATTACAACAAAGTGATTTTGAAGAGTAAGCAGTTTGTCTTTTTCTTCGGTGTTTAGTATAATCAATTCAGTGTCATTTTTGCTGTCATTGCGAGGAGCCTACAGGCGACGAAGCAATCTCTTCTTTACTGTCATTGCGAGGAGCCTGCAGGCGACGAAGCAATCTCTTCGATGAATAGGATTGCTTCCCACCAAAGGTGGGTAGGCGTCACCTCGCTCCTCGCAATGACAAATTGTTTAATACTAAAAATACTATGCGTCAAAATATAGAGAAAGTCGCCAAGATAGCATTCTATC
The DNA here is from genome assembly GCA_018812905.1 of Patescibacteria group bacterium. Lineage (GTDB taxonomy): Bacteria > Patescibacteriota > Patescibacteriia > Magasanikbacterales > GWA2-37-8 > JAHJCN01. The sequence continues at coordinate 1,359 of JAHJCN010000105.1, forward strand.
TCACTTTTTTCGTGCCACTTGTTGTGGTGCCTTCGTCATTCATTTTTCCCTTCATCGTTCCTAAAATTTTATTATTCCGTTCGCTGGTTCTAGTCATGCTCGGCTGTTATGGTCTTCTTTTATATATAAATTGGCAGGAATACAAGCCGAAATTTACTCCATTGAATGTTGTTTTAGCATTATTTTTATTCAGTTTTGCGTTGTCAACTTTTTTTGGAATTGATCCCTATCACAGTTTTTGGGACAATCACGAACGCATGCTCGGCCTTTTCACCATCACACATTATGTTCTGTATTATTTCATCGGTACAGCCATTTTCAAAACTTGGACCGAATGGCGTTTGCTCTTTCAAATTTTTCTGTTTGCCGGTTCCATCGTGATGCTGATTTGTCTTTTGCAAATCAGCGATCCAAATTTTTTACTTAACCAAGGTTCAAACCGCACGGCCAGCACATTGGGCAATTCCATCTATGTTAGCGGATACGGTTTGTTTATAATTTTTGCTTCAGCTTTGCTTTTCGCGCGGGAAAAATCCAGAAATTGGAAAATCATGTACGCGCTTTCTGGCGTAGCCGGATTTTTAGGTTTATTTTTCGGCGGATCCCGTGGCGCGCTCTTGGGGTTTATGGCCGGCATTGGCGTTGCACTGGTTGGATATATTGTTGTTCTGAAAGAACACAAAAAAACAAGAATGGCCTTGGGCGGGGTGATATTATTGGCGATTTTGATGGCGGGGATGTTATTTTCTATCCGGCAATCGGCATTCATTAAGAGTATTCCGGCTTTAAGTCGCATCTTGAATACCACCAGAGCCGAGCTGACTTCCGGTCCGCGTATGATCGCATGGGTTATTGCAGTTGAAAGCTGGAAAGAACGGCCGGTTTTTGGCTGGGGTCCAAACAATTTTTTCTATGCGTTTAATAAATATTACAATCCAAGATCTTTGGAATACACGTATGGCGAAACATGGTTTGATAACGCGCATAATATTATAATGAACACATTGTGCGTGCAAGGTGTTTTTGGTCTTTTAATATACCTATCAATATTTGGTCTTGGCATCCTCACATTGTTTGTTTCATACAAGAAGAACGGTTTAAACAAGCATGTATTTGTGTTCGGTTCGGCATTTTTGATAGCGCATTTGGTGCAAAATGTTACGGTATTTGAAAACCCCACGTCCTATTTGTATTTCATGGTTTGGTTGTCTTTTATAAATAAAATGATTGTTAATCAGTTGGAAGTGCCTGAAGAAAAAGGAAAAGAGACCACCCGAGCCGACAAGCAAATTGGATGGGGAACCGTTGGTGCAGTAGGTTTTGTGGTATTCATTTTAATTTTTATCACCAATATTCAACCGGCGCGTGCGAATATGATGACCTTGGATGCATTGCGAGATTTTAGTTCCAATCCCATTCTTGGTATTGGCAAGGCGCGTGACGCGCTAGCTTTTAACTCACCTCATATTGATGATATACGAAGCGATCTAGCTCGCGTGGGCGCTCAAATTCTTGGCAGTTATTATCAGCAATTGGGCAAGGAAAGAGCGAATGCTATAATGGGAGTGATCTATCCCGGATTGCAAAAAAATCTTGACCTGCATCCGTTTGATATTCGCAATCAACTAACCATGGCTCAGCTTGATCAGACAAGCGCCATGATAAATAATGATCCGAAATATATCGTTGAAGCTGAAAATCTTTTGGAAAACGCCCTTATTCAATCTCCAAGACGCCAACAGATTTTATATAGTTTATCCAGTATCAAATTACAACTAGGCAAACCGGAAGAAGCGATTAGATTATTGGAACAGGCGATGAGCGATAATCCAAAAATTGCCGAAAGCTATTGGCGTTTGGCTTTTACGTATCAATCAATGGGCGATAACAAAAAAGCCAGAGAAATAATTGCCCTGGCTGAGGAAAATAACATTGTTTTTGACGCGAATGGGCAGAGAGTTGTTGATGCCATCCTAGCTACTTCAACGCCGACTGATATGAAAAAATAGCTGGTTATTGTGGGGAATCTTGTCAAGGCATGCCGACGAAGTATTTCCGCTACGTATATTTTGTGTTATCACCCGTCATCCTGAACTTGTTTCAGGATCTCTGTCAAACTTGCAGATAGCACGAATCAACAGTCTTTTTAACCATAGCACCGATTGAATACTCGGAAATTTTTGAGAGAGAATTAGTGGAAAATCGCGCCACCTCTTCGGTGCTGTCCAACGCGTAAAGAATTGTTTCCGAGAGTAAATCCGGCCTTTCCGGATCAACCAAAAGGCCGGTTTTTTTATCTTCAACAAGCGAGGGAATACCTCCGACGTTGGTGGAAATAATAGGAATATTTTGCGACATTGCTTCCAAAATTACATAAGGCAATCCTTCTTTGCGAGAGGGGAGCATAAACAAATCAAAAGCAGGTAAAAGTTCTGAAGCATTTTCAATACAGCCAACCAAATGCACAACATTCTGTAAATTATATTCTTTGATCAAATTTTCCAAGCTATTCCTTTCCGGTCCTTCGCCAATGATAAAGCAACATATTCGTTTGTCATTCCGGACTTGATCCGGAATCCGATGAATCGCCTCCACCAACACATCCAACCCCTTGGTCTTATACAAATTTGCAATTGCCCCAACCCAAATGTCATTGCGAGGAGCCCGCAAGGCGGGCGACGAAGCAATCCCATCACTTCCTCCCTCATTGTCATTCCGAGCGGAGAAAAACGTAGCCGAGGAATCCCTTAATGCTTTAATCTTTCCCCTTGCCTCATCCTTCGTTAAAATTTTCTCCGGCATTATAATCCCCAGAGGCACAATCACCATTTTACCTTCCGGAATACCTGCATTTTTTCCCGCCTCAAAATCCTGCGGAGACAAAACAATAATTTTATCCTTCAATTTTGCCGTCATCTTCTCCAGCCAAACATACAAAGTTATTTTCCAAGAGGGGAGAGGCTCGTTAAAAACCCAACCATGCACCGTGTATGCGAGCGTGGCGTGAAACGCACGACGTGTAACGTGTAACGTGTAACCTGTAAATAATTTGGCGATGGATCCAATAATACCAGCCTTCGAGCTGTTTAAATGCACAACATCCGGTTTGATATCTCGATACAATTTTTTTAGTTCAAACACAGCCAACAAATCATGCCAAGGTGAAATTTCTCTTACTAAATATTTTAAATCAACAACTTTCACGTTACACGTTACACGTTGCGCGTTACACGCAACAAGCTTTTCCTGTAAATCCCTCCTCCCACTCGGCTCTCCCACAGCAACAAAAACCTCCCAATCTTTCGCGCCCAAACCCGTCGCCAAATCAAAAACATAGCGCTGGGCACCGCCCCACACGCCTTGTGTGATAACAAATAATATTTTTTTCTTTTGTTTCATACATCCATGTCATTGCGAGAAGTGAAGCGACGAAGCAATCCCACACAATCACATGCGCTCCCAATTGACTTTTTGCAATTCATATAGCATAATATATTCACAAGAAAATAGCAATATTTTGGCTTATTTTTAATGTTTTTTGGTTATGGAAGAGCTAAAAGGCAAAAAAATATTGGTGACGGGCGGAGCCGGGTTTATCGGATCGCATTTGTGCGAAAAATTGTTGTCCTTTGGCGCACAAATTTTTTGTGTTGACAACCTTTTTACCGGTTCTGAAGAAAACATATCTTCTTTTTTAAGCAATCCCAATTTTAGATTCATCAAACATGATATTGTGGATCCTCTTTTCGTAGATGAGAAAATTGAACAAATATATAATCTGGCTTGTCCGGCATCCCCGATTCACTATCAACACAATCCTGTTCACACCATCAAAGCCAGCACTATCGGCGTCATCAACATGCTCGGATTAGCGCGAAAACATAACGCCAGAATTCTGCAAGCATCCACATCCGAGGTCTATGGCGATCCGGAAGTTCATCCGCAAACCGAAGAATATCGCGGTAATGTCAATCCTATCGGACCTCGCGCTTGCTATGATGAAGGAAAACGCTGCGCTGAAACGCTTTTTTTTGACTATCACCGCATGCATGGCGTGGAAATTAAAATTGTGCGCATTTTTAATACCTATGGATCGCGAATGGCAATTAATGACGGCCGGGTGGTGTCTAATTTTATTTTACAGGCATTAAAAAACGAACCCATTACCATCTACGGAAATGGAGAACAAACAAGAAGCTTCTGCTATGTTAGCGATTTGGTTGACGGCTTAATTAAAACGATGGCTTCAGACAAAGAAGTTGCCGGCCCAATCAATTTAGGCAACCCGCATGAAAATTCCGTTAAAGAGTTGGCGGAAAAAATTATTGCCATGACCGGTTCAAAAAGCGAATTGATTTATATGGATTTGCCGATAGATGATCCCAAGCAGAGATGTCCGGATATTTCAAAGGCGGGAGAAGTTTTGAGTTGGAAGCCCCAAATAGCGTTGGAAGATGGCCTTCGATACACTATTGAATATTTTAAAGCACGCGTCACTTGATCTATGGAAGAAAAAATTTGTTTTTTGACAATTGACGCTGAGGAAGATTGGGCTAACGGGCGCACCATAGAAAGCTGTGAAGGCATAAAGAATCTTGAATTATTGGATTCAGTGTTGGAAAAAAATCGAATTAAGCCAACTTTTTTTTGCACTGGCAAAGTTTTGTTGAATTTTGGATCAATTGTTAGAAAATATTTTGAAGAAGGTTGTGAGGTTGGAATCCACGGATTTTTTGATCATGTGAATTTGCAAATCCAAGAAAGAATTAAACGAGAAGAGAAATTGGAACAGCATGTTTCAGTATTTAAGAATTTGCTGGGTGAAAATCCTGCAGGTTTCAGAGCTGTGCAAAATACAATGGACAATGAGGCCATTGCGCTCTTGGAAAAGAAGGGCTTTTTGTTCGATTCCAGCGTCATTTCTCGCTACCCTTTGTTTAAGAAATACATCGGCTATCCCGGACCCGCGCCTCGCTCTCCATATTATCCGGATGCAAATAATTATTTAAGCAAAGGAGACGGAAAAATTATGGAAATTCCTTTGAATCCATTATTATTTGGCGTACAATTGCAGGGAAAATGGATTCGCGAATTGGGTGCGAATTTTTTTGTAAATTGGATGAAAATTTTTAAGCCAAATTTTTTGAGTCTTAGTTTTCATAGTTGGGATTTGTGGGAACGGACACCAAAAGGCGGACAAAGTTTTGTAAATGCGCTTGAAATTATATGCGGACATCTAAAAAAACATGGATATATTTTTTTGTCCGGCAGGAAAATTTATGAACGATTTAAATGTAAAGTTTAGAGAAATTTCAGACAATGAAGAGTGGTATGAAGTTGTTCAAAGCGTGTTGCGCCCCAGTTTTTTTTTGGAAAAAGATTGGGAAATGAAAGCAATAGATCTCTTCGGTGTTTCTCAAATGTCACATTTTGTCTATCGTGACAGCCACATCATTGCCTTGATTAAAAAAAATAATAAATATTTTTCTATTCCTTTCGCGGATATTGGAGGAATTTTCGCGCTTCAGCGAGGAAATGAATTGAATCTTGGTGAATTTAAAAAAGATTTTTTTGATTTTTTCGGAAAGGATTCAAATATTTTGATAAATTCATTTTATTGCCCAATATTTTCCGAGCAACCGCCTGTTTTGGTTGATTATATTCTGGAATTTGATGGAAATGCGGATGCGGTCTATGGAAATTTTAGGAAATCCTTAAAACAAGAGATTGAAGCTTCCAATGTGGCGGTTTCCGTATGTGATTCCGCTCGCGACCTTAAAAAAATATATGAGTTATATGCTCTGAATATCAGGCAAAAGAAAAATTTATTATTACCTTTTTCTTTTTTTAAACTTTTTTTGAGATCGCCGGAAGTAAAAATATTAATATCAAAAAAAGCCGAAAACATTGTCGGCTTTTCATTGTTCGCGGGTTCCAACAGTCTGCGTCATTACTATCTTAATGCCACAAATGACAGCGGTAGGCAAGGGAAAGCTTCCCACGCTATGCTGTGGTATGAAATCCAAAATTGTGTTAAGGAAAACATTAGGTATTTGGATTTTGGAGGGACAAAACCTGAAACCGGATTGCAGATATTTAAAAAAGGATGGGGAACAACGGCTTTTCCGATTTATTCAATTGGTAGTCAGGATGAAGCGCGACACAAAGAAAATATACTGCGATCATTATGGAAATATATTCCAATAAAAATATTGCCTTCTTTAAGCAGATTGTTATGGAGAAGATTGTTTTAAAATTATTTTAATTTTATTTATTTCATTTTCCGGCATATTGGGCAGACAAATAATCTGGCGCGCGAGTTTATCGGTGTTTGGGCAATGCCGATTGTAGGGGTAGGAAAAAACTAAAGGATCAGACCAAATAATTTCCGCGAATATATTGTTTTTTCTGATTTTCTTCAAAATCCCATCTCTATTTGCTATGCATAATATAGGAACACAAAATGAGGTGGATTTTTTTTCCAATATTTTTTGAAGATAATTCGAGAAAATTTTAATGCTTATTTGGTGGGGCGCGGTAATGTTTTTCCAGCGCAAATTTCCGACATTATTTAAATTTAGCAGATCTCTTGTCTTTTGGATAAAAAAATTTAAAATGCCACAGGATTTGAGAAGATTTTTGAGAAAACCAAGAGAAAAGGATGATCTTGGAAAGTTTTGTGTTGATTGTGTTGTGTTGGCAATGATGGCCACACCGCCATCCGGAGCGGGTGAAATTTTGGGTAAACTATAATAAAAAGCGTTAAATGAGTTTTCTTGACTTTTTTCCTTTAAAAAGTTAAAATTCATACACTGCGCGCAATCGGCAATGATGATTCTTTTGGCTAACTTAAGATAATCCGCCGTTTCATTAGGAACGGGAAAGCCATAGGTTGGGCAGATCAAGATTGCTTTAACCTCATCGGTAATCTTTGAGCGGTATTCGTTCAAATTCGGCTGAAATGTTTCCGGGTCAATGTCCAAAAAAACCAGTCGGATTCCATAATGATCAAATATCGGTTTCAAAACATTGCAAATATACGCAGGCACAGCCATAGTTGAGTTTTTCAGACCAAGTTTTTCAATAATCAGAGCAAGAGCCGATCGGCCGGAATCTGTGAAAAATATTTCCCGATTTGGAAAATAATTCGATAATTTTTCAGACAATTCTTTTTCCGAACCGCCGACAAAAAAAGAACCCAGAAACTCTCTAAATTTTAATGTCGGCTGGATAAAATACATATTATGAAAATATTAATGCCTGTTTTACACTATCCTCCCGTTATCGGAGGTTTTGAAGTTTTTATTGAAAATATTTGTGAAGAACTAAGAAGCACGCAGGATATTTGGATGCTTACCGGCAAGGTTAAGGGTAGGCCGGCTATTGAAAAAAAAGAAAGGCTTACTATTTTGCGAACAGCTTCTCTTTTTGAGCTCCAAGATTATTCCTACAGCTCTTATTTTTATATTTTCACCATGTTGCCCGTTTTGATGTGGCAGTCGTGGAGAATTATTCGACAAGAAAAAATTCAGCTTCTGCATGCCCAAGGTTTTTTTAGCGGAATAATTTGTTGGATATTGAATATTTTTACCAAAGTCCCATATATTATCACTATTCAGTCGGCCGATTTTAATATATATCATTCGGAAATAAAAAGCAATTTGATTGTGCGATTGCAGGCTTGGGTGGAAAGGCAGGTCTATAAAAATGCCAAAATTTGCCACGCGGTGAGCCAAGATTTATGCGCGCATTTTGGGCGGCAGGGCAGAGGCGACGCTGTCATGATTCCAAACGGGGTGGAGACAAAAATATTCAAACCGATTGACGGTTCCTTAAAAGCGCAAGTGCGAAAAGAAATCGGCGTGAAATCAAAATATTTAATAAGTTGCGTTTCGCGTTTGCAGGAAAAAAACGGCACGCATGACTTGGTGCAAGCTGTAAAAATTTTGAAGGACATGGGTTTTGATGTTGAATGCGCGATTCTTGGAGATGGCCAAGAGCGTGGGCGATTGGAAAAGATGGTTGAAGAGCTGGGAATAAAAGAAAAAGTGCATTTTTTGGGTCAAATTATGCATGAAGACGCGGGAAAATTTGTTGCCGCTTCCGATATTTTTGTTCGGCCATCATTGGCCGAGGGCTTTGGGATTGTTTTCTTGGAAGCCATGGCTTGTGGCGTCCCGGTTATCGGCACTCCGGTTGGCGGGATTGTGGATTTTTTAAAAGATGGCGAGACCGGTTTGATATGTAAACCAGGCAAACCAGAGGATCTGGCCGATAAATGCGCGAAGCTGTTGTCCGATGCACAACTTTATGCCATAATTAAACAAAATTCTTTTAGAATGTTGGAAGAAGAGTATTGTTGGAGTTCTTTGGCGCGGAAGATTAATGATTTGTATTTGTAATCGTTGGGAGAATAGTCGTGAATGAGAGGATAATTTATTTTTCTAAATAATCTATTTATGAAGCAAATTGATAAAGCAAAATTGATAACAAGAATAATCAGCGACCATGGCTTCAATGGTTTGAGTAATTTAATAAAATATCAATTAGATTTATCTAAACAACCGAATGAGATATGTGCCAATCCAATTTCAATTCAATTGGAATTGACAACATGTTGTAATTTGCGCTGTAAAATGTGTGAGCACGCACTTGGTCAGGTGGATAAAAAAATGTTGGATTTTGTTCATTTTAAAGAAATACTGGATCAGTTTCCTTACCTGAAAAATTTGACTTTGCAAGGTTTGGGCGAGCCTTTGCTCAATCCTGATTTATTTTTGATGATTGCGGAAGCGAAGAAGAGGGGCATACGCATCGGTTTTACGACCAACGCTACACTTTTGAAAGAGCCGCTATCTGCTAAGCTTGTTAACAGCGGTTTGGATTGGATGTATATCTCGATTGATTCGGTGGACAAAACAATTTATGAGCAGATAAGGAATGGAGCGATATTTGAGGAAGTGCGGGATAATATAATAAATTTCATGCGTTTAAAGGGAGATGGACAGCCGGATACAAATTTTTGGATATTGATAATGAAAAGTAATATTAACCAAATTCCCGACGTTGTTAAATTTGCAGAGGAAATTGGTATAAAGCGAGCGGTGTTGCAAAATTTACATAATTGGGGTTATGCTAACTTTAGCGATAGCATTTCTGGAATTAAAAATACCTCCTCGACTGATTTAAGTTCGTTAATTGAAGGAATAAAGGCGCAAAAGAGTGTTGTAAAAGTGGAGATAAATACCATTAAAAATAGCGGGAAAAAATGTGATTGGCCGTGGCGTTCTCTATATGTGACATGTGATGGGTTCGTTGCGCCATGTTGCATGCAGGGTTGCGATCCTCGGGTTATCAATTTTGGTAATTTATCAACGGAGCCAGTGAAAGAGATAATAAATAATCCCGCATATCAGAAATTTAGAAGCGATTTAAAAGACGGAATGCCGAAGGTCTGTAGGGGATGCCCGGGTTATTTTGAACAGGAAGTAATAAGAATATGAAAATATTGATAGCCACTGGGATATTCGAACCGGAAATTGGCGGTCCGGCATGTTACATATCAAGTTTGGCCGAAGAATTCGTAAAGAAAGGTCACCATCCTTGTGTTATTACATATTCTGATAGAATTTATTATGATTTAGACAGGGAATTAATTTTTCCGGTGATCAG
>JAHJCN010000106.1 GCA_018812905.1 Patescibacteria group bacterium
ATTAAACAATTGGAAGGTCCGACCAAAGAAATGTATGAAGCTCTTGTTGATCGCGCGGTGGAAGAATACACGGCCAAGAAAGAAATGGCCGCCGACATGAAGGCTATGCTGGTGAAGGCCTTGAAGAAAAAGTGGGTTGAGTTGGAGAAGGAAATTAAGAAAAAATGAAATTGCGAAATTACCAAAAAAACCTCCGTTAGGTGGTTTTTTTGATATATTCGATGCTCATTTCCAATTCTCTGTTTCCATTCCATTCGTTCACACTGATGGAAAACACCATGTCAATTTTATCTCCGATTTTTAAAGTGTCGCGCCAATTGTCCGGGTGGCGCGCCGGATCGCCAAGTCCAAACCCAATGGTTTTTCGCACTGCATGCGAATTGTGCTTTAACATTAAACGCAGATGCTTGCCGTCTTGACCTACCGGGCTTATGCCGGTAATGGTGAGCCCGCAAGCCAGATATGATGGTTCCTCATTACATTGCCCGAATGGTTCAAATTTTTGCAGTAAATCATAAAGCTTCCAATCTACTTCATCCAAATCAACTTCGGCGTCAATGTTAATTTGAGGTACTAAATCCAATCCACGTGTCTCCTCTTCGGCAATTTTTATCATCTCGGCCTTAAATTCTTCCAGTATGTCCTGGGATTTAAGGGTAAATCCACACGCCTGTGGATGCCCGCCGAATTTTTCGAACATTTTCGGCACGCTTTGCATGGCGCGGATCAGGTTAAACTCCAAAATGCTTCGTCCTGATCCGAAAATTTCGTCTTCATCACGTCCCATTGCCATCACCGGTTTATAATATTTGTCTTTGAGTCGGCCGGCTATAAGGCCTAAAATACCCATTCCCCAGTCTTCGCCTAAAACAAATAAAAAAGGATTGTCTTCTTGTTTTGTTTCCTCAATCTGTTTCACCGCCTCATCCACCATTTTTTCCGTCATTTTTTGTCGATCCGTATTGTTTTTGCACAATTGCTCGGCCAGTTTGGCCGCCTTTTCTTCGTCTTCGGAGACCAAAAGCGCGAAAGCGGTGTTGGCGTGATCCATACGTCCGGCGGCATTTAACCTTGGTACGATCTGAAATCCAACGGTGAAAGCGTTATATTGACCGCGCCTAGGCTTGCCTGTTTCGTCCGCAATATTTGCCGCAATTAAAAGTCTCTGTAAACCTAAATTTTTTGTTTTGTTTAAAACTGTAATGCCGTAGCGCGCCAGAGTGCGCGATTCTCCAAGCAGTGGCACCATGTCGCCAATGGTGGCAATGGCCACCAAATCCAGCATCCATTTTTCAAATGCCTCGTGGATCTGGCCATCCGGCAAAAACTCATTGGTTTCTTTGTGTTTCTTAAGAAGAGCCTGAACCAATTTGAATGCCGTGGCTGCGCCGCAAATATTTTTATCCGGATATGTTTCGTCAGGCATTTTAGAATGGATGATGGCATCAGCCGGGGGAGTTGTGGCGGGGATTGAGTGGTGATCGGTGACAATCACTTGCATGCCAAATTCTTTGGCCATCTTGATTTCCGCGACATTACTTACTCCGCAATCACAGGTAATAATTAAGCCAATATTTTGATCTTTAAACAATTCAACGGTTTTAGCGTTCAATCCATACCCATCAATCTCCCGATGTGGAATGAACACCGATGTGTTCTTCGCGCCAAATTTTTTTAAAGCTGTGATTAAAATGGCCGCGGCGCAAACACCGTCGGCATCATAGTCGCCATGCACGACAATATTTTTTTGATCTTCGATGGCCTTGAAGATTATATCCAAGGCTTTTGGCATGTCTTTAAACAAAAAAGGATCGTGTAGATCTTGGAAATAATCCGGATTTAAAAATTCATCAATCTGTTCTTGTGTGCGCAAGTTTCTGTTCCAAAGAAGGCGCGTGATTGAAGGTGGCAGTTCCGGATGACTGTTGAGAAAAATTGCCGGAGGAGAGGGGAGAATGTTCCATTTTTTAGGCATATTATCTATATTCACGAATATCATTAAAACTTTTCAAACTGATTTTCTTGAAATCCCAATAGGAATCGGCAAGAAGAACGGTGAAAATAATAAATAATACATTAATTGATAAATAATCTTTGGCCGGCACCGGAGTTGAATATGTCGCGAATAAAATTATGCCCAGAACAATCCAATAAAATAGCGACCGAGCGGTTATTTTTCGGCGGTCGGAAATTTTGATTGAACCGCGAATTTTAAGCAAATAGGCAATGTATATGGCGATGATCGGTCCGGACACGATCCATTCATATTTGTGCGGATTAACACCAAATGTTTCAAGGAAAAATAAAAAAAGCCATAGAAAAATTTGCAACGCAAAAAAGAAGAAGATGATATCCAGTTGGTACCTGCGCAAAAGTAGCATATTATTGAAATGCCGGTAAAAATGTGAAAAGAAGCATGGCGAAAATGCCAAGAATGCAAATTACCGTCCACAGCCGTTTTGCGGTTTTGTGTTTCATAGAAAGATCAATTAATATTTTTGATTCAATTTAATTATCGTTTTAGCACTGCCAAATAGGTTTCGGCCGGAATATCCACTTTGCCATGCTTCATCATGGATTTTTTCCCTTTCTTTTGTCTCTGTAGGAGTTTTAGCTTGCGAGTGTAGTCTCCGCCTGACATTTTGGCCAATACATCTTTGCGCAAAGCGGATAATCTCTCCGCGGCAATAATTTTTCCTCCAATGGCCGCCTGAATTTTAACCACAAACTGCTGTTTTGGCAAAGATTCTTTTAAAGATTCCACTATTTTCTTTCCAACCTTATAGGCATCTTCACGCCAGACCAAAGAAGATAACGCCTCAACCAGTTCATCCGCCACAAAGATATCAAGTTTTGCCACCTCGGTTGATTCGTAACCGCGAAATTCATAGTTCATAGAAGCAAAACCGGAGGTAACCGTTTTTAGTTTATCATAAAAATCCGTGATAAGCGAGGATAGGGGAATTTGATAATGAAGCAGGGCTCGTTGGTCGGATCCGGAACTTAAATATTCGGTGTTGATATAGCGTCGTTTGCGTTCGGATACCAGTCCCATAATATTACCTACAAAATCTTTCGGGGTAATTATGTCCAAATCCATCCAAGGTTCAGAGACAGCGATGTATGTTCCGGCCAATGGCATTTCCTGGGGGCTGCGCACGATAGTTTCCTCATTATTGGATTTGGTTACTTTGTATAAAACGCTCGGAACCGTGATTATTATTTCAATGTTGTGTTCGCGTTTTAAGCGTTCCTGAAAAATATCCAAATGCAACATTCCCAAAAAACCGCATCGAAACCCAAAACCAAGCGCTTGCGAATGCTCCGGTTCGTAAAAAAGCGCGGAATCGTTAAGCTTTAATCTATCAATGGCATCGCGAAGTTCTTGATACGCATCGCCCTCTTTGGGAAAAATGCCAGCATACACCATTGGTTTAACTTCTTTATAGCCCGGCAATGATTCGGCGGCTTTGTTGTCTTCGCTCAATCGCGTGATGGTGTCGCCCACGCGACAATCGCGAACTTCTTTTAGGCCGGTGACAACGTAGCCGATTTCGCCATTACATATTTTTTCCGCAGGTTGAAATTTGGGGGTGTAATATCCAATCTCCAATATTTCGGCTGGCGTTTTTGTTGTCATCAAGAAAATTTTATCGCCTTTTTTCAGCTCGCCATCCACCAAACGCACTGACGCCACAACTCCCTTGTATTCGTTGTATTCCGAATCAAATATTAAAGCGCGCGATTTTTTTGCAAGGTTATCCTGCGGTGAGGGAACCTTCTCAATGATTCTTTCTAAAATTTCTTCCACGCCCTGTCCTGTTTTGCCGGATGCCAGAATTATATCACTTTCATCACAACCGATTAGGTGGATAATTTCCGCTTTGGTTTTTTCTATATTCGCAATCGGCATGTCAATTTTGTTGATAACCGGAATTATTTTTAAATTTTGTTCGATAGCCAAATACAAATTTCCGATAGTTTGCGCCTGCACGCCTTGGGTGGAATCCACCAAAAGAACTGCGCCCTCAACGGCTGCTAAAGAGCGGGAAACCTCATAACTGAAGTCAACATGTCCGGGAGTGTCTATCAGATTCAATATAAATTTCGGATTTAAATTATTGTCATTTGTTTGGGATTTGAGATTTTGAATTTTGGATTTTGGAGAATACTCCATCCGAACCGGCGTGAGCTTGATTGTAATGCCACGTTCGCGTTCTAGATCCATGGAATCAAGCAGTTGGTTTTTCATATCGCGTTTCGAAACGGTGTTGGTGAATTCCAAAAAACGATCAGCCAGTGTGGATTTGCCGTGATCAATGTGGGCAATAATGCAAAAATTTCTAATACGATCATTCATATATCGTGATATTATTACTCCTTGGTTTCAATAATTTCCGTGCTTTGGACATTGCGCAGACGAAGCCATTTTTTGCGCAAGCTTGACATGATTTGGCTAAGCTCCTGCAACTTCATTATATAGCATAAAATCGCATAAATTGAAAGACCCGCCAAGCCTGCGATAAAACCTTGGCCGAATATACCCCAGAAATAATTCTGATCAAAAATTTTGGCCAATGGGTATTTCATGATTTGTACCATAGCGGCCATTCCCAGGCCGGCGATGGCAATTTTGTATATCGTTGGAATAATATTTTCGTCCGCAAATGAGCCGATCTTTTTTCTCATAAAAATTGTCAACAATGACAACGCCACGGCTCCGCCAACTACACCGGCCAGAGCGAGTCCGGCCACGCCAAGTGGCCGCATCAAGAGAAGGGCGGAAATAATGCTGGCCAGAGAGCCCAAAAGACCGGTAAAAAGAGGTGTTTTTGTGTCGGATAAAGCAAAAAAAGCGCGAGCCAGCAATGGAATCAAAGAATCGGCCAGCATGCCTAAAGCAAAAAAAGCCAAGGCATTGGCAGTGGTGATTGTCGCCGTCCAATCGAATGCGCCAGAGCCGAAAACCACGCGTACAATTTGCGCGCGCAGGAGCAAAAAAATGATAATACACGGTGTGATTAAAAAAATTATTTGACGAATGCCCGCGCTCAAATTTTTCTTGAAATCTCCCAAATTATTTTGCGCGACATTCAAAGAGAGAACGGGAAATATTGCCATGGCAAAAGAAACGCCAATAATTCCGATTGGAACATAATGAAGATTATCCGCGAAGCTGTAGGCGGCAACCGAACCAATAGGCAACAGAGAGGCAAGTACGGTTGTGATAATGGTATGGGTTTGTGAAACAGCCAATCCCAAACTGCGCGGCACCATAAGTCTTCCCACCTCAAGCGCGGCTTTATCTTTAAAATTTAATACCCAACGCCAGCGATAGCCCGCGTGCCAAGCGCCGAAAAATTGAAGAATAAAATGCATGAACGCGCCAAGCACCACGCCAATAGCCAGTCCGATGGGACCGACAAACGGCACAATAACCACCGCTCCAAAAATAATTCCCAGATTATAGAATATCGGAGCTATTGAATACAATACAAACTGACGCAGGGACTGCAAAACACCGCCCATCACCATGGAGGCGCCCAAAAAAATGGGGGATAGGAATAAAATTCGTGAAAAAGATACGACCAAAGGCATGTTCTCCGCAAGAAACCCTGGCGCAATGAGGCGGGATATCCAAGGAGCCGCCGCGATGCCGATGGCGCAGAAAAACAGTAGCGCAAGTCCCAAAATATTCAGTATGTTGTTTGCCATTTTCCACGCGGGATTTTTGTTTTCACCGGCGTAAAATAATTTTGTGAAAATGGGAATAAATCCCGCGGTGAGCGCTCCAACTACCAACAAATTATATATTAAGTCCGGAATTTTGAATGCTGCGTAATAGGCATCGGTCACAGGCCCAGCTCCAAAATAGTGCGCGATGGTACGGTCGCGCGCGATGCCGACAAATTTGTTAATCAAAGTAGCGCCGGCGATTATAATCGCGGCGCCAGTGATAGTTCTGGATTGTGAACTTAATATTTTTAACACAGAATTATTGTTGCGGAGTGCCGGTGGTAATTTCCTGCATTGAGGGGCTTTCAGCTACTTCAATCGGCTCTCCCAAATTTACGGTGAGAAGAGCGTAGTCCGTTCCTGGCTTGTTTTCTTCGTCACCCTGCACCAGCATCGTTCCGGTTATGCCGTCTTTGCGTTCAAAAGAAAATTTTATTTCCGTGTAGCTATTGATTATTTGCGTCACAACAAAATTTTTCTTCTTTAACTCGTTTGTGTAGTAGGAGGCGACAAAGCTCGGCTCGGCGTCAATGTTTCGCCATTCAATTTGCAATGTATCCTTATGGTCTCCCACCGGGGTCATCACAATCTTGACAATGTTTTTAAAATTTTCCGAGCGCGTGGTGGTGGCGTCCATACCGCTAGTGTCTTTGTTTAGGGCGATGAGCAATGGAGAAAGCAAAAGTTTAGGAGCCAAAGCGGCCAGTTCCACGTTTCTGCTTTTGTATTTTCCCGATACATATGTAACTTTTTCTATGTTATCCGGATCATAAACCGGAATGTCTTTGGGGAAATTTTCCGGAACTTGGCTAAATGTTTTGGGTCCGGGACCGGAATAGACGCGAATAAACACGATAATCGCAATAAAAATCAATAACAAAAACAAGCATCCCAAAAAACAGGCGCCTTTTAGACCCGATTTTTCCTTTGTCAGCTCTTCGAGTGGCGGTTCAACAATTTCTACGTTGTCTATGACTGGTCGTCGCATAATTTCTAATTGTCATTCTGAGCGAAGCGCATGGCCATCTTTGGTGGGAATAATTTCACACTGAGCAATGGCCCCTCGTTTCATTCATAACGACAGTCATATATTAGCATAAAAAAACGTGCTTGTGTAGGGGATAGTTTTGGGGTAGAATACCGCCAGACACTCATGTTTGGTTAGCAAAAATTATCAAAGTACTATGAAAATCTCATTTTTTGGCGGTGCCGGGCAGGTAACCGGCTCATGTTCGCTTGTAGAAACCAACGGAAAAAAGATTTTGTTGGATTGTGGCATGTTTCAGGGTTCACATTTTAACGAGGACAGAAATCAAGACCCTTTGCCGTTTGACCCCAAAGAATTGTCGGCGGTTTTAGTGACACACGCTCACTTGGATCATGTGGGGCGCTTGCCTCTTTTGTCAAAAGGCGGATATGAAGGACGTTTTTATGCCAACCCGGCCACTGTTGATTTGGCGCAATATATAATGGAAGACGCGCACGCGGTGATGACGGAAAATAACAGAAAATACGGCACGCCAATTTTATACGACATTTCGGATGTGGCCAATGTGGAGCAACAATTTAAAAAAGTGGAATATTATGAAGAGATTGCTCCGGATCATTTAGATGGCGTGAAAATTAAATTTTATGATGCGGGCCATATTTTTGGATCCGCCTTTATTGAAATTCAGGCTGAAGGTAAGAAAATTGTTTTTTCCGGCGATGTTGGCAATACCAATGTTCCAATATTGCGCGAGACGGACAGTTTGCCTGATAATCTGGATGCTCTCGTTTGCGAATCCACTTATGGTAATCGTGTACATGAGACAACCAAGATGCGAGAGCAGATAATTTTAGGCGAAGTCTCGGAAGCGGTGAAAGCCGGCGGTGTTTTGATGATCCCGGCCTTTTCTTTGGAAAGGACGCAAGAATTGTTATACGAACTGCATGAATTGATTGACCGCAAGAAACTTTTGCCACGTATCCCGATTTTTTTGGATAGTCCGTTGGCAATCAGGGCGACAACCGTTTACAGAAAATATCCGAAATATTATGATGAAATCGCCTCGCGCATTTTTAAGGAAGGGGACGACATGTTCAGATTCCCCGGCCTCAAAATGTGCGAAACCAGAGAAGAGTCCAAGCAAATAAATTCCATTCACGGCCCAAAAATCATTATCGCCGGTTCGGGTATGATGAACGGCGGTCGTATACAACATCACGCCATGCGTTATCTGCCGGAAAAGTCAAATACCTTGTTGATTGTCGGTTATCAGGCGGAGGGAACGGTTGGAAGACAAATTTTGAATGGGGCTCCATATGTGAAAATTTTTGGCGAAAGAATTCCGGTGCGATGCCAAGTGCGTGCTATCGGTGCTTTGTCCGCGCATGCCGATCAGAAAAAATTGGTGCGGTGGATTGGTGAACCCAAAAATATGCCGAAAAATATTTTTCTAAATCACGGTGAACCTGATGCGTCAAGTGGTTTGGCTGTGGCGATAAAAGACGGCTTGGATGTGAATGCGCAGGTTGTAACGGAAGGGCTGATTTATGATTTTTAATTTTTTTTAATATGCCTGATAAGTACTCCGCAGTGTGGGTTTCGCACACTTCAATCTCCGATTTTCTTAAGTGTCCACGAGCATACTATTTAAAAAATGTATACAAGGATCCAAAAACAGGCCACAAGATTAAGCTTGTGAGCCCGGCTTTGGCTTTGGGACAAAGTGTGCATGAGGTTTTGGAATCACTGTCTGTTTTGCCGAAGGACAGACGGTTTTCCGAATCATTAATTACAAAATTTGATAAAGCTTGGGAAAAAGTCAAGGGTAAAAAGGGTGGGTTTCTCGATGAAGACACGGAATGGAAAGCAAAACAAAGAGGCCAAGAAATGTTGAGAAGAGTGATGAATAACCAAGGGCCGATAGCCGGCTTGGCAGTGAAGATTCAGACCGATTTGCCACAGTTTTGGCTGTCCGAGGAAGATAATATCATTTTATGCGGGAAGGTTGACTGGTTGGAATATTTGTCGGAGACCGATAGCGTTCATATCATTGATTTTAAAACCGGAAAATCGGAAGAAGATCCGAATTCTCTGCAATTACCGATTTATCATTTGCTAGTGCATAATTGTCAAAAGCGCAAGGTGTCCAAGGCCAGCTATTGGTATTTGAATAGCGACAATGATTTGACCGAAAAGAAATTACCGGATTTAGAAGAAGCGCGCGCGAAAATTCTGGATATCGCTCGTCAGATAAAATTAGCTCGGCAAATCGCCAGATTCAAGTGTCCCAAAGGCGATGGCTGTTGGGCTTGCGAATCAATTGAAAAGATATTCAGGCGCGAAGCCGAATTTGTGGGGGAGGATCAGTATAGAAATGATATGTACATTTTGCCGGAGAAGAAGGAGGAAGAGGTGGAGAGTATTATATTGTAGTAATACTTTTGAAATGAATGGAGCGAAGAGTGTTTTACGGTTTAGCGTGCCCTAGTTATTTGTGGTATAATTAATTGATATAAAAATTTAATTATAATTGTGGATTTGTCCACGCGTATGTGTTTATGTCTCTTCTGCAAAAATTAATATTATTTTTTTTCTGATTTCTGTTTTGCCGACCGTTGTTATCACTAAAGTTGTGTCCGACAAGGGAGAGCAGGTTTATATTGATGATCATTTAAATTATTTAAGATCAATTTCAGAATTGATTGAAAATAATGTTGAATATTTTTTAAGTGAAAAAAGCATACGAACTGCCGACTGGTCGTCGGATGGAATGATTCGTTCGGAAACCGAGGCGATTATTGAATCCACAGATGCAAAACGAGCATACGCGCTTGGAGCGTATATTCGCGAAAATAAGCAAGTGTTGGACAAGTCGGTTGTACTAACCGATGTGTTTTCGCTTGATGGCGAAGTTATAATATCATCGGCCGATGAACGAGTGGGTTTTCGAGAGCCGGATGACGACGAACTGGAAGAAGAATACAGGTTTAGCGAAGTTAGAATGGCGGAATATGCCAAGGTCTTTGAGAACAAAATCATAAGGGAAGAAGGCCCCGGATATCCCATCAGCTCTATGGCAAATTTTAGCGTCCCTATTATTTCAATGAAATCCGGAAAAGCAATCGGGGTGCTCGTCAACCATATTTCTGGTGAATATCTTGATATTATTCTTTCCGCAGGAACAAAATCTATTCTCAGTAATTTTGATTCTATTTTTAATACAGAACCATCTCTAAAAATCTATTTGATTAACCAAGATAAACTGGTGGTAGCGCAAACAGGTGGGTTCGGTTCTGCGCCTTCCGAAGAAATAATCAATACGGATCCTGTGCGAAAATGTTTAGAAGAATCCGAAGGCTTTGTTGGTGAATATCAAAATAATTTAGGTGAGACTGTTCTGGGATCCTCGAGATGCGTTTTGAATCGATCTTTGGTGCTTGTAAGCGAAATTAATAAAAATGAAGCGTTGGCAGATTTAAGAGCTTTAATGCTTTATTTTTATGCGTTAACAGGGATGATCGCGCTTTTTTCAATAATTCTTTCCATTTTTTTTAGCCGTAGGCTGACGGGTAGGATAGGTCGTAATTTATCCGTAATTGAAGATATTGGAGGTGGAAATTTTGGAGCGCGAGTCAGAATTGTTGGTCATGATGTTATCTCCAAAGTGGGCGAGGGAATCAATCAAACCGCCAAGGACCTCCAGGCGTTAGTGTCTCAATATAAGGGATCTGAAGAAAAATACCGTTGTTTATCGGAATCCTCACCCGATTGTATTAAGGTGTTGGATCGTGATGGAAAACTACTACATCTAAGCAAGGGTGGTTTGTTGGAGCATGGCTTTAAGACGGTTGAAGAAACGAAAAACTGGAATTACTTGGCGACAATTGAGGATGAGTTCGTACCTAAAGTGAAAGAAGCGTTGGCGAGAGCTTTGATGGGTAAAACAACTTCATTTGATATAAGACACAAGCAAGTGGAAGGCTTGGTGGGGCGAGCGAATCGCGAGTGGTGCAATATGACATTTTCTCCCATCATCAATGGGGGCGGAGAACCGGTTAAGATTTTGGTTGTTTCGCGAGATATCAGTGAGCAAAAAAAGATGTCCGAACGAGAAGCCGATCTTTTGGCTCTAAAAAGTAAATTTATTGATATTATTTCGCATCAAATGCGCACGCCTCTGAGCGTTATTCGTTGGAATCTTGAAGCGATTTTGGAGCAGAAAATAGGCAAGTTGACAAAAGGGCAGGAAGATATATTACGCATATTATATGACTCGTCTATAAAAATTATTTCCAGAATTGGAGATTTGAGCACTGCCACGGATATCGAGGAAAGCAGGGTTAGATTAGAAAAAGAAGATGCTTCAATTGAAGATTTGGTTAATTCCGTTTGGGCTGAACGGCGGGCGTTATTTGAAGTAAAAAAGATTGGAGTTAACATTGATTACCCGCAAACGCTACTGCCTTTGGTAAAGATTGATCTGGCCAAAATTCGCGATGTATTGTCCAAATTATTTGATAATGCCGTTATATATGCAAAGGAAGGTGGCGAAGTGCGGATCAAATTAACTCAAGAAGAAGGTAAAATACGCTTTGAAATGACAGATAACGGCATCGGCATACCAAAGAGCGAACAACGGCATATATTCAAGCGTTTTCATCGCGCTTCTAACGCCTTCGTTATGCAACCCGACGCCTCCGGCCTCAGCCTTTATATTGCCAAATTTATTATTGAATTGCACGGTGGAGAACTGGGCTTTGAATCTGAAGAAGGCAAAGGCAGCACTTTTTGGTTCAAATTGCCGATCGGTTGAAGTTGTGAGCAAAGAAAAAAGTCCGCTTGTAGCGGACTTTTTTCTTTATTGAATTGTCGGGCTGACAGGACTTGAACCTGCGGCCTCTGCGTCCCGAACGCAGCGCTCTAGCCAACTGAGCTACAGCCCGCCTTCGCTTCGGCGGGCAAGGCCCGCTTGGCGGTTTTGCGATTTTGGCGATTTACGAGGTGAATAATATCATATTCCTGCTGGCTTTTCAAGGGGTGGATAATATGGTATCATATTTAAGAGGCTTTGCCTTTAATTTTTGTGATATGTTAGATGTAAATATATATTTTAGGGAGGCGGTTAAAAACAAGGCGTCAGACGTTCATTTGGTGGGTAATGAATTGCCGATGATTCGTATTGAAGGCGAATTGCGGGATTTGGGTAATGAAAAATTAAGCGATGAGGAGCTTAGAGCCGGAATCGCGCAAATATTATCCAAAGAACAGCAAGCTAAATTTGCCGAAGAAATG
>JAHJCN010000107.1 GCA_018812905.1 Patescibacteria group bacterium
AATAAATCAAGGAAAGCAAACCATCCGCTTTTTGGCGGATGGTTTTGACATATTATAGGGTATCTCTCCAACTAATTCTTCTCTTCTACCTTTTCTTCTACTTCTGCAACTTTTACTTCTTCCTTTTTTTCTACTTTCTCCGCTTTTTTTACCTCTTCCTCGGCTTTGCGTCCGGATTTGCCTTTCACGCCCGCGGCGCGGAGCCCCAAACGATGTTCAGCCGGTTCCAAAGACACCACGATAAATTCAGCCTCTTGGCCAACTTTAAACTTATCGTGAATATTGGAAATTGGCTCATCGGACAATTCAGAAATATGCGCCAAGCCATGAATTTGCTTGTCCAAAGCCACCATCAAACCAAACGGTTCTACTTTGATGATTTTTCCCTTCACTGTTTCTCCCACTTTGTATTTCTCTTTCACGCTTTTCCAAGGATCATCCACCAAACGTTTGACGGAAAGATAAATTTTGGAATGGTCTAATTGGATGATCTGCGCGCGAACCCTATCTCCCACTTTCAAAATATCTTTTGGGTGGTCAATTCTCTGCCAAGCGATTTCGGAAATATGCACTAATCCTTCCAAACCTTCGCCAAATTTAAGGAAAGCTCCGAAGGACGTCAACGCGCTCACTTCGCCATCCACCACATCGCCCACTTTGTAGGATTCCAGCACGGCTTTCTGCGCGTCCTCCCACACGGCTTTTTCTGAAACGATCAACTTTTCTTCTCTTTCATCCACGTCAATCACTTTCACTTCCATTTCCAGGCCAATCAAGGATTTCAAACGTTCCAAAATGCGATTTTTGTCGCCACCGGTAACACGCGGATAATGATCGGGGTTAAGTTGAGAAACCGGCATAAAACCGGAAAGACCGGTCAATTGCATCATGAGACCGCCCTTGTTGGCGGCAGTGACGCGGGCTTTGATGGTCATGCCGTCCTTCATCCATTTGCGCATGTTGTCCCAAACCCTCTGCAAGCCGGCTATGCGGAAAGAAAGTTCCATTTCGCCATTTTCGTTTTCTACGTCGATAACAGTGGCCTCCACTTCGTCGCCTGGCTTCAAATTGGCGTATTCCGCCGACTCATTAAAAAGCTCATGAGCCCGCACCACACCCGTGGTCATCCCTTCAATATCAATTCTTACTTCTCCCTTATCCACGGAAATAACCCTGCCTTTAACCACTTCTCCCCCCTTTGGCACATGTAAAATGTGCAACTGAAGCAATGACTTAAAATCTTGCTTTTTAATTTCGTCCGTCATATGTTTATAAACAAAAAAATCGTTCTTAACCCTCCGCGCCGGGCGGACAGAGTGCCTTCCTCTAAGACGGGAAAGCTTGATTTTTTATATTATATTGAGGTGATTATATCAGAAAGAAAGATTTTTGGCAAGAGCGCGTCGCGTAAAGCAAAACGTGTAACGTGTAACCTGTCGTGAATTGCTTTTTTTACGCTAGGGCGCTTTAAATTCACATACCACCATGATAAACCCCTAAGCAGAGCCAAAAATTATCCACTTTTTGCCCTCCCCATCCACTTGCCGAAAGCAAAAAAACATGGTAAAATAATTCATAGATAATGGTTCGCAGCCAATATGTTTTTGTTTTGAACTATTGGCTATTGGTTTTGAAATAATCACTTATATATGCACATTTCGTGGCTCGGACAAACATGCATTAAACTGCAAACCAAAAATAAAAAAGAGGAGGACGTGGTGATATTAATTGACCCATATCGGCCAAAAAACGGAGATTTTCCGCGTAGTTTCACTCCTCAAATCGCTGTTTTTTCACACGGCTCGGAGGATGCTGTCACCTTGTCGCAAAACCCTTTTGTCATTGACACCTTGGGAGAGGTGGAAGTGAAGGATGTGATGTTCTATACATTGCCGGGCGAGGATAATAATTTGATTACCAAAATCAATTGCGAAGGAATGAACCTGCTTCATTTGGGAAAAACAAGCAAAAAACTGGACGGCAACAATATTGAAAAAATAGGACCGGTGGATATTCTGTTCGTTCCGGTTGGCAATGCGGGTGTTTATCTGGATCCGGAAAACGCCGCGCAAATTGTGACCGCGCTGGAGCCTCGCATGGTTATTCCCATGGCCTACAAATGCGACACCGATCCGGAAGTCGGTGCTCTTGATGATTTTGTTAAAGAACTGGGGTTGAAACCGGATCTAGCTGACAAAAAAATAATAATCAAGAAAAAAGATTTACCACAAGAAGAGACGAAGTTAATCGTGCTTGAAAAAAACTATTAATATGCCAGCAAAAAGGAGAAGTAATAGTAAGAAAACTAAAAAAGCAAAGTCCGGAGCCGAACCAATGCCAAGCTTGATTTTTAACACCGTCCAATTGGATGAACAAAAAAAGGAAGATGCCGTGGACTCTAGGCAGGTTTTTCCGGGCAATCACGGGACTAAAAAATATATGTGGGGCGGCGTGATTGCTATTTCCGGAATAATTTTCTTTCTTTGGGGCTTTGCCATGATCGCGAAAATTTCACATTTCAGCATCGGAGGCACTCCAGAAGGCCAACTGGCTGCTTCGGCCAAAAACGATTGGGATCAAATGTTTGAAAAAACAAAAACTGAAGAAATGAAAAAACAAGCGCTGGATCGATTAAAAAACATCATCGGACAAATGATTGTGTCCACTACTCCGTCCTCCACACCGAAAAATTCCACCACCGATGATGACGCGCTTTCAACAGCGAGCACAACAATTTCAATGGCAACCACGACACCAACATCAACCATTACAACCACAACAAAAAAGATAAAAAATTAATATTTATGCAAAACAAACTAGCATTACCCAAAGGAGAAATCGGGAAGCTGACATCAATGCCGATTGTGGATGAAGTTCGACAATCATATTTGGAATATGCCATGAGTGTGATTATCTCACGCGCTCTACCCGATGTGCGCGATGGTTTGAAGCCGGTGCATCGCCGTATTTTGTATGCCATGTGGAATATCGGCCTTAAACATAGTGCCAAATTTCGCAAATCGGCGCATGTGGTGGGTGAGGTGATGGCCAAGTATCACCCGCACGGTGATGCTGCTATCTATGATTCCATGACGCGCATGGCGCAAGATTTCGCGATGCGCCACCAATTGGTGGATGGACAAGGAAATTTCGGTTCAATGGATGGGGATAGCGCGGCTGCCATGCGCTACACTGAAGCTCGCCTCAGAGCCGTAGCCGAAGAATTGCTTTTTGACATTGAAAAAAATACGGTAAATTTCAACCCCACCTATGACGGCTCGCACATTGAGCCCGCGGTTCTGCCGGCCAAGCTTCCAAATTTGCTTTTGAACGGCAGTATGGGTATTGCCGTCGGCATGGCCACCTCAATTCCTCCACACAACCTAATAGAGCTTTGCAATGGCGTTATAGCTCTTATAGAAAAACCCAAAACATTACCCGAAGAAATGGCTGAAATCGTGAAAGGTCCGGACTTCCCCACCGGAGGCATTATCTACAACAAAAAAGATATTGCCACCGCCTATGCCACCGGCCGCGGAGGCATTGTGATGCGTGCCCGCGCCGAAATTCAAGAATTAAAAAACGGATATTTCCAAATCATTGTCAAAGAAATTCCATATCAAGTGAACAAGGCCACTCTGATTGAAAAAATCGCCAATCTGGTGCAAGAGAAAAAAATTGAAGGCATCAGAGACTTGCGCGACGAATCTAATAAAGACGGCGTGCGCGTGGTGATTGAATTGAAAAAAGATTCCTATCCGAAAAAAGTTTTAAACCAGTTATTCAAACTCACGGAATTACAAACCACTTTCCACGTCAACATGCTGGCACTGGTGGATGGCATTCAGCCGCGCGTATTGAATTTAAAAAATATTTTGGAAGAATTTGTCAAACACCGCCAAGTAGTGATCAGGCGCCGAACGGAATTCGATTTGGAAAAAGCAAAGGACCGCGCGCACATTTTGGAAGGTTTAAAAATGGCTTTGGATAAAATTGATTTAATCATCAAAACAATCCGCGCTTCCAAAGACAAAGAAGAGGCAAAAATAAATTTGATCGATAAATTCAAATTTTCCGATAGACAAGCCACGGCCATTTTGGAGATGAAACTCCAGCAATTGGCCAATCTGGAAAGACAAAAAATTGAAAACGAGTTAAACGAGAAGAAAATTATAATCAAAGAGCTTGAGTCTATCCTGGCTTCGGCCGCCAAAATGCTTGGCATTGTAAAGAAAGAAACTCTGGAGATAAAAGAAAAATACGGCGAAG
>JAHJCN010000133.1 GCA_018812905.1 Patescibacteria group bacterium
ATTCACGGTCATCCCGGTATCGCATATCCTTACTTCAGCGGTTTTGTCGGTGAGAAAGGAAGGGGTGCTGGCAGGGGTTACAATATCAATATTCCGCTGCCGGAGAATGTTGACGGTGAGTTTTATCAGAAGGTTCTCCGCGATGCACTAAGGCGTATTAAAAGATTCGGTCCCAGATTCCTCGTTATCGCTCTTGGCCTGGACACAGCTAAAGAAGACCCGACCGGCAGCTGGAGTCTGCTAGCTAAGGACTTCGAGGGTATCGGGAAAATGATTGGTGCGCTCCGATTCCCCACCCTTGTTGTCCAAGAAGGCGGATATGATACCCGAGTGCTCGGCATAAATGCCCGTCATTTTCTTACGGGATTATGGTCAGGCACTTAC
The DNA here is from genome assembly GCA_018812905.1 of Patescibacteria group bacterium. Taxonomy (GTDB): domain Bacteria; phylum Patescibacteriota; class Patescibacteriia; order Magasanikbacterales; family GWA2-37-8; genus JAHJCN01. The sequence goes on from JAHJCN010000133.1 coordinate 385, forward strand.
TTGTCGTAAGAAGACGGTAGAAAGTAACCGCAGTTTTGTTTCCTTGCGGAACGAAGTCACGGCGCGTGTTCTAAACCAGTTCTTGTCTTCCAGCAGCTTTCTGTCTTGTTGTTCCGCGGTCGTTTCATTCTTCATTTATCTGTCCAGTTATTTCACTGCCAGCGAAGCCCTGTGGTTACTTCCTGGTCAGAGATTGTGGGCTTGGGAGTAAGGAATCTGAATAGGTTCATATTAGAGTATTTACTTACTTGAATATACGAAATATTGTGATTGGACTATGTTAAGATGCTCGTCTGTATCTTTAATCAGCGTTCTTTGGAGTATCGGCCGTCTTCTTTCTTCTTCGTCTTTTCCAGCCAAGTAATTCTAGTAGCTCACCTACCGCAGTATCAGATGCTTTGATGGAGACTTCTGGACGGATTCTATACATATTCTTGTTACCAACCTTGGTTTTTGTGATATAGCCACCTCTCTCAAGATCCATTATTATCTTGTGGGCAGTCCTCTCAGTTACTCCGACCTCGTCACCAATTTCTCTGGCTGTTTTACCCCGGCTCTTAGCAATAGAAGCTAATACTAAACCATGATTTGTAATGAATTTCCACTCACTCATTTTTACAGTCCTCCTGTAAGCTTAAAAAATTTTAAGGAAACCTCTTGACAAATTTCCGTACCGATGTATAATATATTTACTAGAAGTATAGTTCAGGAAGATAGTAACTACTACTAAACATCTTGAATAATTATAGTAGAAGTAAAAAGGATTTGTCAAGCATTGGTTTTTGTTAAAGATGTCAGCTTGGAAGAACATAGTGAGCAGGCTACGTCAGAGCAAAGGGAAAGGTTCAGTAGTTATATTGGAAGGTAGACATGAGAAGAGGCTTTACAAACAGACGCTGCCCGAAATGTAATGGTAATTTTTTTATTGACCAGGACAGTCTTGTTGGTTCTGAAGAAGGCTACAACAGCTGGTACGAATGGTGCCTCCAGTGCGGTTTCAGGTGCTACCTGCAACCTACCACTGTATTAATGGAAGAATTTAAAGTGATACCCGCAATGAAGGAACCTGTAGCCGTATAACGGTGTATTTGGACACAAGGGCATTTCAATAAGAGTCAATCTTGGGCAAGCTGAGGGAAGTGCGCAAAAGAAATAAACAGTAAGATAAAAGGAGGCAAAGATGGGTAAGCAAATCAAAATGAAAACCCAAGCCGGGTGAGTAATGTAGGGAAGCCAAGATAAGAAGAAGGTTAAAAATGTTCTGGAATAATTAGTGAAAAATCGTACGTTGGAGTAAGGCCGCCCATCACAAACGCATGTTTATCCGGTAGCGGTACGGCAAGAACGCGGACGAAACGATATATTCTTCCAGATAGTAAAGAGAGTGGGGTCAGAGATGTTTTGGGGGAAAAAGCAGTTAGCCTGATCTAGTTCAGGCTATTTGAATGCGTCCAGCTCTGTGACTGGTTAATTTAGTTTGAGGAAGGAGGACTAGAATGGTAATCAAGCTTGAGCCGTTGGCTGACAGGTTGGTGGTCAAACCTATTGAAAAGGAAGACGTGACCAAGGGGGGCATATTCCTGCCGGATACAGCTAAGGAGAAACCCCAGGAGGGGAAAGTTCTTGCTGTTGGTCCGGGAAGGTTATCCGATGATGGAA
>JAHJCN010000108.1 GCA_018812905.1 Patescibacteria group bacterium
GGTATGATAAAATTTATAAAAGTAATAAAGAAAAACAAGAAAATACCGAATACCGTTGGTTGCCATGGAATGATAATTATTCCACTGCTGGAGAAATAAATATTTTTGATGACAAAGTGATTGGTGTACTATCCAAGCCTGGTGAGAATATTGCCTTTGAAATTCAAAGTCAGACTTTTGCGGATTTTTTGAAAATTGTTTTTGAACTGGCGTGGTCTAATATGCCGAAGGCGGCGCGCGTGTGAAACGCGCACGAAAAAACACCGTTCGCCAAAAGAAAGCCCCCCGTTTTACAAAATCGCGACAACGGGCTGGCAAAAATTCCCTCCCCCAACCCCTTCCTTTTTGCCAGCCCGTTGACCATTCGTTCGTCGTTTCGCCCCCCCAGTATCGTTTCGGTATTCGCTATTTGTCTTTAAAAAACGTCCGAACTTGTTCGTAAAGACAGCTCATTTCGGTAAACGGCGAATTTTCGGCGTTTACCGATAAGAGCTGTATTTATGAAGCGGACATAGCCCATCCGACCATTATTAAAATTGAATCCGGCGCAATCCAGAGCCCGACTGTTGAAACAGCGCAAAGAATTGAGCGTGCGTTGGGATTGATGATTTAATGAAATAGATATTATGTTTTCTCCCAAAACCGACAGAATCAAATTATTGTCCGAAAAATTTTCAGTAAGAATTTCAGAATTAGAAAAATTATTTTTAGAAGCCACCAACATTTATATTGATTATGCCAATGTCCGCCCTTGGGCCACTAAACTGGGTTGGCATGTTGATCTTAAAAGATTAAAACAATTTTTGGATTCTTTCTCCAACATACAATCAACAAAAATTTATCGCGGTACTTTATTGGGTGACGAAGATTCGGAGGACACGATAGAAGAATTGCATAGTAGAGGATATGTTGTAAAGACGAAGCCGGTCAAAATAATGAAGCAATCAATTGATGTTAGCAGTATTGCCACCACTTCGCCGGATTTACTCAATAAATTTATTCGCAAGTGCCTGCTTAAAAAATACGATTTGGAAACTGTTGAATATTTGAATGGCAAATTTAAAGAAATGAATCAGAATGGGATTTTTTACATTGAAGATTTAAAGTGTAATTTTGATGTGGAAATTGGCCGCGACATGCTTGTGGATTACGAGCGCAATCATGTGGACACCTTTGTTTTGTGGAGCGGTGATAGCGATTTTGCTGATCCGGTAGAACAGTTATTAGGTGATAATAAAAAAGTGGTGTTGTTTGCCACTGCCCGCAAAGTGTCGACTGAACTTAGCAATTTGAGAGAAAAAGGATTAGTTATATTTGATATTCAGAAAATCCGCAATTTTGTCTGTTGGAAAAAGGAAATTCAGCCCGATGTTTTGCCCAATTAAAAGCAAAAAGGACTCCCTTGCGGGGCCCCTAAGCTCTAGAATTCTTGTAGCTGTTTCCAGCTGACAAATACACTATACCATAAAATTGTCATTTTTGTCAAGTTATCCACAGAAGGTTCTAACTTTTTCGTATATACAGCTCACAACAATACAGCTCAAACGGGCTGTATTGTTTTAGTTTAAAAATCAATTATTTGTATCGGCATAAATAGAACACCGCCCCACCGTAATGCATCCGAGGATGCCGGTGGGGCGGTTCACGCTGTCACTTGTCTCCATTTCGCCCTCCTTTGAGCGAGTTACTTGTTTTGGCGCAGGCGCAGAGCAAGCATGGCTCCGACCACCCCGCCGAGTCCGTAGACGATTATTCCAATGAGCTTGTACGATATGCCATCCGGATTGTAGGTTTTCATCATGTCGTAGAGCCACGGCGCGACAATTGTCGCCGTTGCGTTGATGAAAGTCACCGGAATGATTATCGTATCTTTGGCTCTGGCGATCGTGCGGACCCACAGAGTGTACAGAAACCACTCTACGAGTGACGCCACAAACAAGGCGACAAGAACCCAACTGCCCTCCTGTGGGCCGTATACGACGCGTGCGACGACGCCTACGGCACTCACTGCCGCGAGTGCGGCTGTAACGGAAAGAAACCATTTCTTTTTCGTGCCCATGACGACACGTTCCTCCCTCGGGGAATCCCCGAAAAGTTGTTCTGTCTTTATTATATTCTCCTGAAGTAAAAATGCAATTGATTGTGCTTAATTCACATTGCGTATATAATAAGGACTACAGTAAAAAATATGAAAAATAGTAAAAAAATCGGTTTGGCATTGGGCAGTGGAGGGGCGCGCGGGTTCGCTCATGTGGGTGTGATTAAGGTGCTCGAAGAAAACAATATAAAAATTGACTGTATTGCCGGCTCAAGTATTGGAGCGGTGGTGGGAGGTTTGTATGCGACTCATCAAGATATCAAAGAGTTGGAAGAGATGGTGTCGACCACAGATTGGACGCGTTTTATTTCTTTGCTTGATCCATCTTTCAAAAACGGTCTGCTTCACGGCGAAAAAGCCATGCGATTCATAGAGAGCTACATTGGTAAGATTCATTTTTCCGACACGCGTATTCCCTTTGCCGTGGTGGCCACGGATTACAAAACCGGAGATCCGGTGGTCTTGCGCAACGGTTTGGTGTCGCTGGCCATTCGTGCCAGTATGTCCGTGCCTTTGGCTTTTAAACCTTTTGAACATGATGGGAAGTTACTGGTGGATGGCGGAATGTCTTTGCCCGTGCCAGTGACAACTGTTCGGGAAATGGAAGCAGACATTGTCATTGCAGTGAATTTGGATGGAGGATATTTTGCCAATTCTACCGACGATGCCGGCTATGCTGAAATGGCTTTTCGTTCGTTAAACATGTTGCGCTACAATTTGGCCGGGCAGATTGTGAAAGATGCCGACGTGGTGGTGACTCCGGAGGTTGGACATGTGCTTTGGTATAATTTCGTTACAGGCAAAGAATGTCTGAAGGCCGGTGAAAAGGCGATGGTGGAAATGTTGCCAAAACTCAAGCGTTTGCTTTAAATGAAATCGCGTTAATCAAAATGAATGATTGGCAGTGTTGACAAAATGAGAAAATATAGTATAATAGACGCCAATGTCAAATCTGCGCTTTGCGCCGAACAACGCGGGTGTAGTACAACGGTTAGTATACGTCCTTGCCAAGGATGAGATGACGGTTCGATTCCGTTCACCCGCTCGTAGAAAATGTAAAGTTAAAAAATCAAATGCAACATCGCGGGGTAGAGCAACCCGGCAGCTCGCGAGGCCCATAACCTCGAGGTTCTCGGTTCAAATCCGAGCCCCGCAACAAAGTGAAGGGACGGATTAAACCGTCTCTTTTATTTTGCCGCCTTGGGCGGCTAACCGTTTTTTGTGAGACGGTTCAAATCCGAGCCCCGCAACTAAAACATAATACACCCATTGAGGGTGTATTATGTTTTAGTTGTTTTTATTACTACTCCTTATTATTACACAGCTCCTCTTGATAATAATGATCGTACATTTCCCAAAAAGCCATAAAGAGCGATGCAATGATGGGGCCGATGATAAATCCGGAAACGCCAAACATTACAAGACCGCCAAGAGTGGAAAACAACACAAGAAGCGGATGCATTTCCGCGTCCCTGCCCACCAAAATCGGGCGAAGCAAATTGTCAATGCTGGAAATGACTAGCGCGCCAAAGGATAAAATTAATATGCCTTCCCAAATATTTCCGGTGACAAGCATAATGATGCCGGCGGGCAACCAGATAATCGCTGAACTCAGGGGTGGGATAACGGATAATGCGGCCATAATAATAGCCCAGATAAATGCCGCCTCAACGCCTGTCACATAGAATAGTAGTCCTCCCAAAATGCCTTGAATACTCCCGACGATAATTGTTCCCTTCAGAGTTGCGCGAGCCGTGGATGTGAATTTATAATAAAGTATCTTTTCATATTTGTCGCCCAGCGGACATAAATGCATTAAAAAAGTCAGTATTTTTTTCCCATCACGTAAAAAGAAAAACAGGGCGTAAAACATAAAAATAAACATGGCCATGAACGTGAGGGAGTTTTGTGTCAAATTCTTCAGGGTTATAAATATATAACTGGTCACGGTTTTTGTCGTTTCCGCGAATTTATCCACCCAAAATTTTTCGTCGATGTTCAGGCGAGTCGCTAATGGATTTTTCTGAATTTTATCGGCAAATTTTACAAGTGACGAACCTATTTGACTGCGATTATTTTCAACCGACGCGTACACATCCAATGATTCTGAAACAAGTAGAGTGCCAATGCTTAAAAGGGGGATAACAATTAAGAAAAAAACAACAATTAGCGTGAGAATGGCGCTGAAGTTTTTGTTTTTTACCAAGCGTGTAAGTCTTTTGTGCAGCGGATAGAAAATGCCGGCAATAATGGCTGCCCAAAAAATGGGGTAGGCAAATGGCCTAATCATGTACAGAAAGACGATTGTGATTAAGCCGAGGATTCCAAAAAATAGCGCGTGGCGAAGCTTAGAGAAGTTCATAATTTAAAATATAAAATAAGAAAATGTATTTTTCTAAATGTATTTTACCAGAACGAAGCGCATTATACAACCGGAATTTCGCTCGGGGGCTCGGTTGGAAATTTTTTGGGTCCGATGATTTCTTTTATCATCTCTTTCTTTACTACGCCAAAAATATAAATCAGAAGACTATAGATGATCGCGCCCAAAAGCAATGACCATATAATATGAATCGGTTGGAGGGAGTATATAGCGTAACCCATGATCGCGCTGGCCAATGATATTTTGGCAAAATCCACAAAATGCGGTACAAAGCGCAGTTGGTGAATCGCAAGGATGCTAAGCCCGAGACCCGCAAAAATTTCGGAAAATAAGCTCACGCCGGCCGCGCCGTATAGTCCGTATTTGGGAATAAAATACATAAAACCAGCCACGCACAAAATTGCGTCTATAATGTACAACCACATTGACAGTTTTTGTTTTCCGGCCGCCAGAAGAAAATGGCTGAAAATCATGCCAAATGAAATGCCGATAAGCTTCCAAGACAACACGGCCAAAATGGCGCCGGAACCGGCAAAATCACTCCCTGCCACAAATACCATAAGGGCAGTGGAAATAGCCAAAATGCCGGCCACCGTGGGTAGCAGAAAAAGATTCACAATGTTAAAGCTCCACTGCGCTCTTTGTGCAAAATTTTTATTGTCTTTTCTAGACCAACTAAATGTAAGCAAGGGGAGCATGGTGCCCATCAGAAGCGCGGGCACCGGGATGATGGTCTCAATCACGCGTGTGGCAGCGCCATAAATGCCCACATCTGTTTGGGAAGCATAGAGAGGCAGGATAACTTTGTCACCTTGTAAATAAAAGGCGTTGAAAATTACTGAAATGGCTACGGGCCACATTTTATGCCATACGGCGCTTCCAATTTCTTTATCAAAAGCCAATCGCACCCCTTCGCTTTTTAGCCACAAATATACTGTGTTTGTCAGCGCGGCCAATGCCACCACGGTCACCAAGGGCAAAAATCCCCAATTTTGATGGGCGGCAAGCGCCGCGCCCACCACCAAGGCCGCTCGGCTAATCACCTCGCCAATTGCTTGTATATGCATTCGCAACTTAACCTGATAATAGGCGACAAAAACCTGGTTCAAATATACGGAAAAAAAGCTGATAGTCATGATGGCGGTGGCAATTTTAATCGGCGCGGGATAGGGGAATAACATTATAGAAAGCGGAGCAATGCAGTTTAATAAAAGCGCCGTGAAAAACCTAATGGTGAAAAGAGTATCAAAAAGTTTCTTTTTGTCAAAGCGAGGTTCGGACAGCATGTTGGCGGTTACCACCGTAAAACCGAAATCGCTGATAATTCCAAAAAACTGCAAAAAACTTGTGGCAGTGATGTACCAACCAAAACGTTCCACGCCCAAAGCACGGGTCATAATCATGATGGTGATGACGCCAAGAGCCGTGCTCACAGCTTTGCCAGCGATTTGCGCTATTGTATTGTGCGCCACTTGCTGTTTGAGAGACATAGACCAATAGTTTGTATGTGAACTAGTATATCACCACAATGGTTTGGTGTTAAGGAGTGGGTGTGGTATACTATCATGTAACGTGTAACGCGCAATCTGTCCGTTACACGTTACATGTTTTACGTTACATGTAATATAAATAAGTATGAACAATGAAAAAATATTTTTTGCCACACTTTTAATTATCGCTGGCTTGGGATTCAATGTCACCAGGGTGCATGCGGAAGAAGCAAATTTGATAGATGCTTCGGCCAGGATTGAAACGGTTGCTGTTCCGGTATTTTTTGCTGAAGTTGAAGCAATAAAAGAGCCGAATATTCGCGTGGCAATTTGGAAAACCAAAGAGTTGGTTAAATTTCAATCTCCGTTTGAATATCAAGTTTTTGTGGGAGACGAGCTCAAAGGAGTTTTGCCGGCCAATGAAATGGCTTCTGTGGTATACAAAAATGAAAAATATTTTTTCAAAAGCAAAAGTTTGAGTTTTGATAATAAAGATTTTATACGACTGTCCCCGGTAGATCATGGGAGCTATTTTACAGTGTTGAATTTAACACGCAAAACATCAAGCAAGTCCAAGATAAATTACAATTCATATCGTGGCGAGATGATCTATCGCTATTCGCCAAGGATGAAAACGTCATTTGCGATCAACGAATTGCCTCTGGATAGTTATGTGGCGGGTATTGGCGAAGCGCCGAACGAATCTCCGATGGAATATTTGCGCGCTCTGCTTGTGGCCGCGCGATCCTACGGATATTTCTATATCAATGATGGTGATAATAATAAGAAATTTTTTGATGTCTACGCCAGCACCATTGATCAACTCTATTTGGGATACACATGTGAAATAAAGAGGCCGAATGTCGCGGACGCGGCTGCCTCCACCTACGGCGAAGTGGTAACCTACAATGATTCGCCTGTCATCACTCCATATTTTGGCAATTCCAACGGCAGCACTCTCACTTGGAAAGAGGTGTGGGGAGGGCTAAACAAGCCTTGGATCAAACCGGTGACATGCGCTTATGATGAGGGTAAGAAAAAGTGGGGACATGGCGTGGGGATGAGTACGCACGATGCCTTGCATCGAGCAGGCGATGACGGATGGGGGTATGGTCAACTTTTGACGTATTATTTCACCAACACTCTAGTGGAAAGAATATACTAAGATAAAATAAAAATCCCCCGGCATAGTCGGGGGATTTTTTTGTTATATAAATTTATTTGGCCAGGATTTTTCTGTAGATGTAAACGTATGCTAGAGTAGTGACCGGAATTGTTACTAGCAGACCGACCATAAACACGAGCATTCCAAGCAGGTTGATTCCGCACATCACAAGACAAAGAAGTAATAGTTTCCACTTAATTCCTTCAGTCATGACGGCGCTCTTTTTTAGAGCCTCCACAGGTTTTAATCCTTTGTCGACAATCAAAAGCGGTGCAAATTGATAACGCAAAGCCCAATAGATGCCGGGAATAATGAGAAGAATAATGCCACCCAAAACAATCAGGCTGTAAAGCAAGCTACCCAAGAAATATTCAAACAAATTTTTGGTGTAGATAATCTCATTTAATTTTGGCATTCCACCATCATAAAATTTTAAGATCATTTTCATGATGCCCATTTGCATAATCATGGTAGCCACGAACACGGCCAAGCTTAGAAGTCCACCAAACATACCGCCTCCATGCCTGCCTTGAAGAATCGACGGCAACATGGAAACTAAATAATATATGATTAACACCAAGACAACGAAGCCAAAATGCTTTTTGGTTTTCTCCCAGCCCCATTTTATGGCTTCTTCAATGGAAAAGTTTTTCTTGTTTGCTTCCATATGAATTTAATATTTTAGCACCCCTCCTTAAAAGAGATAAGGTGATTTATTCTTCTTTTGGCGGTGGAACCTCATCCTCTGCCGGTTCGTTTTTGCCACCGTCTTCTTCGTCCAAGGTTTGTCCACGATCCACCGCTTCCAAAACTTGTTTGCGAATTTTTTCCAGCAGTTTAGGATTTTCTCTCAAATATCTTTTGGCGGCTTCGCGACCAACGCCGATTTTTTCTTCACCGAATAAATAACTGTTACCTTTTTTATCAACTACCTTATAAACTACGGCGGTATCCAGCACGTCGCCGGTGACGGAAATTCCTTCGTTGTACATGATGTCAAATTCCGTGGTGCGGAAAGGAGCGGCCACTTTATTCTTCACAACCTTCACTTTCACGCGATTGCCAATTACTTTATCACCTTGCTTGATTTGCGCCGCACGACGAACCTCAATACGCATGGAAGAATAGAATTTTAACGCCACACCACCGGTGGTGGTTTCTGGATTGCCAAACACTATGCCAATTTTCATGCGGGTTTGGTTGATGAAGATAACCACGGTTTTGGATTTGCTGATAATGCCCGTGAGTTTGCGCAGAGCTTGGCTCATGAGGCGGGCTTGCAGACCCATGTGGCTGTCTCCCATATCGCCTTCAATTTCTGCTCGTGGAACAAGAGCGGCCACCGAATCTATCACAATGACATCCACGGCGTTGGAATGGACAAGCGTGTCCACGATTTCCAAAGCCTGCTCGCCGGTGTCGGGTTGAGAAATTAATAGTTCGTTCACGTTCACGCCGATTTTTTTCGCGTAATCCGGATCCAGAGCATGTTCGGCATCCACAAACGCCGCAATGCCTCCCAATTTTTGCACCTCGGCAACAATATGTTGAGCCAATGTGGTTTTGCCACTGGCTTCCGGACCATAAATTTCAATAATTCTTCCGCGCGGAACGCCTCGCACTCCGAGCGCGATGTCAAGCGATAAACAGCCGGTTGGCACGGCGTCCACCTGCATGGTTCTGGCTTCGCCGAATGTCATAATGGCGCCATCGCCAAATCTGCTTTTGATTTGTTCTATCGCGCTTGCCGCGGCCTTTAATTTTTGTTTTACCTCCTCGTTCGTGCTTTTTGCCATAGTTCAATTTAGTTAAAAACTATTTATTAATTGGTATATTTGGAATATTCGCTATGATGTGGCGGATGACTGTGGTGGATTTTCCATGTTTCTTCGTTGCAGATATAGTAATGACATTTATGCCATTTGACAAGTCCACGGGCGACTCAAATCCACCGCGATCATTCGGGCGCACGGCCTGGTCGTTGATGGTTAGATGCGTTTCGCTTTCTGTTTGTCCTTGTACCAACACATTTTGCGCTTTTATGACGGCGCCTTCCAGTGGAGAAAAAACCTCAAGCTTGGGCGGGGTGAGAATGCCACGGATTTGCCAAGCCAGATAAAATACGAAAATAAAGATAAAACCGGCAATGGCCAAATTGCGAGCTAACACAGATAGGGCGCGCGTGCGCACGTTTTGAAAACTTTCGGCCGGATGATCGGTTGTTATGTCATCCCATCCGCCTTCCTCGGCAAACTGTTTTAGAACAAGATCGGGCTTTAAATTAAGTGCACTAGCGAGGGATCGTAAATAGGCGGCACGAAATACACGGGCACGCGGGAGCTTGTTAAAATTATTTTCCTCCAAAGAAAAAATATGCTCCTTAGGTATACTCACCTGGAGCGATAGTGTTTCCACGCTAAGTCCTTGTTCTTCACGAGATGTACGCAGCTTTTCTCCCAAGCGAAATGGGGGAGCAAGTTTTTTCGCGATAAAATTTGGCATAGGGTTCTACACTTCCTCTTCGGCCACAGCCTCAACAACGGGTAACACCGGTTCGTCAAAAATTGTTCCGCCGGCATCCATGGTTTGTTCTTCTTCAGGCATTTCCTTTTCCGGAGTCGGCATCATGTGTTCAGTAAATACCTCGCGCGGTTTGGCGCCATCTGCCGGCCCAACCACGCCCGCTTCTTCCATTTCATCAAGCAGACGGGCGGCGCGCGCGTAACCAACCTTCAATCGTCTTTGCAAGAGTGAGGCGCTAGCCTTGCCGGATTCAATTACTAATTTTTTCGCGTCTTCAAACAAGGCGTCAACATCGTCGGATGCTCCGCCAAAAATGTTCGAGGCGCCACCGGATCCACCCGTTGACTTGCTCACGATGGATTCATCATATACCGGCTCTCCACACTGTTCCTTCAGATACTTCACCACATGTTTCATTTCATCTTCGGAAACATAGGCGCCTTGAATACGCTTTGGCTTGGAAAGCTCGGCGGTGAGGAAAAGCATATCGCCTCGGCCTAGCAATTTTTCTGCACCCTGACAATCTAAAATTGTGCGCGAGTCAATGAGTGAAGCAACAGAAAAAGCAATGCGCGCCGGGATATTCGCTTTCATAAGACCGGTGATAACCTCCACGCTGGGGCGCTGTGTGGCTACAATCAGGTGTATGCCAACCGCGCGCGCCATCTGGGCGATGCGGATAATGCCGGCTTCAACTTCGGACGCGGCCATGGACATCAGATCGGCCAATTCGTCGATAATGAAAACAATGTGCGGCATCGATTCTTCCCCATGAGTTTTATTGTATGAATCAATGTCTCGGTTGCCGCATTTGGCCAACAAATCAAACCTGCGTTCCATTTCGCCAATTGTCCATTTGAGAGCGTTCACAGTTTTGCCCGGGTCGGTAATAACCGGCGTGAGCAGATGCGGTATGCCGTTATACAGAGTCAGTTCCACGCGCTTCGGGTCAACCATAATCATGCGCAATGTATCCGGAGTGTTTTGAAAAAGCAAACTTAGTATTACTGTGTTGATACAAACCGTCTTGCCCGAACCGGTGGAGCCGGCAATGAGCAAATGAGGCATTTTAGGCAAATCACCAAACCAGACTTTGCCAGCGACATCTTTGCCCAAGGCGATAGTCATATTGTGTTTGCGCTCTCTATGTTCTTGGCTTTCCAATAATTCGCGCAGAGTGACCATGGCCACTTTTTGATTTGGTACCTCGATGCCAATGAGTGATTGTCCGGGGATAGGGGCCTCAATGCGGATGGGGTGTGCCGCCAAAGCCAGCGCCAAATCGTTGCTCAAGGCCGTGATGCGAGAAACTTTGATGCCGCTCGCGGGCTTCAACGAATATTGTGTAACTGTGGGTCCTACGCGTATTTCTCCCATGTCCACCTCAATGCCGAAATTGTTGAACGTGTCTTTGATGACAGCGGAACTTCCTTTGATATCTCCGGCCGTTGGTTTGGATTTGGAAGTAAATAGCAAATCCAGCAACGGTAAATTGTAATCAATTTTTGGACGGGTCAACACGATGTTTCCTTTTTCTTCGCCCTCTTCAGTTTCTTCTTCATCATCTTGTTCGTGTTTTTCCACAATGGTTCTGCGCGCAAACAGTCGTTTTTCTTCATCCTCATCGTTTTGCTCAACACTTTCGTTTGTGTCACAACCTTCGCCGGCTTGCGCGAGATCGGCATTTTTATTTCTAAATGAGGAAAAAAATTGAATGATTTTTTGACCACACCAGCCCATCAGAAAGAAAGCTTGTTTGTTGAGATGCACAAAATGGGCAAGCGAAGCGTTGAACAAGAAAATGAGAGAAATGATTAAAAGACCAACGAGCACCACCATTCCGCCCCAATATCCCAGGTATTCACCAAGAGGCCATGCCAATGCCAAGCCGGCAACGCCACCGCCATAACCTGTGAGGGCGATGTCTAGCATTTCTTTCACCGGTTTTTGCAAATGAATGATGCCGTTAAAGCTCAAAAAGAAAAAAACAGCTCCCAGAGTGTGGGTGGATTGATATTCGTATTCCAAATCTTTGATAAGCAAAATAGCAATGATGATAATCATGATGGGGAAGACGAAGCGTACTTGGCCGAAAATTAGCGCCAGAAGGGAATCGATGAATTGACCGGCAACTCCGGCCATGGAAAAGAAGCTCAACGTGGAAAGGCCCGCCACCACAAAAAGAAACACAGCCAAAAGACCTCGGCCAATATCCGGATTTAAATTAATTCGTTCGCTAAAAGTGAGATTGTGTTTTCTGCGTCTACCCATAGTTTAAAGGTATTGTAGCACACATTTACACCGGCTGTCATCCAGAGACCGCGCATTGACCCGAAGGATCTGGTGTGCGGTCTCTGGATGACAAGTGGTAAATAAAAAACCGCTCGGCGCGGTCTCTTTTCCACCACTAAGCTGCGTAAAGAGTTGCATGTTTTAGCTTACAAATCGGAGTAAAAAACTCTTTTCCGAAACAAAAAGATGTTAAGGAAAAAGAGAGAGATAATGTTTTTTAATTCCGATTCGGTTGAGACATCAACTCTCCCGCAGCTTAGTGGAGAAAAATGCGTCTTAATTTTATAGCATTCTGGGAGGGTGTCAAGGTGTGGATAACGTTGTGTGACGTGTAACGCACAACGTGCAACGTGTAACGCACGGCGCGAATGGTATACCGTGTAAAGCGCAACGTATAATGTCGGTCGCAAAATGTTGTCGATGCGATCGACGGGTTGCGCGTTGCGCGTTACACGTCGCATGCGTGGCCTGTGGATAACATTTCCGGCTTTCCGTTCGTCGTTGTCAATTCTTCGCAAGTTATAGCCAAAATCCAACTTTCTCTTGACAAACATTTATCTTTTGCTTTTACTTGACAACTCTCGTAAAATTATGTAAAATGACAATACTTTTTGAGGAGTTCAATCTTCGAAACCAAATTTGGCTTATTTAAGCCAAAATAAGCGTGGCTGAAAAATTATCTTTCTTGCTACGCGCAAGGGTATAAACAAATACATGTCCTCCTTGCTTTTTAGCTAAAACTCCCAATTTTCGCTTAACCACCTACGGAAGGGGAGGTTTTTTGTTGCTATTCTGGCTTTTTTAAATAAATTTATCA
>JAHJCN010000127.1 GCA_018812905.1 Patescibacteria group bacterium
AATTTGATAGAATATAATATTTCCTGGACACTGAACTGGACAGGAGATTAAATGGAATACGCTTTTTGGGGTAAAAAAGGGTCTGTAAATTACAGGGGGTCATCTTTTCCATCAACCCTCAAAAATCAATTCCTATCATCTTATCTGAAGACGAGGAGACCAAACAATGAATACCTATCAATTTGAATCAGTTATTGAAGACAAGGGGATTATTGTGCTACCTGAACAGATGAAACCCTTACACAAGCATCGAGTCAGACTTATTTTGATTGACTTAGACATGTTTCCGCCCGATCCGGTGCAGCAATTAACCCAAATTACCCGGAAATATCTTGCTATCACGGATGAAGCCGAGTTACCGATCCAAGACATCTACACGCAACGGGGGCAAAGTCATGAACGAGCCTTTGTGTTTGATTGATACCGATATTTTCAGCTATATTCTCAAGCGGATGGAACCGGCATATTACCATAGCCGGGAGTATTTACGGCAACATCGCCGCTTTATTATCAGCTGTTTAACATGCTATGAATGTTCCCGCGGATATAAAGCCGTTGAGGCGACAAAACGATTACAGGTGTTTAAAAAATATTTAATGTTGACTGATGTCTTGTATCTCGATCAACCAATCTTGGACAAAGCTGCCGAAATTTATAGGGTTCTCAAGCCCAAAGGCATCTTCCCAGGAGAATTTGATGTGCTAATTGGCGCAACCGCTTTGATTCACAAAATGGGTGTGGTAACCAATAATGAAGACCATTATGAGGGGATGAAACGCCATTTCTCATTAGATGTGCGGAATTGGATGAAGAAGCCAAAGGAACATGAAGCGGAAAATATTATCCATTACAATCACGAAGATGCTGAGGATCAAAAATAAAAGCAAAAGGGAATAAATATTGTGTCCCAGAATTTCAAAAATTTTGTGAAATCAAAGAAGCGATTATCTCAAATATCCAAAGTATCAAGAATAAAGATTTGACCCTTTTTTCTCTGTAACTGTCCCCTATTTCCCTCCTATTTCCCTATCAAACTCCTCCACCAATAACGATCGAGTGCTTATCCGCAAGCGCTCTTATGCGCCCCAGATGTTCATCGACGTGTTTGGTGGTGATATTGGGACAGCACCCGTGGATAAAGTCATCCACAAGTTCATCCATATTAAGGAGATCTTGATCGAGGTACTTGTGTTGTACCGACTCAAGATAAGAAACATCTACCGACAAACCGTATTTCTCGGCCCTTGCTCTAGCAAATTTAGGGTCAATAAGATAGCGAAATGTCAGTGAACCAGGAATTGGACAGAGCGGTCCAAAATCAAGCGCCGCAAAAGTCGAGGGATAGTGAGATACGATTTCTTCAAGGTTTCGATAGTTGTCCTCCAAAATCTCCGGTGTAATACCAAGGTGGGTGACAACGAGTCCAGCCGTAACCAGACAACCCTTCTGCACAACCTTTTGAAGCGCTTCCATATTCAGCTTCATCAGATCGTAACTCTTGTTTCCAACAGGTTGCTTGTTCATTACCTCCAGTGAGATTTTGGACAAACCATCGAAGCCGATGAAGAAATGATCGAACCCAAGAACATCAACTATGATGTCGATTTTCTTTGGTTGGGTGTTAAAACACTCAGCTCTAGCGTACCCGAACATCTTTGGACGTTGCGAGACAAGCAGGATTTTATACCACTCTGGCATTGAGTTGGCCATCCTTTGGAGTAAACCCCAAAAGGTAAGAGGCAACTCGTCCGCAGTGATATAAAAGTAATTGTACCAAAGATGTAGTAAAGGCTTATACTGGTCTATTAAGGCAACTCGTCCGCAGTGATATAAAAGTAATTGTACCCCTGGTCGTAAGCATTCTCGAGGATTGCCCACGCCCGTTCAGCTGTTTGGGGTAAAATCACCTTACTGCCAGGAATAATCCCGCAAAAGTCACAGGCGTTAACAGGGATGCCGCTGACCCGATGACCAGCAAACTTGATACACCCTCTGCCAATATCCACGACTTGGCTCTTAAGCCCTCTTCCTCTCATGAAGCTGTACGTCTTTTGCTGACCTTTTAAGTATTGCTCGTTATGCGGAAACAATGTATCCGCCAAAGAGTAGTCCACAAAAGGAAGCCGCTTGTACTCATCGGGATTTTCCGGGTTTCGCTTGATCTCGCCATGCTCATCACGGTACACAAGACCGCAATACGAACTGAGTGGCATCATGCTACCGGAAATGATGTTTGACACGATGTCGGTGAACCCTTCCACTACATCATTTCCATAGAATCCGTAACAGACGTTCGGCTGCCTTTTCATTACGCTCTCGTAGAGAGCAGAGAAATGGTCGTTACCGAAGATTCTTGGGTTTAATGTTTTGGCGAGATTCGCCAGCATGACAGATGCCCCATAATTTGCAGTCAAAACGCTGAAGCAGATTATGGAGATGGACTGGGCGTTTTCTTCGATGTACGTCTGTATAAACGAGTTATTGTACACGGTGCCATCGAGGTACCCCAATTCAATACCCGGTCGGATCGTCTTCTTAAGAGAACTCATTAGGGTCAATATTCCCAAATTGGG
>JAHJCN010000109.1 GCA_018812905.1 Patescibacteria group bacterium
AAAATGATGTTTTAGCCATTGTTGAAAAGGTTCAGGAGGCGGTGTATAATAAATTTGGAGTGGAATTGGAGTCGGAGGTGGAAATAATCAATTAATTCATATTATTTTTAACACTTGTTTTATGCAAGTTATCATATCAGCGAAAGGAATTGAATTAACCGATGCGGTTAAGGAGTACGTGGAAGAGAAAATAGGCAGTTTGGAAAAATTTTATGACAAGATTTTGCGCGCGCATGTGGTTGTGGGCAAGGAAAACCAGCATCATCTGAAAGGCAAGGTGTTCGTTGCCGAATGCAAGCTGGAGGTGCCGGGCAATGATTTATTCGCGTCAAAAAACGAACTCTCGCTACATAAGGCGATTGACAAGGTCAGAGATTATTTGGAGCAGGAATTGAAGAAACACAAAGTGATGACGCGTGAAAAATTAAAAAAGGATAAAAGGAAAGTGCGAGACTCAAAGGAATACAAGATTGAATGAACACCTGTACTGTTACTGCTATTCCAAATTGTCATCCGTTCTGAACTGTCATCCGGAACTTAATTGTCATCCGGAATTTAATTGTCATCCTGAACTTGTTTCAGGATCCCTGTCCAATTTTTCACCATAAACCGACAGAGATCCTGAAACAAGTTCAGAATGACAATATTTGTGTACGAATTGCCAGTGTTCGTGTTCGGGATGACAGTGTTTGTATTCGCGGTGACAGCATCTATATCCGCGATGACAGTATTTGTTTCAGCGGTGACATTATTTCAATGCAAATAATCAAAAAAATTCAAAACGTTTACTTTAAAACAAAATCGTTTGCATTAATTGTGATCGGTTCTTTTTTTATCGCTTCCGGTTGGAATTGGTATCATTTGGCCAAGCGTCCGCATTGGCGTTTTGCCCTGATTACACTGGGAATGACCGCCGGCCTGGTGGTTGGTTTTATAGTTTTCAAAAAAGCATATCGATTCGCGGTGCGGCGCTGGAAGCGCCATGCGTTTTGGCAAACGGATTTTTTCGCGGCGCTTGATTCCCTTTTTTTTATTTTTTCACTAAATTTTCTTGTCTTTTTTTCGCGCGTGGAAATTTTGAGCTTATTCATTGTCTCCATTACGATTGCCCTGTTTTTTCTTCGCTTGCATAAATTTTTGGCCAAGCATCCGAATTCTTCGGAATGGCAGGGGGTGAATAAAATGATTTTTGTTTTGTTTTATTTCTTGTTCTTGTTGAACAATTTGTTGCAGTACGTGGGCTACAATTTCTATATTCTTGATCCCAATGCTCGATTTTACAACATTGTATTGTTCCGTTCGTTTTCAATGACCATGTTTTGGCTTTTGGGGTTTGCCGTGTCCGGTTTTTTGATTCTGCACATTAAAAGTTTTTTAAAATATTTTTTTGTGGCTTTGTGGTCGGCGTTGCATCTGTCGGTGTTATTTTTGTGGGTGGTGAATGTGGGCGTTTTGTATTTTTCCGGATTGTATTTTTCGCCCGTAGCTTTGGAGCATGCCGAGGGCGGGGGAGGGGTGATGTGGAATTGGCTCACCTATCTTTTGTTCGCGTGTTATCTTTTAGTGTTGATATCATTCATTGTTATTTTGAAAAAATTAATAAAGGGTTATCGTCATTTCCCTCGCCGTTTATGGAATTATTACAACGCCATGATTATTTTGACCGCCTTGGCCGCCTTGATCGGTTTCGGATCGTTCAGAACCACACCCGAATACACGATAATCAAAAATTTTTATCAATATTACCGGGGGCAAACGCCAACAGTCTCGCTTGCGCCGGAAATTTTAGTTAAATTAAAAAAATTCGGCTTGGAATATGATTTAAACAAATTCAATATCGCGCAAAAATCGCAAGCGTATAATAAAGAGTTAAATGCTCTGCCAAAAAATTTGCAAGTCAATAAACCGAATGTGGTGATTATTTTTTGGGAATCCCTTTCTTCGCGTTTGACCAGTGTTTATGGCAACCAATATCAGGAAGTGACTCCGGGGCTTGAAGCCATGGCAAGCGATCCTCATACAACCGTGATTAAAAAATATTTTAACGCGTCCACGCCCACCGTGACCGGATTGTTGGCGCAACTTTGTTCTTTTTTGCCGCCAACAGGACACGAAGAATTTGAAAGAGCGAGAATGCTAAAGCATGTTTATTTGTATTGTCTGCCGGAAATTTTGAAAGATAATGGTTATGCGAACACCTCTTACATTACGGCGGTTGATAAAAAATTCGCCAATAAAGGAGAGCTTCTCGCAAGCATGGGTACAGATGATTTTTTCGGCACTCAAGAGCTTGCCGAATATATTCATGAAGAGCCTCTTGCGTGGGGATATTCCGACCACCAAATGTTTCCGATGATCAAAGAAGTTTCCAAGAAAGCCGCCCAGCCATATTTGATCATGCTCTCCACCGTGGATTCTCATCCTCCATTTAATATCGCAAAAGATGAAGTGCCGTATCAAGATGGGAAAAATGCCGTTTTAAATTCAATGCACACTACCGATGACGCGTTTGCCAAATTTTGGGAAGATTTTAGAAATAGTCCGGAATACGATAATACGATTGTGATAGTCGCGGCCGATCACGCCATTTTTCCGGCAGCATATAGCAAGGAGATGTTAAAAAATGCGGAAGAAAAAATGACTTTTTATGATGAAAACGCTTTTATGATCTATGTTCCGAACGGCAATTTGCCCAAGGAAGTTGACATTTATTCATCAAGTATAGATTTCACTCCCACTGTTCTGCAGGTGCTTGGA
>JAHJCN010000110.1 GCA_018812905.1 Patescibacteria group bacterium
CATCCATATTCTGAATTTTTTCAAAAGCTTTGGCCTCAATTTGTCTAATACGTTCGCGCGTGACGCCAAATTCCTGTCCCACTTCTTCCAAGGTGTGCGTTACTCCATCACCCAAACCAAAACGCATTTCTAAAATTTTCTGCTCACGCGGTGACAAATCTTTAATCGCGTCTTTCACGTAATCACGCAAAATCTGCAAACCTGCGGCTCGCGATGGCGAGACATTTTTTACATCTTCAATGAAATCTTGCAATGAAGATGAATCGTCATCATCATCCCCTACCGACACCTCCAACGATACCGTATCTTGTGAAATTTTAATAATGTGATTTATTTTTGTGATGTCCTCTCCCATTTCGGCCGCCAATTCCTCCGGGGTTGGGTCGCGTCCCAAATCTTGCAACAACCTTCTTTGCACTTGTTGAAATCGATTGATTGTTTCCACCATGTGCACTGGAATGCGAATCGTACGGCTTTGATCGGCCAAGGCGCGCGTGATGGCTTGGCGAATCCACCAAGTGGCATAAGTAGAGAATTTATAACCTTTGCGGTGATCAAATTTTTTCACCGCCCGGAACAGACCGATATTGCCTTCTTGAATCAAATCCAAAAGCGACAAATTTTTGCCCACAAACTTTTTGGCAATGGAAACCACCAAGCGTAAATTCGCTTCAATCAACTTGCGCTCGGCCTCCCTGTCGTTTCGCTCCTTACGTTTGGCCAAAGCCACCTCTTCGTCTCCCTTAAGCAAAGGGATTTTACCAATCTCACGCAAATACATTTGAATGGAATCAGTGGAAATTGAACCTAAATCAAACGGCACATCCATGTCGGGTTGCGCGCCTTGAAATTGTTTTAACAGCTCGACATTGGCCGGTTTGTTTCCAAGCAAACCGCCCAAGGGTGTTTCCACCACTGTCACGCCGTTCTTTTCCAAAGCATCTAAAAAACCTTCATACAGTTCCAAATATCTTTCCGGTCTGGGCATCAGACCCAACAACTCCGTTTCGGTGATAAAGCCCCGATTGCGCCCCTTTTTAACCATTGACCAAACCGCCACGTCTGTCGGATCGACCACTTCTTCAATAATGAACGTGGCTTCCTTTTTTTTAATTTTCTTAACGACAACCTTGCCTCTCTTTTTCTGGAGCGACGCCTTTGTTGTTTTGGATTTTTTTGTTTTCTTGACCGATTTCTTAATAACTTTTTTCGCGGTTCTTTTTAAAACCCGCTTTACCGTCTTTTTTTTGATCGGTTTTTTGAGAGGCATGCTGATTAAATTAATTGTTGAAGTTTGCTAAATAATTCATTGATGGCATTTTTGTCTCCGTTTCTTTCAGCCTTTAATAATTCATCCTGGATTTCTCTTCTTCTGACTTTCGTCCATTCCGCTTTAATTTGTTCCAATAACGCACCTGCTTCCTTTGCCGCATTGTCTTCATCCAAATCTCCATAGTCTCTTTCGACCTGCATGGCCAAAATATCCGTAAGGCCATCTTTGTTGGCTAATACGAAAACTTCGCTCCAGCTGTCTGGATGATTATTTGTATTATAATGGTTATTCAAAATTTCGTAAAGAGAGGCAAAATTCGTGTGGATAAAGTATTCCGGCTTGAATTCGGACGCTCTGCTCGTGAATATTCCGGGAAACTTAATCACAAGCGAAAAAAGACGGCTTGAAAGCAGGCCCAAGCGGTCGTTGGGCAAAGCTATTTTAGATTCATTTTTTTTATTTGTATTATCATCTCCAGTTTCGACGATATCGCTATTTCCAAATTTCCTATTTCCCGCATTTTTAATTTTCTTTAATTCGGTTCTTAAAATCGGATTCTCTATACCCAGTTCTTCGCCCAAGCGCTTCAGCCATTCGTCTTGTTCCACGGCAAATGGAATCTTGGAAATTTCCATCAACAATTCCGCGGCCACTTTTTGCTTTTCTTTCGGTTCAAGATGATTTGTTTTTCCCAAAACCGACATGAAATGCCAATCCATAACATATATCGCCTTTTTTACTGCGTCAAACCAGACTTTTGGATTTTTTTTCAGACATTCGTCAGCATCCTTTCCGGCTTCATCCGGAATTTTAATTACTTTGATATTCATTCCTTCTTGCGTGGCAACATCTATACCGCGTTTGGCTGCTTTTTGTCCTGCGCTGTCCGCGTCAAATGCCATGGCAATATTCTGACTGTATCTTTTGATCAATTTAACCTGTTCGGGAGTAAGCGCCGTGCCTGACGCGGCAATTACGTTGTTCATTCCCGCTTGATGACAAGCGATTACATCCATTTGCCCTTCCACAATCACAGCCAAATCCTCTGCTTTAATTCCGGATTTTGCTTTATCAAGTCCGTATAACACTCCAGATTTGTCATATACCGGGGTTTGTGGGGTATTCACATATTTTCCTCCGGAATTTTCAGTCTCAACTAAAATGCGTCCGGTAAATCCAACGACATTGCCATGAGCGTCCCACAAGGGGAACATTACGCGCCCGCGAAAGCGATCATAATATCCGCGACCGGTTTTGACGTCCGCGCCGTCGCGTTTGATGGTGAGTCCACTGATGGCGAGATCTTCAATGCCAAATCCTTTTTTCAAAAGATATTGGGTGAGCAGTTCCCACTGATCGGGAATAAAGCCTATTTGCCATTTTTCAATTGATTCCGATTTCAACCCTCTCTCGCTCAGATATTCGCGCGCTTTTTTGGCTGACGGAATGTCCAAAAGAAATCTGTGAAAAAAATACGTAGCCTTGCTATTTATTTCCAATATCCTATTTTTCTGGCTTTTTTGAATTTCGCTTTGAAAATTATTTTCCAATTTTACGCCGGATCGATCGGCCAAAAATTTTAAAGCTTCAGGAAAATCCATCCCCTCAATTTCTTGGATGAAAGTAAAGATATCTCCGCCTTTTTGGCACCCAAAACAATGAAAAATTTGCTTTTCCGGATGAACCATAAAAGAAGGCGTCTTCTCCCGATGAAACGGACAGGGCGCCTTCCAGTTGGCTCCAGCTTTTTTGAGAGGTAAATATTCTTGAATGAGCTGAACAATATCAAGCCGGTCTTTAATTGTTTGGGTATCGGACATGGTAAAAGTTTATATCGAGCATCGAATATTGTCATTGCGAGGAGCCGAGTGACGCCTACCCGCCTTTGGCGTGCAGCAACCCCATCTCAAACGAGAGATCGCCACGTCCTTCGGCCTCACGATGACAGCTACGCTTCTCTGTCGTAATTTAGCATTGTTGAGGCTAAAAGACAAGGACGCGGGCCTTCTATATTTGTATAAAAAAAATTCCGGATCGAAAATTGGATCCGGAGTGATAAGCCAGCGATTCTATTCTCTGCGAAGCGCCTCAATGGGGTTAAGGTTTGCCGCCTTGCGCGCCGGATATAGTCCGAAAACAAGACCTATAACGGCGGAAAAAGTGATTGAAAGAAGTATTGAAGATAATGGAATGGAATAGATCCAACTCAAATTATAATATGTCGCCGCCAGATAAATTATCAAAGTAAGCACGGCACCAAGCACAACGCCGACAATTCCGCCGGTAATCGTGACGATGATCGCCTCACTCAGAAATTGCCACATAATATCCGATTTACGCGCCCCCAAAGATTTGCGCAACCCTATTTCAAATGTTCGCTCTGCCACCGAAACATACATAATATTCATTATTCCAACCCCGCCAACAAGCAAAGATATACAAACCAAAGCCACCAGTAAAAAAGTAATCCCTCCCACAACCGTGCCGAGCATTTGCGCCGCTTCTTCCATCGTATTGATGGCAAAATCATCTTTGTTCGGATCCGTGATGTTATGATTTTCTCTGATTAGCTCGTTTAACTCCTCCACTGTTTCCGCGCTCAACGATTTATCCTTCATTTTGGCTACTACCGCGCTAAAATAATCTATACCCAAAATTCTTTTTTGCAGAGTTTTGACCGGCAAATATACCATATCATCCATATTCATAAAAAAGACCACGCCACGCTTAGCCGCGGTGCCGATAACTCGGAATGGCTTGCCTTTGATGCGTACAATTTTGCCGACCGCGGTGTCATCGCCAAAAAACTTTTCTTTAACTCCGGTTCCGAGCACAACTACTTGAGAAAGTGAGTCCTCGTCTTCTTTTGTGTACATGCGACCTTCGGATATTTCAAATTTTTCCACGTCCATCATCTGATAGCCTTCGCCTGCAAGTAAAACTTTTTTGGTGAGCCCTCCATAACTCACAATCTCCTGACCCATCAGCCACCCATAGGCACCTTCAATGTTCGGATGTTTTGAAATATCATCCAGGTCTTTCTCTTTGAGAGTGGTAATAGTAATTCCCTGCGCCTGACCAATGGCATTTTCATTTGATGTTTTTTTGACGCTCGGAACTTTCACTTCAATGCTAATCGTATTTGGGCCGAAGGCATCCAATTCTCCGATGATCAAATAATCAAGACCACGACCAGCGGCCATAATGGCAATAACAATAGAGATGCCCACGGCAATACCGAGAATCGTCAAAACCGAGCGCAATTTTTGCCGACGCAGTGTATCAACCGACAATTTGATTGTGGTGGAGAGGTTCATGAAGTTAAATTCATTTTACTTCCTCCCCTTTCCAAGGGGAGGCGAGGTGGGGTTTGGCGTGGTTTGCCACTTATCGCAAAAATCCCATAAGTCGTTCAACACAAAATCCAGTTCTTTATTTACCTGTCGCGCCGTATAAACCTTTACAAATAATCTAATTGCTACAAAATAATTTTTTCGCACTATGTCTTTTTCTATAATCTCATCATGTACACGGCCGTCGACTTCAACAATTAATTTTAATTCGGGACAATAGAAATCTACTGCATATTTACCAATTCCGTGCTGTCTCCTAAACTTGAATCCAAATTGTTTATTTTTTAAGTATTTCCAAAGTATTCTTTCCGGCATCAAAACATTATTTCTTAAATTCTGTCTGATTATTTTATTCTTTTTTACATTATATATTTTCATACTGATTGGCAAACCACCCCTCGCCCCTCCTTGGGAAGGAGGGGAAATCTGGCCGCTTCCTCCCCTTTCCAAGGGGAGGTTGGGTGGGGTTTGTGATTGAGATAAATAACCACTTGGCAAACCACCCCTCGCCCCTCCTTGGGAAGGAGGGGAAGTGGTTTATTCATACCGCAGTGCTTCAATGGGATCCAAACGGCTGGCACGGCGCGCGGGGATGATGCCGAACAGCAGGCCGATTCCAACGGAGACAACACATCCGATAATAATTGAAGAAGCGGTAATTACCAAGTCCCAATCATAACCCATACTTCGCGCAATATTCGCCACAATATACGCAATTAGGGATCCGATGATAACGCCAAATATACCTGCGATAAAAGTGATCATCATCGTTTCCACCAAAAACTGCTCAACGATATGCTTGTTTTTCGCGCCCAATGCCTTTCGCAAACCTATTTCGCGAGTGCGTTCTTGCACTGCGGCCAACATTATATTCATAATGCCAATTCCACCGACAGCCAGTGAAATACCGGCCACGGCCACCAAAAAAATTCGCAAAGCATTTGTGATGGTGCTCAACACCTCCAGCCCCTGCGCCATGGACTGCACGGTAAAATCATCGTCCACCGGTTTGGAGATATCATGCTGTTCTCGCAGAATTTCACGGATAAATTCCATGCTATCATCAACATTTTCACCGGAGTCAACTTTAAATCGCATAAAGTTCACATGATCAATGCCAAGCAACAACTTTTGCGCCGTGGTAATCGGCACAAAAATCTGATTGTCTTGATTTTGAAAACCGCTCACCCCCCTTTTCCGCATCACGCCAATAACCGTAAAATTCGTTTTTTTAATTTTCACTCGCTTACCCAACGGATTCTGATCTTCAAACAACTCATCAGCCACTTCACTGCCAAGCACCGCCACTCGCGCCAAACTTCTGTCTTCATCATCACTAAAAAAACGACCGCTCTCAACTTTTGTATCTTCCACATCCGGAAGCTCTGCTCCTACGCCGACAAATTGGGTGTCAGTTTTATTTTCGCCCCAAGTTACCGTGTCCACACCGCGCACATACCCGCTATACGCCACCAAGTGTTCGTAGCCTCTCGCCATAACTTTTTTACCATCCTCATTTTTTAATGTTGTTATCACAATGCCAAAAACCGAAGCCGGCGGTCCCTTTTCTTCCGATTGGCCCGGTAGCACCCCAATAAGGTTTGAGCCCATACTTGTGACTTGATTGAGAATCAAACTTTGCGCTCCCGCGCCAACTGACATCACGATAATCACCGCCGTAACTCCGATAGTGATTCCGAGCATTGTCAAAAACGACCGCACTTTATTGCGGGTTATAATTTGCCATGCGCTTCTAATTTCTTCAGATATTTGCATACTATTTTCGAAGCTCGCCCCCATTTTTCGCGTTATGTCGATTGTTCACGACAATATCTTTTTCAATTAGACCATCTTTTATCTGCAAAATTCTTTTCGCGTGTTCGGCTGTATATTTTTCATGCGTCACCAAAATCACGGTGTGGCCTTCATCGTTTAAATCCTGCAAAATTTCCATTACCTGATGGCCGGATTTCGAATCCAAATTTCCGGTTGGTTCGTCCGCAAAAATCACATCCGGTTCGTTCACTAGGGCGCGCGCGATTGCCACCCTCTGTTTTTCGCCACCGGATAATTGGCCGGGAGTAAAATCCAGGCGATGACCAAGCCCCACGGATTCCAGCAGTTGTTTGGCGCGTAAAGTTCGCTTATTGGAGCCG
This sequence comes from Patescibacteria group bacterium, assembly GCA_018812905.1. Taxonomy (GTDB): domain Bacteria; phylum Patescibacteriota; class Patescibacteriia; order Magasanikbacterales; family GWA2-37-8; genus JAHJCN01. The sequence goes on from JAHJCN010000110.1 coordinate 6,783, forward strand.
GATCTTACATAGAGTAGCGGTAAAGCAACATTTTCCAACGCTGTGGCACGAGGCAAAAGATTGAAAGATTGAAAAACAAATCCCACCTTCAAACTGCGCATCTCGGCCAATTCATCATCAGATAATTTGCTCACATCCTTTTTTTCAAAAGTATATTTTCCCGAAGTCGGCGTATCCAAAAAACCCAAAATGTGCATTAATGTAGATTTGCCGGAACCGGAAGGACCCATGATGGAAATGAACTCCCCTTTTTTTATCTCAAAATCAAGACCGTGCAAGACTGGAGTTTCCACATCTTCAGTTTTATACACTTTTGTTAATTTTTTTACTGAAATAAAAGTCATAATCTATTGCACGGCCTTTATACTAACAATCACTTCTTCTCCACCATCCAACCCTTCCAAAATTTCTACCTTTCCATCGTCGCCTTTAAGGCCGATTGTTACCGGCCTTTCGACTTCCTTTCCGTCCACCAACAAGCGGACGTATTTTGTGCCGTTGGTGCGAACCGTGCGCAGAGGTACGATAATCACATCTTTTCTATCGGCTGTGTTAATTCTCACATTGGCTGTCATTCCCGGCATGATTTCCATGTCTGTATCATCAAGAGTGACACGAACTTTGTAGTAGACCACATCCTGGATATCGGTGGAAGCCGGCTCAATGGAAGCGATATTCCCGGTAAATTCATGATCTTCACCAAACGCGTCCAGAGTTATAATTACGGCATTTTCCAAACTCAACTTCGGCACATCGGTTTCCGGAATATCCACCTTCACCTCATAACGTGGTGCAAGCATCTCAATCACCGGGTCTGTCATTGAAACCATCTCCCCTCTTTTTTTATTCACCTTTGTAACAATGCCATCAATCGGCGCTTTGATCGTGGCTTTGTCGCGGTTGGCAATGGCTTGAGACAAAGCCGCGCGATAATATGCCACATCAACCGCGCGTGGCGCCACCGTCTTTCCCCTCCAGTTGGCCTCTGCCTGTTCGTAGGCCGCCTGTTTGGCCGCCACCGATGCCACGGCAGTGGCTTCTGCGGCAGTCAAATCATTGAACGCTTTATTATATGCGACCAAAAATGTATCATAGCTATTTTTCGCGTCAGCGACCGACTGTTTCTTTGTTAAAATAGTTGAATAACCGGTATTAACCGAAGCGCGAGCGGCGTCAATCGTGCTCTTCTTGGTTTCTAAACTGGCCTGCGTTAAATTTGCCACAGGAATCGTATTGTCCAAAACTTCGGAAACCGAGATCAGCAACTGATTCATTTTCAGAAATGCGATTTCCATTTTTGTTATGGCGGAATCAATATCCGTATGACTGCTCATTGGCGTGAGATATTGCGAGATGCCTTGAACTACCGCGTTCGCCTCCCTGGCCGCCAAATAATTATTTGTCGCCTCTATTTTTTTATTTGAATCCAAAACCGAAATCGCTTCTTCAAACGCGTCATTCGCGAAAGCATTGTCTATGCCTAGGATATTGTCCGCAGAGGTAAGACCGTTTGTTAATATTGAAAGGGATGATTGAAGTGTGGCGATTGAAGTTTCGTAAGCATTGGATACGATCTGGCTGTTTTCTCCGCCCTCCGCCAATTTCAGATTATTTTTAGACGTTTGCAAATTTGATTCGGCAACCGAAACGGCGTTGGCAGTATCAACTTTTGTTTGCTCCAAGCTTGCCGCCGCCATATCCATTGCGGCTTTGTAATAATCACGCTCCTCTGTGGTGGCTCCGGCCAATTTTTGATTAAGATTGGCGCTGGCTTGAGCCACTGCCGCGTTGTATTCGGCCAAGCGCAGGCTTGCCAATAAATCCCCGGCTTTCACCACATCACCCTCGGCCACTTTCACAACATCCAGCGTGCCACCCAATTCAAAACGCAATGACAAGCCATTGATGGACTCAATTTTTCCCGTGGCATCAACCGTTTGCGTCAAATCACCACGTTCAGCGATGATGGTCTCATAGATAAGCGGAGCGTTTTTCTTTTTGTAACTTCCATAAAAATACGCGGATAGGAGAACTACCACAAGAGCGGTGGGAATATAAAATTTCTTGCTTTTAAAAAATGAA
>JAHJCN010000111.1 GCA_018812905.1 Patescibacteria group bacterium
ACAAAATCCTGTGTCACTTTGCGCCCCTCATTTTGCGTGGTCAATTGCGCCCAAATAACTCTATTGGATTTTAAACTGTAGCTCAAAACAGAAGCCATCCCGCCAATGACCAGGCCGAATATGCCTATTGCGACTACCACTTCAATTAAAGTAAAACCATTTTTTTTCATATTTGATGCGCGAATCATGCGTCATGTAGCATTTAACATATAATACAAACCATTTCGTCGTTTTACATGTTACATGCTAAATAGGCGACAAATTAACAACCGCCTCCGACCTCCCGGAGACTTCAATTTCTCCGGAATTCGTGGTATATCCCGGGCGCGACACTTCCAAATTATAAGCATCTTCGGAAAGGCTGCTAAAAAAACCTTGACCGGGTGGAGTACAGCCGTTGGTGAAAGTGAAAGCTACTTCAGACAGAGTGGGGGTCTCGTGCGTATCCTCTGTGCCCAAGAATACTTTATAACGCATATATCTGTTACCATTGCCATTGTGCCCACTCCAAATAATAGAACTGGTGGCTGTATAATAGGTGCTGATAGACCCATCCGGGCCGGTATAATTCCAAGAGGAAGTAACTTGCGTATCGCTGGTGGCAATTTGCATGCGAATCGGATTGGACCCGCATTGCGATGGTTGATTCAACGGTTCCCAAATAATATTATTCAAATTTACATGCGCGCCCAAATCAAAAGTTGAAGACTCTAAACTTCCATCGCTCAAATAAAAGCCTCCGGATTTCTTTAATAATAAATCCCCTGCTGGTGAGTCTCCGTCGATTGTGCCGCTATCCGCGAAATATTTGTCATCAATATCAAAGTTTAGCTGGCCAGACCCTCCGGACCAATCCGTTTGGCGCATATATCCCAAGCCGGTGTTCTGGCTTTGATAATAACCGGCGCGCGTGAGGCGTACGGTTGCGTCGGAAAGAGGCAAACCCGTGCCCGCGTCTTTCACTTTTACAAGTAAAGAATTAGCAGTGTGAGGCCGAAGAACGAGCATCACTTCTTGAGACAAACCCGGCGAAATATAAAAAGGATTCATGGGAGTTGAACCCATAATGTCGTAGGCGGTACCGGTGATCCCAAGGGTGTAGGTATCCCATTCCACATTACCCAAATCTTTTTCTCCGGCACCATCAGTGGTGTAGGCGTTGTCAAATTTATATACATCCGGATCTCTGCCGATTGTTTTGTCGCCATGGAGAGAAAAACTGACACCGGGAATAGCCGAACAACTTTGTCCAACAGTCTGTATTTTTAAAGCACCAATAATGTCAATGGACAAAAAAATCTCTGAAACAGTTTGACTGATAACGGTTATCGGGAGTTTGTTCGGTGAGGGATTGGAAGGAGAAGGTGCGTAGGTGCCATCAGAAGAATATCCGCTCTTGCCCGCTGAGATATTGTATATTTGGTATCCGGGAGTAATATCAATAATTTTCAACAAACCATCGCCATCAGTGACATCATCAATGGTGGTGGTTCCGCCTTGCACATGCACATTGGCGCCGGATATTGGTTGCCCGGTCTCACCGAAAACATGCACAAACAAAGCTCCATTTTGACTTGCGCCCTCCAAACTTTTTGGCGCCACGATGGTGCTCAATATAACAGGCGCGCTTTGGGCGCAAGTGGCGCAGATAGCCGACATTTCCACAAGTTTGTAATCCGCCGGAGAACTGTCGTTCGGGCTTCCGCCGATCGTCCCATCAAACGGATCGTCAATATTGCGCACAGTGGTGACGATGTTAAAATCAACGCCTCCCCGATTGATGATTTTTTCGTGTGCCAAAACTCCGGCCGGCGTGCCACCCACAATACCCACGCTTTCAAAAGGCAAACTTCGAACGATTTCCAATTCTTCACTCAAAATGGAAGTTTCAACAATTCGCATGCGCGACTGATAAACAATCTTAAAAATCATTTGGATACCTCCGTACACGCCAATTGCGAATAACAAAAATACAGCTATGGCAACCAATAGCTCCAAAATGGTAAATCCCCTCTTGTTAAGTTTTTTGACCATGAGGATATTATACCAAATAAAATGATAATGTAGAAATCAAAAAAGCAAAAATTATTAAAAATTTGTGAGCCAAGCGAACGCCAAAATTTTTCATTTTGATCTTTACATTTTGCATTAAACATGATATAAATATGGACGAGACAGTGGAAAATATACACGGTCCAGTGGTGGAACTGGTATACACAAGAGACTTAAAATCTCTCGCCGCAAGGCATGTGGGTTCGACTCCCGCCTGGACCACATTTTAATTTTTAAGGAGAAAAAACTATGCGTCTAGAAAACAAGTTTGCGATTATCACCGGCGCCGGATCCGGCATTGGCAGAGGTGTTGCTACGGCCTTTGCCAAAGAAGGAGCCAAAGTGGTGGTGGCTGATTGGTCGGAAGAAGGAGGAAAAGAAACAGTGGATCAAGTGCATAAAATTAATGGTGAAGCGGTTTTTGTTAAAACAGATGTTAGCAAAGCGTCGGACATAGACAAAATGGTACAAACTTGTCTGGATGAATTTGGCCGAGTTGATATTTTGGTTAACAATGCCGGTATTGTAAAATTCGGACGTCTTCACGAAACATCCGAAAAAGATTGGGACGCGGTTTTAAACGTCAATCTCAAAAGTA
>JAHJCN010000112.1 GCA_018812905.1 Patescibacteria group bacterium
ATAATTTTTTCCACCACCGGCTTTATGTCATTATATTCCTGTGACAGCGTTTTTAGTTTTTTAGTGTCACCAATTACGGCCGGATTTTGAAGGTCGGCCTCGAGTGTTTGAAATTTGATTTTTAGGTCTTGGTATTTTTGTAACATAGTATTTATTTGAGTAACATTGTGTAACGTGTAACGCGCAACGTGTAACCTGTCGATTGCGCGAAATGAGATGCGGGATATGCGTTGCGCGTTACACGTTGCGGGACAGTGCATAAAAAAACAGACCCGACGCTATTATAGCATTTAGATCTGTTTTGATAAATGTTCGCTAAGCTTTCTTTGTAGTCTTTGTAGCTTTTTTGGCTGTCTTTTTCGCCGTGGCCACGGCCTTCTTCGCTTTTTTTCCTTTGCGAGCCGTGGAAGCGGTGGATTTTTTGTCGGCGCGTTCTTGGAATTTTTCCACGCGGCGAGCGGTGTCAACGAATTTTTGTTTGCCGGTATAAAAAGGGTGGCATTGGTTGCACAATTCCACGCGAATTTCCTTCAAAATGCTACCCGTGGTGAACACGTTGCCGCAAGCGCAGGTGACCTTGCAGTCTGTGTGATATTCCGGATGAGTTTCTTTTTTCATAAAGTAGTTTAATTATTATCAAATACGTACGAAATACGAAAGGTACGAAAATACGAAAGCCGATCTAGGTACAATTTTGTATTTTCGTACCTTTCGTATTTCGTTATATTCGTTACATGGCTACCTTATTTCGTCCAAATATATTACCATAAACCGCGCAAAAGTCAAGGGTATTGACATTTTAGCCAATTCCAGTATAATATCGCCAAATAAACTCATCAAATTTTATCACTCATTAGCCTTTGCCGTCCGTTATCGGGCGCTCATTTTCCTCCCTGAGACCACTCTCGGGGTGTGGCTAAGAGGCAGTAATAAGGAAAATATGCATAAAATTCCATCTATAATGGAAATGCTTAAGGCTGGAGCTCATTTCGGCCACAGAAGCGGACGCTGGCATCCAAAAATGGCCAAGTATATTTTTGGCGTTCGCAACGGAATCCATGTTTTGGATTTGGAAAAAACAGCCGAAGAAATTCAAAAGACCTTGGAATACGTGAAGAATTTGGTTGCCAAAGGCAAGAATATTTTGTTCATTGGCACCAAGCGTCAAGCTCGAGAATTGGTAATTGAGGCGGCAAAGTCTTGCGACATGCCATATATCAACGAACGTTGGATCGGAGGATTGCTAACCAATTTTGAGGAAATGAAACGCCGTTTGCGCAAATATAATACTTTAAAAGCCGAAGTGGCAAGCGGGGAAATTGAAAAATATACCAAAAAAGAACAAGTGGACTTCAAAAAATTATTGGCCAAGATGGATCGCTATTTGATTGGTTTGGCCAAGTTGGAAAAACTGCCGGATGCGTTGTATATTGCCGATTTGCGGACTGAAAAAACAGCCGTAACAGAAGCTAATAAAACCAACGTGCCAATTGTGGCTGTTTGCGACACCAACGTGAATCCGGAAAAAGCCCAGTACATTATTCCGGCCAATGACGATGCTGTGAGCGCTATTAAAATGATGGCCGAACTGGTGGCCACAGCCGTGAATGAAGGCAAAACGGAATATGAAAAAGAAAAAGCCAACGCGCCGAAAGAAACGGTGAAAAAACCCGAATCTGCCGCGCCGGTGGCCAAGACCGCGCCGGTTCGTAAAGAGCGCAGGGCGTTGAGGAAAGATTCTTCATTATAAATAGTGCAATAAAAAGGATGGTATTACAGCATTTAACTTCGTAAAAATTTTCAATTTTCAATTTTTAATTTTCATTGAATTTTCAAAACATCAATTTTCAAACATTGGTAATTGGAAAGTTATGAATTAAAAGTTGTTAGGCATTCAATATCTAATACTTAATTTCTAATCATATGGCGATAACAGCAGGGGATATCGCAAAATTTCGCGCTTCAACCGGCGCCGGAATGATGGATTGTAAAAAAGCCTTGGAAGAGGCCGGTGGCGACATGGAAAAGGCTGGAGAAATTTTGCGCAAAAAAGGAATTATAAAAGCGGCCAAGCGCGCCGACAAGGTGGCGGCCGAAGGTTTGACCCATGTGGAAGCAAAAGATGATGTTGCTGTGATTGTGGAAGTGAATTCGGAAACGGATTTTGTGGCAAAAAATGAAAATTTTAGAAAATTAATTAACGAAGTGGTGAATCACCTGTTCGTCGCCCAGCCCAAAAGCGTGGAGGAGGCCATGAAGCAACCTATGACGGGTGGAGCGGGAACCATGGAAGAATATTTTACAAACGCCACAGCCACCATTGGCGAGAAAATTTCCTTGCGTCGTTTTGAGGTGGTCAAGAAAAATGCCGATGAAGCTTTTGGCGCCTATGTTCACATGGGTGGAAAAATTTCCGTGTTAGTGGTGTTAACAGGAAGCGCCGATGAGTCTTTGGCGCGCGAGGTGGCCATGCATGTGGCCGCGGCCAACCCAAAATATATACGCCGCGACGAAGTGGATGTGTCTGTTTTGAAAAAGGAAGAAGAGATTTATTCCGCCCAGCTCAAGGCTCAAGGCAAACCCGACAACATGATCGTGAATATTTTGAAGGGCAAAATGGAAAAGTTCTATAGCGAAGTTTGCGCTCTGGAGCAACCCTTTATCAAAGATGAAGATAAAACCGTGCAATAATATTTGGATACAAAAGACGCGGGTATAACAATCGCAAAAATGTATCGCTATGAATTGGGCGAGGGAATGGAAAAGAAAAGTTGTGATTTTGCGGGTGAAGTGGCGGAGCAGTTGAAGTAGTTCAAATCAATAAGAAAAACAAAGACGTCCACCGCGGACGTCTTTTAAATTTGCGCTGTCTATGCTACGATGTATGGGTATGTTTGATCAATTGATATCTTTTTTTTCTCAATTTCCGCATTGGCTGGCCACAATTTTAATGGCCATGACACCCGTGGGTGAATTGCGCTTGTCAATTCCTGTGTCTGTTTTGGGATACCACATGCCCGTGTGGCAGGCTTTTGTTTTGTCTATAATCGGAAACTCCATTCCGGCCATGCTGATTCTGTTTTTTGCCGGTTCATTTCATCGCTGGGTGGAAAAAGAAGCGGGCAAATGGGGAAAAAATTGGGCCGACTATTTGGCTCATGTGCAAAAAAAATTTACCGGCGATTATGAAAAATACGGTTTGATAGGGCTGTTGTTTTTTGTCGGCATTCCATTGCCCGGCACCGGCGCCTATACCGGAGCCATCGCCGCTTTTGTTTTTGGTATTCCGTTTAAACATTCTTGGCCGTATGTCCTTGTCGGCATAGTAATCTCCGCCATCATCACAACATTATTGACCGTGGGAGTGGACAGGATTTTTTAAAGTTAATTGAATTTTATATATTGACTATGCCGAGTCGCCTGAAAGACTTACAAACCAAAATCGTCGAAACTCAGAAATTGTTGAAAATCGCCGATTTGAAGAAAAAGATGCAAAAATTATCCGACGAAATGAATTCGCCGGATTTTTGGAATGACCAACAAACGGCACAGGCCGTATCGCAAGATTTCAAGAGTATAAAAGAAGAGGTGGAAAGGTGGGGAGAATTGGAAGGTCGTGCAAACGATTTGCTTGAATTGTCGCAAGCCAAAGATAGCGCGCTTGATGAAGAAATTGAAAAACAAACCGGAGAATTGGAAAAGCAATTCAGCGAATATGAATTTTATCTTTTGTTGAATGGGCCGTATGATTCCAAAAATGCCATCATTGCCATTCACGCGGGCAGTGGCGGAACTGAAGCGCAAGACTGGGCGGAAATGCTCACGCGCATGCTTATGCGATTTGCCGAGAAAATGAATTGGAGCGTTAAAATTATGGACGAATCGCGCGGCTCCGAAGCCGGATATAAATCAATTACTTTTGAGGTAAAGGGTCGTTATGCCTATGGCTATTTGAAATCCGAACATGGCGTGCATCGGTTGGTGCGCATTTCGCCTTTTGACGCGGAAAAAATGCGCCACACCTCTTTCGCGCTTGTAGAAATTTTGCCGGAATTGGATGAAGAAATTAAAGTTGATATCAAGCCGGACGATTTACGCATTGATACTTTTATGAGCGGGGGACATGGAGGACAAAGCGTGAACACCACCTATTCGGCGGTGCGCATTGTGCACATTCCCACCGGCATCAGCGTGCAGTGCCAGAATGAACGATCGCAACAGCAAAACAAAGAAGTGGCCATGAAAATTTTGAAAGCAAAGTTGCATCGTTTGGAGCAAGAAAGAATAGCCAAGGAGAAAAAAGATTTGCGCGGAGAATACAAGTCGGCCGAGTGGGGAAACCAAATTCGATCCTATGTTTTGCACCCGTATCACATGGTTAAGGATCATCGTACGGAATATGAGAGCGCGGATCCGGAGAGTGTTTTGGAAGGAGAACTACTGCCGTTGGGTGAGGCGTATTTGAGATGGATAAAAGAGTGAATTTTCAATTTTTAAACGTTGATAATTGAAAATTGGTGATTGATTGAAAATTAAAAATTGTCTCCCTGCGGGAGATCTCCAGAAGGGAGACAAATTGAAAATTATCATATTTTATGAAAACCATAGACAAAGAAAATCTATCCGAAGCCGTCGGACAAGTAATAGAAGGAAAAGTCATCGTTTTTCCTTCCGAAACATCCTATGGTTTGAGTTGTGACGCCACAAACCAATCGGCGGTGGATAAAATTTTCGCCATTAAGGAGAGGGCGGGTGACAAAACTCTTTTGATTGTGGTGCCGAGCGTTGAAGACGCGAAAAAATACTTGGAATGGAATGAACAAATTGATGAAATGGCCAAAAAACATTGGCCGGGTCCGTTGACTATAGTTGGGTCGGCGAAATTGGGAAATATGGAAGTTGAGAAATTGGCCGATGGGGCGGTCTCAAAGGATGGAACGATTGCCGTCAGAGCTAGCGCGTTTCCGGAGCTGAAAAATCTTTCGGAAAAAACGGGAAGACCGATCATCTCCACGTCGGCCAATGTTTCCGGAGAGAACAACCTTTTTAATTCCGAAGAAATAAAAAGTTTTTTTGCGAATCGCGACATTAAGCCGGATGCGTTTTATGATTGCGGCGACTTGCCCTCCAGGCCACCTACCACCATAGTGAAAGTCGCCAACAACGCAGTGGATATTTTGCGGCAAGGAGAAATTGACTTGTAAAATGAAAAACCTTTTTGAAAAATACAAAATAGATCGCAGGTTTTTAATATTTATTTTGGCGTCTTTTGCCGCTTTTTTAATTTTGCTCGGCAGTTATTATAGCACCAGTTTGGCGATTGATGCCCAGAACGCATCCGAGCTTGGCGCGGTGCCAAACATGGAACATCTTCAGCCCAAACCGCCCAAGCAAACAGTAAAGGGAATATACCTCACCGCTTATTCGGCCAGCCTTACAAGCAAAGTGGATGAGATTATTGATTTGACCAAAAAGACGGAGTTGAACGCGGTGGTGATTGATATTAAAGATTATAGCGGGAAAATTTTGTATGATAGCAAAGTGGATTTGGTGAATGAATTACAAACGGACAACAACAGAATTGGCAATGTGCCAAAACTTATTCGCAAGCTTCACAATAATGGCATCTACGTCATAGCGCGCCAAACGGTTTTTCAAGACCCCATTTTGGCAAAGAAGAAACCGGAGTGGGCTATAAAATCCAAAAGAGGAGGAATATGGCGCGACTACAAGGGTCTGTCTTGGGTGGATCCAACCAACAAGGAAGTTTGGGAATACAATTTGGCAATCACCAAGGAAGCAATCGGTCTTGGATTTGATGAAATAAATTTTGATTACATGCGTTTTCCTTCGGATGGCAACATGAGTGACGTGGTGTATTCCGAAAGCGGGCAAAAGCGTTATGAATCCATGCGTGATTTTTATGAATTCTTGAGTTATGAACTCGCCGATGAGCCGGCATGGACCTCAATTGATATGTTTGGTTTGGTGATGGAAGGCGAGGGCGAGGAAGACATGAACATTGGCCAGCGTCTGGCGGACGCGGTGGATAATTTTGATTATATTTGTCCTATGATGTATCCGTCGCATTATCCTTCGGGGCATCTTGGTTTAAAAAATCCGGCTGATTATCCGGCGACAGTTATAATTAATGGCATGAAAAAGGGGATGCCGTGGTTTGAAAATAAACGAGCCGAGCTACGGCCGTGGCTTCAAGCTTTTAACATTGGCGCGGTGTATGGGGCAACGAAAATTCGGGCGGAAATTGACAGTGTGGAAAAATATTCCGGCGCAGGTTGGTTTTTGTGGAACGCGAGCAATCGATATACCACCGCCGGACTGCAAAGAGAATAGATGGGGTAAGAATTTTCAATTTTCAATTTTTAATTTTCAATCAATTTTCAACTAACAATGATCAAAAAACAATTAACAAATTGAACAAGTTTGATTTTTGATACTTGAAACATTAAAAATTCAATGAAAATTAAAAATTGAAAATTGAAAATTATCACACTGTATGTCGCAAAAGCTGTTCAATCCCGACTACCTTTACCACCTCTGTCAAAAATACAAACTTTCGCCATCAAAAAAGTATGGCCAGAATTTTTTAATCGATCCTGAGCCAATCGCCAAAATGATTGAAGCGGCTGAAATTAAGAAAAAAGATACGGTTGTGGAAATTGGTCCGGGTTTTGGCGTTCTAACTTTCGCGCTCGTTGAAAAAGCCGGTAAGGTTGTTGCTTTTGAAATTGAGAAAAAATTAAAACCATATTGGGACACAGCTTGTCATCATCTGGACACAGCTTGTCATCCTGAGGCGAAGACGACTTGTCCCGACTCAGTCCGGAAGGATCTCCCACGCTTGGAAATCGTATGGGGAAATGTGTTGAAAGAATTTTCAGCGGATGTCATTGTGAAAAGCGAGCGACGCCTGCCCGCCTTTGGCGGGAAGCAATCCAATCCCCAACAGAGAGATTGCCGCGTCGCTGCGCTCCTCGCAATGACAAGATATAAAGTCATCGCCAATCTTCCTTATCAAATCACATCAAATGTCATCAGAATTTTCTTGGAGGCAAAAAATCCGCCGGAATTAATGGTTTTAATGGTGCAGAAAGAAGTCGCGGAGCGCATTTGCGCCAAGCCCGGCCAGATGTCTCTCCTTTCCGTGTCCGTGCAATATTATGCCGACGCGGAAATTGTTTGCCAAGTGCCTCGCTCCAGTTTTTGGCCTTCACCGGCAGTGGATTCGGCTGTGATAAAGCTGTCATTGCGAGCCCCTCGTTCACAGGACGAAGCAAGCCCCCATAGCGATCTTTTCTTTAAAGTCGTAAAAGCCGGGTTTGCCCAGCGTCGCAAGTTGTTATTTAAAAATCTTCTTCCGGTCATTGGAAAAAAACACAAAAAAACTCTTGAAGACATTTTTATAAAATTGGGACTTGATAATAATGTCAGGGCGCAAGAATTGAGTGTGGGTGACTGGAAAACACTCGCAAAAGACATCTCGCGAGCCCCTTGAATTTGATGGTTGCCGGTTAGATCCAATATACTCGTAAAAAAGCGGTTATCCACTTATCCGTTTTTTTTATTTGTGGTATAATGTCTTCAATATCAGTAGAGTCTAAATATTGAATTATGCCTGATGGGACAGAACAGGCAGTTGTGCTATCCAAAGAGCAGAAGATTGGTTTTGTCTTGCTGTCTGTTTTTGCCGTGTTGGCCATTGGGCTGGGCGCCTTGCAAATTCGCAACACCATGTATGCGCCATTCGCACTAAATAAAGAAATTCCTCTTTCTTTGAAAGACCAAATCAACAATGTTGAAGCGTTGCATTTTCGCGACACCGATTTGGACGGGATCAATGATTTTGACGAATTATATGTATATGGCACAAGTCCCTATCTGGCCGACACCGATTCTGATGGCATTCAAGACAAAGCGGAGATTGAACAAGGAAAAAATCCCAACTGCGCCGAAGGCAAAGATTGCGCCGGAGCCATCATGAATGCCGGCACTGTCTTGGCCAATGGCGCCAACACCTCCACGGTTTCCGTTCAAGATCCGGGCGAGCCACCGGCTGATTTCAATGCCATGCTGTCCGATCCCGCGCAGGTACGCAAAATGTTGCGTGATGTGGGAGTGGACGAAGATATGTTGTCCAAATTTTCCGATGCCGAATTGCTTGAGGTGGTGAAAGAAATGATGGGTACGAGTACGCCGATCATGAATCAAATAAATGAGAATTTGAATCCCGAGGCGACGGTTCAATAGTCAATAAAAACATTTTTTGTCATGCTGAACTTGTTCCAGCATCTATGTCAAATGTTGTCATGCTGAACTTGTTCCAGCATATCCGTCCAATCAATCGTTTGCAAAAAAAGCGACAGAGATCCTGAAACGAGTTCAGGATGACAGCTTGAAAACAGAGATCCTGAAATAAATTCAGGATGACATTCTAAATAAAATATGTTTCAAAAAATCCAAAAAATTTCCATAGCCGTCCTGCTCGCGATTTTCGTTTTCACTTCCATGGCCGGTTCCCTGTTATTCGCGCGTCCGGCCAACGCTATGCCCGTGGAAGTGACTGCCAACATACCGCAGGTTACATCGGATATTTTTTTGAAAATCGGCAAAATGTTGGAAATTGCCGCGGTGAACGCCGCCATCAACGCCATCGGATATTTCACGCGAAAAATGGCCTATGACATGGCTGTTGGCCTTGCCACCGGCAACAAGGGTCAGTCTCCCTTGGCCAGCTGGAAAAATTTTGGCGATGAAATTAAGGGCGCGGCCGATGAAGCCGGTGGCAAGGCGCTGGAGGCTCTTGGTCAGCCGTTTGGGTTAAATCTTTGTAAAATCCCCGATCCGCGTTTGGATTTGGCCATTCGTATCGGCTTGCATTTGAAATACATGGAATGCGACACGCGCACAGATCCCACTTGCGGAAAACCGAAATGTACGATTTCCGAGGCTACTGAAGAATGGACCAACACCGACACTTGGGCGAGTCGTTATTCGGGGATAAAATCTCCGGAAGAAAGATTTAACGATGCATTTAAAATTGATCAAAGCGAGTTTGGGGTATTTTTATCAGCTTCCGAAAAAATTGATGCCGCGCGCGTTGATGCCAAAGCATCCGCGGCCGGCCAACGCACCGAAGACCAAGGCTTCAAGGGCGTCACAGATTTAATTTCCGGAAACATCAAAACTCCCGGCCAAGTGGTGAAAAAACAGTTTGAAGACACTTCACCCACCGAACAGCAAAAAATGAGCCAGCAACAAATTTGGGGTACTTTTGGCGCGGGCATGGCACAGGTTATACCTTCGGCAATGTCTGTGTTCATGAACACCTATCTTTCCATGAAGCTAACACAGCTTTTGGACAAAGGCATGATTCCCACGCCCGGAGGTTCGCCGGGCGCCTATGAAGAAGGTCCGCAGTTTGGTGGCATCGTGGCCGCGCAAAAACTTTTCATGGATTATTTGGTTACCACCGTGAGCGCGGTTGATAATTATAATTTAACGGCCGAGCTTTCAGCTTGTCCCGATAGCCCGGGCCCAAACAATTGCTCCGCGGATGAAGGTCTGATCCAAGCCATTCAACAGGCGAACTATGGCAATAAAGCGCCGGTCACCATTCGCGAAGCGTTGGAAAAAGGCTGGCTTCATGGCGATTGGAAACTTATTCCGCCCACCAGAGCGGCGGACCAAAATAAAGAATGCTATCTCAAGGCATATTGCCACGCGAATATAAAAGTTTTACGCAAAGCGCGCGTGCTTCCGCTTGGATTTGAAATAGCGGCCGCGCAAAGCGATGCCAACAATCCTTGGTCGCTTAAGCAGGTGGTTGACGGTTTTGACGATTGTATCAAAGATGCTTCCGGACAAATTGTGAATGACCCGGAGGTTAAGCCATTTTGTCATTTGATTGATCCGAATTGGGTCATTAAATTACCACCGACCAGATGCAAATCCATGACCTATGGGCCTTTTCCCGTGGCCGAGGGCGTGGCGGAAAGAAATCAAGAATGCGTGGATGTACAAAGTTGCGTGGGTTATGACGCCAGTGGCAAATGTATTGCCTATGGTTATTGCATGAAAGAAAAAAATGTTTGGCGTTTTACGGCCGATAAATGTGATTCGCAATTCACCACCTGCCGAGCCTTTAAAGATTCAACTGGAAAACAAGTATCTTATTTATATCGCACTCTGGACACCGGCTCGTGCACCCAAGACACAGTGGGTTGCATGGCGTATAGCTTAAACCAAGGAGCCAACTACAACTGGCTCGCGCCGGCAATTCCCACCGTGGCCAATGGCTATGTTAACAACGGAATTCATTTCAATAAAAATCTCACCGGCTCTTGCTCGGCCAATTCAGCCGGATGTTCGGCTTTCAAATTCGCTGACGCGCCGGACGCAAACAGCGCGTACCTTAAAAAAGCTCCGGACTATTTTAAATGTTACGATACCAATCCGGCCACCGCGCTTGTCAATTGGCCTCAAACCCAAGCCGATTTAGCTCGTCTTAACCCCAAACCGGAATGCGCGAATTTCGCAGGTGTTTGTATTCCGGAAGAAGTTGGGTGTAATTGGTATACGCCCGCCTCATTTTTGGGAGATAGAATTCCTGGCAAATTCACGCCTGCCACTCTTGTGCCAAATGATGCCGGCGGACAAACCGTTGCCAGTTGGGGAGATCAATGCAGTGAACAATGCGTGGGTTATGACGCTTTCCGCGAAATGCCAAGCAACTATTCCAACGGCCTATTTTTAACATATATTGTTCCACCAAACAAATCCAACGCAAACCAAGTAAAGACATGCTCTGAAAATGACGTTGGCTGTTCCGGCTTTACCAATCTTTCGCAAAACGTTGGGCAAATGGAGAAGGTGGAATATTTTACCAATTTACGCACTTGCGTGAAGCCCGATCAGGCAAATCAGAAAAATTTCTTTACTTACGAAGGCACCTTGACCCAAGGTTATCAATTAAAATCATATTCTTTGGCGCAAGATGCTGATGGCAGTCCGAAATATTTTTATAGAACTGAAGCGGAACGGAATTTGTATGATGATATATGTAATGAAGAATTGTATCTGGCCGGTACGGTTAGTCCGGAAAACAATGATTGCCGTCAATTTAACGACGACCAAGGTAACGTCTACTATAAATTACTAAACAAAACAATCGTGGTTTCCAATGACTGCACGCCATATCGTCTAAATACCACGGAATTATATGCCACGAATTTAAATCAGGCGCAATGCACGGAGCAAAAAGGCTATTGGCACGGCACCTGCGATTTGTGTTTCCAAAATGGTGAATACAGAGATGGTTTTTGTTTCTATTCCGGTCTTCCGGCAGGAGCTGTGGCCAGCGAACAAAGCAGTGATTCTTGTTCAGCGGAGGCAGATACATGTCGAGAATATAAGGGCAATACCGGCAATAATGTTCGCGTCATATTTACCGCCAAATTTGAAGGCGATTCGGTTGGCGCGCTTGCGAATTGGTCGTCCGATGGTGGAGCAGTATCCCAATCCACCGAATCCACTCATGCCGAAGAACATTCAATCTCTCACACCGGATCTGGAAATTTAGTTCGCAATTTAGCGGAAATCACAAACGATCCGGGCGAGAGCTATGTCATCAGTTTTTGGGCCAAGGGTGGAGCCAATTTAACGGTGCGTTTGGAAAATGGCGATTCGGCGCCGGCCGGCTTTGGCACGGTGGGCGTTGCCAATGTTTGGAAATATTACAAGCTCGGACCCAAAGAAATGCCGGGCAATACCATTGATAATCCTCGCTTGGTTTTTGACACCAACAACAATTCTCCTCTTTTTGTGGACAATGTGCAGTTTGTCAAAGTGCAAGATTTGACATATTTGGTTAAGAAAACTTTGAGCGTGCCGGTGAATTGCGACAGCAACCCCACAGACAATTTGCCTGGTGAAGCTTTGGGTTGCGCGGAATATTCGGTGTATCCGGTTGTGAGCCAAAGTCCCTACTATTTAACCAACTTCAGTTTCCTTTGCCGTGAAAACGCGGTTGGGTGCGCGGCTTTCTTGGATACCTTTAATACGGATAGTGTTAATACAACGACATATAATGTATGGATGCAGGGGGTGGGAGGAACCGAGGTTAAACTCACAGGCATTCAAGGTCCGGATGGCGTGGATTTGGCTTGTCGCATTCCGGTTGGAGAAGCAGGCTGTTACATAAAAACCGTTGCCGACAAATCCGTGGCGGAAATCACCCGAGCCGGCGGACAACTTGTCGCTTCCAGCGTGGTAATTCCGGCCGACACTTCTCTTGCCTCGCCAATATATTTGGTGAATAATCCCGCCGGACAATGCACGACGGCGGACAAGGGCTGTATTTTGGCCGGCGCTCAAACATTTTCGCCGTCCGGAGCAAAATATACAACCACCACCATCAAAAATGATCCGGCGCAATATGACAAAGCGCTGTGTTCCAGCGAAGCGGTGGGTTGCACCAGCTATACCGGAGATCAGGGAAATTTCTTTTTCAAGGATCCGGCGGTTTTGGGGCAGAAGGTTTGTGAATACAAAGAAGACGCGACTGTGAATGGCGTTAAGACAAAGGGGTGGTTTAGGAAAGGTGTGGGAACTTGCACAAGTCCAGTTGCCGTTACGCCAAGCCACTGCGCCTCTAACGATGATTGTGGCGCGATAAAAAAATATTGCGATTACAGCGGACGTTTGCAGGCTTGCGAAGCAAACAGTGATTGCGATCCGGGTGTTTCTTGTATTAACGCATGCCAATTCACCGAACCGGTGCCTTGCTATCTCGCTTATTTCACCGAAGGCGGTACCTACAACATTTGGTCGTATGGCAACAAAGATAAATATGAAAATTTTGTGGGAGAATGCCCGCAAGCACAAGATGGCTGTACCGCTTTCGTGGATCACAATAGCCGTGATCAGTATGGTTTGGAACAAAAATATTACATGATTCGTAATAATAAATTCGCAACCAGTGAAAAGGAATGTAACGGACAGGTGAGCGAACGCGAAGGCTGTATTCTTTTGGACAATGCCGATTGGCCGAATAAAATGTGGAACACCGAAGCTTCCTACTTGGCCAGCGAAGCGCAGGATTATAAGCCGGTGGATCCGATGCCAACACAAAATAATGACGCCAACACCATCATCAAAGTGGCGCGCGATCGCGAATGCGCGGAGTGGATGTATTGCAAAACGCCAATGCCCGTCACCGATCCGGCAACCGGCAAGTCGGATTATAAATGTTATGGTTTGGGTGTTTGTTCCGAAGCCAAACATGGATCCGCCCGTGAAGATTCCCAATGCGCCGTCACCTTGCCCAAACCGCCCGCAACATGGCTGAGCGATTATGAATATCGCGCGCGTAATGTTTCTTGGAGCGGAAGAGATTATGCGGGCTATTCGCTGTTCCAGCAGTTCCCAATAATTAGTCTCGATGTCGTGAAGACAGGCGCCTCTTCTGCTTCTGAATATTATCTCGCTCAAGTGGCAAACGACACCTGCCAGAGTCCGACCTATAGCAAGGGCAAACAAGGCGGCGACAACAATTTTGATGGTAATAATGACGGCTGGTGCATTCCGGCTTGGGAATCCATTACCGGAAAACTTGTCTATCCCATTGCCGGTATTTCATCGGTTTGGTCCAACAATTTTGTGGATCCACTCAACTTTCCGGAAAAGCGAGCCTGCCGGGGTTATCCGGAAAAAGACAGCCCGTTCCCGGCTACAACAGGCAATATAGATGTTAAATTTGAAAATGCCAACATTTGCAGCGGATCAAATTGTGATTGCAGTTACACCAAAGTATTTTATGGCAAAAATAGAGAAAAGGTGAAATATTACGGTGCCAATTCTTTGGAAGCCGATTCTCAGGTAATTTTTAGCAATATTTGCATCGGTGGTTCATATTCGGATTTAGAATGCGACAAGAGTGATAATACGATTACCGAGGATGCTTGTAGGACTGCGGGTGGTTCGTGTGCGCGTGGCTTGTGTGACAATGCAGACGGTCCGTTTAACGGCGCCGATTGTTATGTATATAATGCCAATCGGACACTAGACAAGGTTGGTCCGGCCATTTGCGAAAGCGGGGGCGGTACTTGTTTGGACATACAAGGAGAAAAGGTGGTTTCCGGCTGGCAAGGATATTGCGTGGAGCGCGATCAGAGACGGCCTTTGCCCGGCGTGGATTTGAAGAATTTAAAGCCCGGCTCCGACCAGTATGCTTGCCTCACCTGGATGCCGTTGGATGTGACAGTTGGCATAGAAGATATTTTTGCCTTGGATACCGGTGCGTTTTATGGAGATCTTGCCGGTGACAGGTATATCTGTTTGAAAAATCGGCCGGCGATTGCGGCAAACTCCACGGATGCAGGTTCGGGGAGAATTATTGATGGCAGCGGTGACTCTGCATGTTACAATGAATTTTTTGGGAAAGAATATAATTACAATGCCCGTTTGGATGCATGCAAATACGGTGATGAATCCCAGGAAAGATGTTATACAAGTTTGCCACCGGATGATTTTATTGATAACTCGCCCGAGCTGGGGAGTTCTCGGCCTGCGCAAGTGGTATATGATTACACTAGACTAGTAGGAAGTAATTTAGAATCCGCGGGCTGGAAAGCAGATCCGGGAGCTTGTAGACATTGGGCGGGCGGTAGCAGTGAATATGGACGATCGATGAATTATTTTGTCATGACAAATTTCCTCGTTGAAGGGATACCGTCCGGCGCTCAGCTTGTCACAGGTCAGGGGTTTTTTATTAAAGGCAACACGCCGTCGAATAATGACGATCCGGACAAGGAAGTGGATCACAGAGAAGCATTTCGAAGATTAAAGTTCAGCGATGTGTTTCCAGATGATCATCAGTCAAGGGAATACCTTAAGAGAGGAGAGATTAATAGAATTGATATATATTTTGATGCCGAAAGAAAAATTTATGTGGACGATGACGAGCATGATGATGGAGAAGAAAAATCATCATACTGGGATAGGATTAGTCCGAATTTTGTCTCCATTTGGCCAAATGAAACCCTAAGTAGTAATTTGGGTTTGGCGTTTAAGAAGGGGCCGATAATGTCTTTTAAGCGAGGTAAGCAGACTGTCGGCAATATGGATGTTTCTTACACCCAATGGACAAATTTTGGCGATAAGGAGGATTCGGATGCAAATTTTTTCAAACTGGTTAATAATCTTTCAGTGTCCAGCATGAATTACGAGTCGGATGTTGACCAAGTAAAAGCCGGCTTGGGTGTCAGAATTCTTTTTGATAGAGGGGATGATGCAGAGGAAGAGAATGCCGATGATAATTTATTGGGAGCTTGGCTCGCGTTGGACGATTCATATGGTGATAACGCTAAAATAGGATATTTCTTTGTAATTCATTTTGCCAATGGTACATGCTCGTCTTTCGCCAAGATCAGCACCGCGGACGGTAATAAAGCAAACACTTGGCGATTGAGGCGCGGGCAATTGGAGGATACGGGTTTCTATGACTATAATTCCGGGAACGTGGTTGTTCCACGCACAGAGGACATGACCAACCAGCCCTACGGCATCGCTAAACAAAATATTTCTTTCAACAAGCCAATTTTTGTAAATCCATTTGTAGAGCAGGTCGAGAACGATTACAATTATTATACCAGGCCATTTGAAAATGGTCTTGAAAATGGCGGCATACCGATGACTGCTTATAAAAACATTAATGACTCTGATGATTATTTGATGGTTTGCGATGCGTATTCCAGGAATCGGGGAGCGAATAAAGTTGATAAATCCCAGTGTGTGATGCTTGATTACATGTTTGCCAAAGTTTACGGTTATTACAATCTTGAAAATAACAGTTATATAGCCAGCGACGACAAGATTGACTCCGCCTCGCCTCAACTTTCATCAACAGGCAACTCCAAGCCATACCAGCACTATGTCCCTCAAATCGCTTCGCCCATTTTGGATGAGCGCGTGTGCGCGGATCCCATGAAAAAGGGTTGTGGTATTCACGAGTTGGATTCATTTGCCATCAACGAGCAATATGAGGGTAATGTTTATCTGCAGGGAAGTGGCGGGGTGGTTATTCGTTTTTATGCCTGGGCCGATGCCGCGCAAATGCCCCTTCGGCGCGTGACAGTGGATTTCAATGAACCGGGCTATACACCATCGCCGATGGAAAGTCGGGCTATCAGCAACTTTAAACCCATGTGTTTGCAGGAAGATATGATGACTCCAAAATTGCATTGCGCGTTTGATATGAACATTCCCTGCACGGTTGCAACGGTCGTTCAAGATTGTTTAAAAATAAAAGGACATGAAGCGGACGATCCGGGGAGTGCGTGCATACAGTCACCTGAAGGAGATGAGCGCGCCGGTTTTGGTAGCACCATGTCTCCCGACCAGGCCAACGGCACCGGTTGTAAGGAAGGAATGTTTGAATTCCCCAATACCTATTCTTGCGATCCGACAGATGTTTATATGATAAAAAATAGCGGCGGAGATTGGAAGAGCAGGTCGGAATTGTGTTATAACCCCGGGCCTGTTGGCAAGGATGTTATTGGCGGTTCAAAAGGTCATTTCGCGGAAGTGTCCAACAGTGGAGGGCCTTGCACCATCCAAGTTGATCCCAAATACCAAATTGCTCTCGGCACAATCGTGTGCGCTTATCGCCCGCGCGTGCAGGTGTTGGATAATTGGGGGTGGTGTAGTGGGAGGTGCGCGCAGAGTATTGATGATTCGGCAGATCCGGTTGATGCAACACAGGTTGGGGATGGGTGCTATGCGGAGGCATTTCCGTTTACGAATGATCCTGCTGGTTTGTTTAATCAGTGTAATGGATCCTCGCCTGTTTACAAACAAGAGCCTTTCGTTTCTTACAGTGGAAATATAATTGTGATTCCGGTGGCGAGGGAGTGATCTTGTCATTGCGAGGAGTCCCGACTAAGTCGGGACGACGAAGCAATCTCATGCATCCGTGGGATTGCTTCGTCGCTTCGCTCCTCGCAATGACATAGAAAAACAAAAAATCCGCTTATAGCGGATTTTTTGTTTTCTTCGGAGATCATTTTGTCATTGCGAGGAGCCCCGACTAAGTCGGGACGACGTAGTGAGCTTTCGTTCGAAGGGATTGCTTCGCCCCTTCAGGGCTCGCAATGACACTGTATAATCACCAAAGACATGTCCGGACGACAGAAACCGAGGCGGTTCTGTCGTCCGGACGAGCGGGGCGTGTAGCGACATTGCATCGCTAGCTCACCC
>JAHJCN010000113.1 GCA_018812905.1 Patescibacteria group bacterium
CAGACGCGACTACCAATAACACTTTTTTCATATGCGTAATGATTAAATTAAATATCAATTTTGCACGGCGTATTTATCCCACGCATTCGCCCCAAATCCAGCCTGCGCCCCTTAAAAAAATCCACCGCATTGTGAACCGCCTCATGATCCAAATCCGGCGCGAGCCAGCACAAGCCATGCTCAAACGCCGTAACGCGCGAACGAATTTCATCGGCCAAATTAGGATGATCATATTCTTTATCTGCCATTGCGCGCAAAAAATCCAATTTTTGCTTTACTTCTTCCAAAATACAAAACAACTCGTCCACTCTCTGCAGATATTTTTCCTTTTCCAAGCTGGAAATTTGATGATCAACATAATTGTCCAAATCACATCGCGCGCCCACCAACGCGGCACCCAACGCCACTCGTTCATCAGAAGAAAAATATTCCAAAGCCGGACGTCCGGAACGCAGATCGGAAATCGTCATGCCATAATCGTAATATTTTTTGCATTTTTCCCGCAAAGTTTTTTGCAATCTTGGCCACAAAAAATGATTGCCCATTTGCTCTTCCGCTTTCACAAGATATTCCTTGTGCGCCTTGTGCCAAGGCCAAACTTCATAACCAAACCGCACCATGGCGTTTTCCACTTTTTCCACATTCGCGCTCTCATCATTTTCCAAATCATCCAAAGCTTTTTTCATCTGCGACAAAATATCACCCGGCACTAACGGCGGGAGCTTGTTGTAAAAAATTTTGAAGATGGAAAGGGTGGATTTCATAATAAATTTCATGCCTGCGAAAGCAAGTGTCTACACTGTCATCCCAACTCGCCTAGGCGAGCAAGGGCGCTTCACTCGGTCGGGATGGCAATTTTTATCCTAATAATCTCGCCACATGGAACATCGCAATTCCTCCCGCGACACTCACATTCAAACTTTTCTTTTTACCAAGCATGGGAATATGCACGGCTTCATCGCAATACTTCAACATTGATTTTGTGACGCCGGTCTTTTCGTTTCCAACAATCAAAGCCAGTGAAAACTTTGGCTTCCAATCAAAAATACATATACTTTTTTCGGTTTGTTCCAGTGCCACTATATTATACCCTTTTTCTTTCAATTGTTTAAGTAGCCGTCCGGCTTGCGCCGAATATTGCCAATCCATCCACATTTCCGCGCCCAAAGAAACCTTGTCCAAATGCGGATGCGGAGGCCGAGGCGTGTAACCCGTCAAAAATATCTTGTCCACCCCCGCCCCATCAGCCGTCCTAAACATGGCACCTACATTATGAGCACTGCGAATATTGGGAAGAATCAACACAAATCGAGCGTTTTTTTCATTCATACACAAAAAATAATTTCGCGCGTTACACGTTATACGCTTCGCGTTACACGCCACGCGCCACGCGTTTCACCCACAAACTCTGCCCCGCGCAAAGAGCCACGGCAAGCGCGTCAGCCGCGTCATCGGATTTGATTTTCTTTTTTATGCCCAAAATCACAGCCACCATTTTCTGCATTTGTTTTTTTTCCGCTCTGCCGTAACCCGTAACAGCCTGCTTCACTTGAAGAGGAGTAAATTCATCAATCTCCAAACCGTTTTCCACTCCGGCAAGCAAAATCACACCTCTGGCCTGTCCCACCTTGATGGCAGTTTTGACATTCTTGAAAAAAAACAATTCTTCAACGGCCATTCTGGCGGGCTTGTGTTTTTTAATCAGATGATTGAGGGTGCTGTAAATTTCGGACAAACGGTCTACGAAGTCGTTTTCCAGTGGCGTCTCAATACAACCATAATCAACGGCTTTCCATTCCTTCACTCCGCTTTTCTCAATTATCCCATAGCCTATCCGTCCAAATCCGGGGTCAATGCCGAGAATTACCATAGTAAATGTAAAATGTAAAAATCAAAATGAAAAATTTTGCTATCCCGACAAATAGGGATATTTTACATTTTGATTTTTAAAACTTAAATTTTTATCACTCCGCGTTTGTAAAATAATCTTCCACATCGTCGTGTTCTTCCAATTCTTCAAACAGCCTCATCAATTTATCCTGTATTTCCAGGCTAATACTCACTTTGTCTTTCGCAATCCATTCCAAGCCGGAACTTTCCGGTTCAATGCCCATTTCTTTTATTTTACCCAATACGCTCTGCAAATTCTCAATTTTTGTCCTAATTTCAACAATCCCGCCCTCCTCGGATATGCCTTCAGCTCCCGCTTCAATCATCTGCATCTCAAAATCATCTCGTTCAATTTTGTTAATTGTTAATTGCTCATTGTTAATTCTCGCGATCCCGAACTGTTCAAACATCCATTGCACGCTTCCGGAACCACCCAATGAACCGCCATTATCGGCCAAAATACGCTTTATCTCCGAAGAAACTCTGTTTTTATTATCCGTCAAAATCTTTACCATCACTGCCGTGCCACCCGGCCCAAAACCTTCATACAACAACTCTTCCAACTGCGCGACATCTTTTAATTCTCCCGTGCCGGCTTTAACGGCCCTTTCCAGGTTTTCTTTGGGCATTCCCACACCCTTTCCCTTATCAAGAGCCAAACGCAACGCAAAATTGGTTTCCGGATTTCCACCGCCGATTTTGGCCGCCAAAGTGATCTTTTTGGCGAATTTGGAAAAAAGATTACCTCTTTTAGCATCCTGCTTTCCTTTCCGCGCCTGAATATTGTGCCACTTTGAGTGACCTGACATACAATTTAGTATAAAACTACTTAAAAAACCGATATTTCGCCTAAGGAGTCCCGCCCCGCATTCATTGCGGGGTGCCATTTAGAATGACCGGACATAAAAAAATAATTTAATTACACGCGGAGGTATAATAAATCTTTTTTAACAAACAATCAAGAAATGGCTAATTTCAGCTATCAAGAGGGCTCACAATGCCCTCAAGCACATTTCGTGCCACATGAGTGTAAATTTCCGTGGTTTGAAGCTTGGCGTGGCCCAATAATGCCTGAATATACCGAATATCCGTGCCATTTTCCAGCAAATGAGTGGCAAAACTGTGGCGAAGAGTGTGGGGCGACACTTTTTTTCTCACATCGGCTCGTTCCGCCGATTCCTTGACCACCTTCTGGATGCTCGCTTCGGTCAGGCGCCACCCCCGGCCATTGGTGAACAAAAAATCATTTTGTTGCTTCAATTGGCTTTGTTTAGACAAAATATCACGCAAATTCTCCGGCAACATTACAAAGCGGTCCTTTGCGCCCTTTCCGCAACGGACGGCAATTATGCCACGCGTCAAATCAATTTCACCCATTTGCAAACGCACCAACTCCCCCACCCGCATTCCGGTGCCATATAGCAAGCTTAAAATACAATTATGCTTGGGATTTTTTGTCAAAGCAATCATCTTTTTTATCTCTTCTTTGGACAAAACAGACGGCAATTTATGTTCACGCTTGGCTCGCGGGATGCGCAGGAAAAAAGAACGACGAAG
>JAHJCN010000114.1 GCA_018812905.1 Patescibacteria group bacterium
CGGTGGAAAAAGTGTGGGGCATTGGTTCGCAAACCACTGCGTTTTTGTATAAATGCGGAGTGCGGACAGCGCTTCATTTCGCGCAAAAAAGCAAAGAATGGGTGCAAGAAAGGTTCACCAAACCGCATTATGAAATTTGGCAGGAATTGCGCGGATTGGTGGTGCATGAATTGGTCACCGAACCGAAAACCGACTACAAGTCCATCAGCAAAACAAAAACTTTCACACCTCCGTCCAATGAAAAAGATTTTGTCTATTCCCAGTTATCCAAAAATGTGGAAAATGCCTGCATCAAAGCCCGTCGCTACAAATTGGCGACTAAAAGAATATTTTTCTTTCTCAAAAGCCAAGATTTCCGTTTCTATGGCTTTGAGCTGAAATTGTCGCGTCCATCGGTAGCCCCCACCGTTATTTTGAATGCCCTTAAAGAATATTTTGAAAAAGTTTTTAATTACAAAATACTTTATCGCGCCACCGGCGTCATTCTCACGCATTTGACCGAAGATGCAAACACCCAGCTTGATTTGTTTGGGCAATCATTGAAAGCGGAAAAATTAAATGAAATTTTTGGACGCACCGATGAATTGGCTCGCCGGTATGGCAAGCACACCTTGTTTTTGGGCTCAAGTTTGCTGGCCATGAACAATCGCCAGCATGAAAAAGATCGCGGTATTTTGGCCGAACGCAAAACCAGTCTTTTTGTTGGTGAAACAAGCCGAAAAAGATTGGGGATTCCGATGCTTGGGGCGGTGGTTTGAGGCCATTTTGATATTTTGTATGCCCGAAGCCGTCCGGGCATTTTTTTAATCACAATTTTATTGTGGAAAAGATGTTTTTTTGCTAAAATACAAATATGAAAAAACATAGCAAAAAAACACGGAAAAAGAAACAGGGAAAACTGGGTCGTTTTCTGGTTATTCGTTTTGGCATCCTTATCATTCTGCTCGTTCCATGCGTTTTGGTTATAAAATATTATCCCGAAGCCGATCCCTATAGAGTGTTAGAAACAAAAGAAGTGATTGCCACGGCCTATTCCAGTTCGGTGAGCCAAACCGATGATTCGCCATGCATCACAGCGAACGGTTTTGATGTTTGCGCGAACGGCAAGGAAGAAATTATTGCCAACAATCATTTGAAAATGGGAACAAAGGTGCGCATCCCGGAATTATATGGCGACAGAATATTTACAGTGAGTGACAGAATGAACAGGCGATATGGAGAGGGGAGAATTGATATCTGGATGAGTTCGTATGATAGAGCCGTGGAGTTCGGCGTTAAAAAGCTAAAAATAGAGGTCGTGGAGGAAGTCGAAAAATAGTTTATGATCATAGAAAAATTAAAGGAGTCCGGTCTGAAAGGGCGAAGCGGCAGTTGTTTCCCCACTTGGGTGAAGTGGGAGGCGGTTTTAAAAGCCAAAAAGAAAGTCGGCAAATGTTTTGTTGTTTGCAACGCGGCCGAAGGCGAGCCGGCGGTTTTTAAGGACAAATATCTCTTGGAAACATATCCGGAGGAAATTATAAATGGCATAAAAATAGCAATAGAAACGCTTGACGCGGAAAAAGCCTTCATCTATCTGCGTAACTCATATTTCAAAAAATTTAAAAAAACTTTGGAAAAAATAATCGGAAATGACCCGATTGAACTTTTTGCCGAAACAGGGGGATATCTTTGCGGAGAAGAAACCACTTTGATGGAGTCCGTTGTAGGCAACAGGAATGAACCGCGGATTCGCCCGCCTTTTCCAACCGAAGCCGGCTTATTTGGTTTTCCCACGCTTATAAATAACGTTGAAACATTTTACAGCGTTTCCAAGATTGAAAAAGGCCAATACAGTCGCACCAGATTCTATTGCATCAGCGGAAAAGTTAAAAATCCGGGAGTTTTTGAGTTTCCGGAAGACATGCCCATTGGTGAAATATTGGAACAAACAAACAACGCCCCCTTGTTTAAATATTTTGTGCAGGTGGGAGGCGGGGCGAGTGGGGGAATTATGATTTTGGAAGAATTGTTCAACCCGGTGGAAGGCGCGGCTTCCATTGTGGTGTATGATCAAGTAGAAACCAACCCAAGAGATTTGATGAGAAAGTGGATCAATTTCTATTATAACCAAAACTGCGGAAAGTGTGTCCCATGCCGTGAAGGAGTATACCGCTTGAAGGAAATGTTGGATAGTGAAGAGTCTTTGAATTTGCCTTTGGTGCGGGCGGTTTTGAACGTGCTGGGACAATTCAGTTTTTGCCCCTTGGGCAAAGGCGTGGCATTTTCCATGAAAAGCTTGTTAGAGCGTGTTGAATTAAAAAAATAAAAATATGCGTGAGATAGATTTTTTGGAAATGGAAGGGGAAGCGGGTGCGCAGGAGCAGGTTGTGAGCTTGCCCAAAGTTGGAGCGATCACCCAATACCTAGCCTTGCTCGGGCTTGCGGTTTTTTTGCCTTTTTTTCATCTACAAATGGTAACCGGCCCTTTGGTCAATGCCATTTTGTTCATTGCCACCGTTGTTTTGGGTTGGCGCAAAGCCGTTTCCATTGCTTTCATCCCAAGTATAGTGGCATTCTCGGTGGGCTTGCTTCCGGTGGCGCTTGGCCCGATGATTCCCTTCATAATGGTTTCCAATGTAATTTTGGTGATGATTTTTCACGCGCTTTGGCGTAAGAATTATTGGCTGGGAGTGGGTTCGGCGAGCGTTGCCAAGTTTGTTTTTCTGTTTGGTTCCGGTCAAGTGATTTTTAATTTAATTTTGAAAAAAGATTTAGCCGGTCCGGTTGCTTCCGTTCTTTCTTGGCCCCAGCTCTACACGGCGCTTTTGGGCGGTATAATCGCGTATGTTTTTCTGAAGTTTGTGAAACGAATTTAAATATTATGAAACCGGGAAAAGTAAAAATTATAATTGACGACAAGGAGATTTTGGTCGACACCAGGCAGACAATCATGGAGGCGGCAAAAGAAAACGGCATTGAAATTCCCGGGCTATGTTATCATCCCGATTTGGATGTTAAGGCTAATTGTCGCATGTGCATGGTGGAAGTGAAGGGAACGCGTTGTCCGCAAACCGCCTGCACCGCCGTTGTACAAGAAGGAATGGAAATAAAAACCAAAGGGCAAAAAATAAATCGTTTGCGCAAATTCAATTTGGAACTCATTTTTGCTCAACATCTGCTGGAATGCGATGATTGCGTCTGGAAATGGAATTGTTTGTTGCTTAAATACGCCAAAGAATACAATGTCAAGAAAACTCGTTTTCCTGATAGAAAAAAAGAAAGACCCATAACACAGTTCGGACCCATTGTTTTTGATCAAACCAAATGTATTGATTGTCGCAATTGCGTGGAAGTTTGCCCCGTGAATTATTTGGAAGTGGAGGGCAGGGGATCGGACATCGGCATCACGCCATCGCGCGCCAAAAGTTGTTTGCTCAAAAAAGTCGAGGAAAAAGACTGTATACATTGCGGACAGTGTATCGTGCATTGCCCTGTTGGCGCAATTGAAACCGCCGGCGAGTTTGAATATTCCGAGCGTCCGTTTGAAGCAAAAAAACAAGGAAAAATTTTGGTGGCCGAATTTGCACCCGCCGTGCGCAGCAGTTTGGGTGAAATGTTTGGCATGCCCTATGGCGAGGTTGTCACCGGCAAAGTGACGGCGGGTTTAAGAAAATTGGGATTTGATTATGTGTTTGACACCTCGGTGTCTGCTGATTTCACCACTGTGGAAGAGGCGATGGAACTGGCGGAAAGAATAAAAAGCGGAGGTAAATTGCCTATGTTTACGTCCTGTTGTCCATCTTGGGTAAAGTATGTGGAATTTTATCGTCCGGATTTATTGCCAAATTTAACGATCGTTCGTTCGCCCCAAATTATTATGGGCGGGCTTTTGAAAACATATTTTGCCGACAGAATAAAAGTTGATCCGCGCAAATTGGAGGTTGTGTCCATTATGCCTTGCACGGCCAAAAAATTTGAATCTCGCCGTCCGGAATTGAAAATCAAAGATATGTATCCGGTGGACTTTGTTCTCACCACGCGCGAGCTTGGCAATTTGTTTAAAAAACACAAGATCGATCTAAAAACCATTGAGCCGGAGCTATTGGACGATCCTTTTGGCATGCCGTCGGGCGCTGGCATCATCTATGGCACCTCCGGCGGGGTAATGGAGGCGGCCTTGCGCACTGTATATTTTTTGCTTTGTGGTAAAGATTTGGAATGCGCCAATTTGGAACAAGTTCGCGGAGCGGAAGGTATAAAATGCATGATGGCGGAAGTTCCCGTTTTAAACAAAAAAATCAAGGTGGCCGTGGCCGCCGGCATGGAAAATGCCAGAAAATTATTGAAAATTTTAGACAATAACCCGAGCGCTTATGATTACATTGAAATCATGGCCTGCCCGAATGGGTGCGTTGGCGGGGGAGGACAACCTTTGCCCGTGGATAATGTGATTCGCCAAAAACGCTCGGAAGCTTTGTATGGTTTGGATAATGCTTCGGTAATTCGTCTGGCGCACAAAAATCCGGTGGTGATGGATGTCCTAAAGAATTATTTTACAACCGAAAAATTGGCACATAGCGTTTTTCATACCGGCTACAAAAAGAAAGCGAAGACAAAAATAATGAAATTGAAAAATTCAAGAGAAAGCATCCTGTAAAAAAATCCCCCGACTAAGTCTGATCCGTACCCCAAAAAGTGGACACGAAAGTGTCCACTTTTTGGGGTACGGATCAGTCGGGGGATTTTTTATTTCTGAAATTTCCTTTGGCAATCAATGGCTTTATTTATGCATTCTTCCGGATCATACCCGAGATCATCGCACCATCTGATTGTGGAAAATATTATATTCCCAAGTTCTTTTTTAAGTTCATCATCAGTGTGAATATTTTTATCCTTTACGGCATCACGTTGCCATCGGCAAATATCATCGAATACTTTTCCCATGCGAACCTTCCTGTTTTTGCCACCAGTCATAATATGGCAAGAGCTCCGACAATTTTACCGTTTTATTTTCGTCCAAAATAATTTCGGTATTTTGTATATTTGACACATCAATTTCTTTCATATATTGGCGGCAGTTTCCGCATGGCGGAATGACAAAGACGGCCTCCGTTTCATCTTTCCAGACAGCTACAATTTTTTCAATCGCATATTCTCCATTGGCAATCATAGAACTGATTGCCGCTTGTTCGGCACAAACACCGTGTGCCCAGCCCAAGCCAGTGCAGACACCAAGAAAGAACTTTCCGCTTTTTGCAATAAGGGCGCAACCGACATTGCCGATCAAACCTCCCTTGACCTCTTTTGGCTCTATAACTGAGGCCGCTTTTTTAATAAGTTCTTTGTTTGTTAACATAGGATTATGTATTGATTATTGCAAGGATTTTCGAAGATAATATTTTCATTTAATCATTTTCTTTTTACTCCAACCAACAAGAAACATTGTACCAATAAAAAAGGCGACCCCGGCAATTTGAACAGCCCACAATAAATAGTACCATTCAAAGCCCCTTGTAATGGCCATCACTGATAGCATGGTGATATAGACAATTCCCGCAAGGATAAAAGCGATTCCTCCCACAATCTCATGTTTCCAAGAAATTATTAAAACAAGCAATAAAATAATCGCGGGAATATTATGCATGAACAGGCCGAGGATTGTTTGCCAGAAGCCAAGATTCATGTCAAAAATATCCAGAGACATCAGACCTAGGAACAGTATGAAAATTATTGACAATATCCTTGGAGCCCAATAAATGAAGTTGTTGATTTTTTTATTATCCTCGGTTTCGCGCCTTGCCGCGCCGCCATGCGAGATATATTTTGTTTTACTCATAAAATTTTTGCTATTTTGCCGAACGTATCGGCATATCTGATGTTTGCCGTAGCGGAGCGGAGGCAAATATGGGTGGAGGCTTTTGTATAAAAGCCGTAACCAGATATGCCGTGTTATGTGATGTGCATGTTTTACTTTAATCCCGATAGCAATCGGGATTGCTCTAAAAAA
>JAHJCN010000115.1 GCA_018812905.1 Patescibacteria group bacterium
CCGCCTTCGGCCCGGATCGCGAATTGCCCGATCAAATAATATAAAAATCCATGCAACTTTAGCAGGATTTTTACGATATATTTATAGATTTGTCTCATAATTCATCGTAAATTCGCGTTTCCTTTTCTAAAACCACTCCCAAAGCAAAATTATCTACAATTGTCTGCCGGGCTTGCTTACCGATTATAAGCTGTAATGGCTTATTTTGTAAGAGTTTTTGTACAGCCGCACGGATTGAATCCGCGTCTGTCTGACACAGAAGGCCGTTCTCCTCATTGCGAATTAGCTCCCGATTGCCTACTACATCAGTCGCGATTACCGGCAAGCCGCAAGTCATGGCTTCCAAAAGCACCTTTGGGTTGCCTTCGTACAACGACGGCAAAATAAACATTTCGCATTTGTTTAACTCAACCGGCAATTTTTGGTTTTCAATATTGCCCCGAAACTCAACATTCACTCGCAATTGTCTAGCGTGTTCTTGAAGTTGATCGCGCAACGGACCAGAACCAAATAAAACAAGCTTCACGTCCATGCCCATCAAAGCCGTGATGAGATTGAATAAATTTTTCTGTTCGCTTAATCGACCCACGAAACAAATTGTGCGCGGTTCTTTGGGCGTGTCCTGCGGTTTAAAAAGTTCGATGTCAACATAATTGCCAATCAAAGTTATCTTGTCTCCATGCACGCCAAACTCATTCATTACAAAATCTTTGCTGTTTCGCGCTGACAAAATGATGTGATCCGCGTGCTTGTACATTATCCGCTCAATCCAATACACGACCCGCTGTTTAATCCATAAGCTGTTCAATTGCCGGCAAAACATTAACCATTCAAATCCGCAGCGCACGACCAAGGGCTTTTTGTATAACCACTTGGCAATCAACGCCGCCAGTCCGCCTTTCATTTGATTAGTTTTCAGTACGCTGGACGCACGCAGTTCTTTTCGGCAAGCCAAAGGCAGCAGCAGTTCGTACCATAAATCCGGCACTGGCAATTTTTTCGGCACAATTACGATATTTTTCGCCAGCTGATTCTTAAACTGCAAATCGCCTTGATCGCCGTAAGTAAAAAAATAAATCTGAGTGAAAACCTTGGCCAGTTCATTGTACGGACGGATTTCGCGCGCCAAATTCCCGACCTGATCCCAAACCCGCAAAGAAACCCCGCGCGTAAAAAACAAAGCTAGTGTTTTTTTAGCTCGTAATAATTCATAAACTGCTTGATATTTATTTGCGGCCTTGGCAATGGAAAAATTTTCTTGAATCCTTTGCCTGGCCTTTTCACCTAGCCCCTTCCTATCCGACTCCAACAATTCATGCCAGGCTCGTGCCATAGCTTCTGGATCTCGGGGTGGCACCACACACCGAGTTTCCGCAACCATTTCCGCCGAATCCCCCACATCCGTCACTACGCAAGGCACCTCACAAGCCATGGCCTCACCAATCACCAATGGAAAAGCCTCGCCATAAGCGGACGAAGTAGAAAATATATCCAAAGCATTCATCAAATCTGGAACATCACTTCTTGGCCCGAACAACAGAAACCTATCCCTTACCCCCTGCTCATCTAACCATTGATTCAATTGCTGATTACCCTTATCCAGATCCGCACCACACAAAACAAATTTAACATTCGGATTCGTCTGGCTAATCAATTTGGCTGCCTTAATAATATTCTCATGGTCTTTTTGCGGATGGAAACGGCCAACTGACCCAATGAGGATTTCATCATCAGCCACCCCTAATTCCTGTCGAATTTTTTTTCTGGCTTCTGGATCAGATCGAAACTCACTTAAATCAAAGCCGTTTTGCACCACCACACCTTTAGCCACCTCATAACCCAACTCCTCATGAATGTCTTGCGATGCATGGGAACAATAAACAATTTTGTCCACTAAAAACCCAGATAAAAAAGCCAAGGCTTTTGCAATCCAAATCGTCAGCGCTTTATCTTTAGTTCTATCCAATGATGTATGATGTATCCCCCAAACCACGGGCACGCCAGCCAATTTGCCGGCTAAGCCACCAATTAAATTCGCATGATACATCCAAGTCTGGATCACATCCGGCCGAGCTTGTTTAATAATTCGAATCAATCGCCAAAACTTCACAGGATTTGGAAAAAAACGCGACATGCCCAAATC
>JAHJCN010000116.1 GCA_018812905.1 Patescibacteria group bacterium
AAAACCGCCGTTACGGGCGCAATGCAATTTGTGGTGCATGAAGCATTATTGATGATCGTCGATTCTTCTTCGCCAACTTTCGCGCAATTCACTCCGCGTACATATGTCGGAATATCGCCTCCTTTACCCGGCGCGGAAATAACAACTTTTTTTGCTCCGGCTTTCAGATGCATTTCCGCCCCTTCTCTTTTTGTGAATTTCCCGGTGCATTCCAAAACCACATCCACTTTTAATTTTTCCCAAGGCAAAACAGATGGATCTTTTTTCGCGAACACCGGGATCTTTTTCCCTTCCACAATCAAATTCTTTTCATCAAAATCAATTTTTCCCTCAAAATCCGGATAAGCCGTGTCATATTTCAAAAGATGAGCCAATGTTTTGGTGTCCGTTAGATCATTTATGCCGACGACTTTAATATTCTGTTTTCCGAACGCAACTCTAAAAGCGTGGCGTCCAATTCGGCCGAAGCCATTGATGGCGAGATTTACCATAGTATTTTAGTGGTTAAATAAAATAGTTAAAAAATTGACTTATTTTTGTCCCCCATAGCGCTTATACCCTTTCGGATAATTCTCCGGATTATCAAGATACCTCCTAACATCGCTCGGATTTGTAAAAATAGCTCTTTGCAATAATGCATCCGGCAGGTCTTCGTATCCAGATCCAATTTTTTTTAATTCATCCAATTCTTTTTTTGCCCGGTGTAAAAAATCTTCGCATTTCTTCCCGCTATAATGCACTACGATATGTTTTACATAAGTTGGAACAAATTCAGGATACTGGGATAAAGAATTTTTTAATCTTTCAAAAATATTTTTCAAAAAAACTTCCGGATTAGATGAATGAGAGGTTAATGCCTTGATTATGGTTGTCCTATCCATATCAGGATATTTTTCGGATAACAGAGCGAAAGAATTTGGTGGATTACGATATGAATTAACGGCGATTTCCAGCGCGTTTGTTAATGTTATGCCGGCACGATGTGAATGCAGTAATGAACTGACAAAGTCAGCAGTATATGCCACGGTAATTTTCTTCAATTCTTTCTCCGTGAAGCACGGATCTTTAATGCCGTGCATTTTCTTAACCACCGCATATTCCTGCTTTAGTGCAAGAGAAAGCCCTCGTTTAAAATTTTCAACCAATTTTTCCTGATTAATTTTTTCGGAATACTTTTCTAACGCTAAAATTTTATTTAATTGATCTTCAACCCAGCTTCCTTTTTTTATTAAATTATCCACAAGTCTTGTGGAGCTTTCCATGGCAATCTTGAGATTTTCGCTTCTACGTTCAGCGCCTCCGGTAACACCTCCCAAACTTATACCCTCTTCCATAGCCAATTTCGCCACTCCTCTACGCTCATCAACCAGTCTTTTAATTGTTGAAATTCCAATTTCATGGGAACCCATATTGTTCTCCAATAGCAAGTGAAAAAATTAATTCACAATCGCAAATACACATTTCAAATATTCACCTTCCGTGAATGCCACCAGCTCCGGATGGTCTATCCCGTGGGTGAAGGTTTCCAAAATTTGCAAAGTTCGACCGGCTCGACCCCCAGCTTCAGATAGCATATAACGAAAATCGGGTAAACTCAAGTGGGCGGAGCAGGATGCGGAAACCAAAATGCCTCCGGTCGG
The DNA here is from genome assembly GCA_018812905.1 of Patescibacteria group bacterium. Taxonomy (GTDB): domain Bacteria; phylum Patescibacteriota; class Patescibacteriia; order Magasanikbacterales; family GWA2-37-8; genus JAHJCN01. Next base: position 1,641 of record JAHJCN010000116.1, read on the forward strand.
TAATAAACGAATGGCCATTTCATTAATTTTTCTATAACCCTGTACGCCCTCACGAATTTTTCTGCGATCTTTGATGAAGGCGGGAGGGTCAAGTATAATGACATCTTTTCGCCCCTCACAACCAGACAGGTAATCTTTCACATCCGCGCAGATTATTTCATGATTCTTGGCAAAACCATTCAATTTAGCGTTTTCTTCCGCAAGCTTAAGTGCCGACTCGGACACATCCACGCTCATCACTTTTTTTGCGCCCCCTTCAAGTGCGTAAACGCTGAATCCACCGGTATAGGAAAAACAGTTCAATACAATTTTATTCTTAACATATTTTTTCAGAGCCTCGCGTTTATCACGCTGATCCAAAAAGAAGCCTGTTTTTTGTCCTCCAGCAACATCAACCAAAAACTTCAAGCCGTTTTCTTTTATTTTTATTTTCTCCGGAACAACTCCATGCAACAGACCGACGTTGTTGACATTCTTAACATTATTAACATTCTGAACCTCCCCTCGCCCCTCCTTGGTGAGGAGGGGTAGTGAGGCTTCTTTTGCCCTATGCCCAACATCCGAACGTTCATAAATTCCTTTCGGATTG
>JAHJCN010000117.1 GCA_018812905.1 Patescibacteria group bacterium
AGTTTGCGGTCGGAATAGGGTTTGAATTTTCCTTTTTTGAACCAATTATGCAATTCGGAATTTTCCACCACGGTGCAAGGATAAATTTTAATCATATCCGGACGATAATCCGGATTGGCAAAAATTTCTTGCATCATCTTCAAATCTTTGGCCGGAGTGGAACCGGGCAATTGTGGCATCAAATGAAAATCAACTTTAAATCCAAACCGTTTGAGAAGTTTGGCTGCGCGCGCGATTTCTTTCGCGTCATGTCCGCGCTTGATTGTCTTTAAAATTTTATTATCCGTGGTTTGCGCGCCCAATTCCACCCTGGTACAACCCAATTCGCGCATTATCCAAATGTTTTTTTCGGTAATATGATCCGGCCGAGTTTCCAAAGTTAGGCCCACAATCCTGTGAGGCGCAGTTTCATTCTTTTTTTGCGCTTTTATTATATTTTTTTTCAAATCAATAATTTTAAATTTTAAATTGTCATTTTGCATTTTGATTTTTGCATTTTGATTTTTTCTATTTGATGCTTCAAAACATCGCAAAATAAACCAATATTGATATTCAACAGGATATGCGTTCCAAGTTCCGCCCTTCACAATCAATTCAATTTTGTCGGTAGGATGACCATTGTTCTCCAAAGCTTCAATTCGCCTCGCCACTTGTTCAAATGGATCAAAACCAAGCATAAGCGCGCGAGCCGCGGCCGGTTCATCGGATATATAGCTTTTGGGCATTATTTTTTCATTGGGGCAATACACACATTCGCCCGGGCAGGGGAATGGTTTGGTGAGAACGGTTATAATGGAAACACCTGAAAGAGTGCGCACAGCTCGTTTGATTAGCAAATGTTCCAAGTATTTTGATCGTTTTACTCTTTTTCTTGCCAGCAATTTGTGGTATGATTTAAGTAGTTGCGCTGAGTTAGGTATTCCGTCAGATTTATGCAAACGCAAAATTTGCCGCTTAAGTTTGTTTAGCTCATCGGCGCTTTGTGGCTTTGTTTTTAAAGCTTCTAAAATAATTTTGTTAGAAATATCCATATTTTTTAATGGTCATCCCGACAATATTCAATTGTCATCCTGAATTTATTTCAGGATCTTTGTCCATTATGCCATTGTGCTAAAACCGACAGAGATGCTGAAACAAGTTCAGCATGACAGTGTGTCTGGCTCAGAATAACAATAAATGTTATGTCCAACGATATTATACAGAAAACCAAGGACAGCTACAATAAAATCTCCAAGCATTTTTCCGCCACGCGCCATCGTCTTTGGGACGAGCTTTTGGAATTCGCGCCAGAGATTAAAGATGGGCAGAATATTTTGGATTGGGGCTGTGGCAATGGACGATTAATATTACTGTTAAAAGACAAAAAAATCAAGTATTTTGGCTTGGATCAAAGTATCGGGCTGATAGAATATGCGAAGGCGGAATATGCCAAAGAAACCAAGACCGGACAAGTGAAGTTTTTTTGCACCGCTTCACGGGACAAAAAATTTAATCCTAATTTTTTTGATTGGGTTTTCATGATTGCCTCGTTTCACCATTTGCCCAATCATGCCAGCCGTTTGAAATTATTAAAAAAAATTCATATGGAAATGAAGCCGGGCGCCAAGCTCGTGATGGCCAATTGGAATTTGAAAGGTCAGTGGACAAAGAAAAAAAAGGAAATGAAAGAAGTCGCAAAAAATGATTATCTGGTAACTTGGAAAGACCCGCAAGGCAAACCGCAAGCGGAATTATATTATCATCATTTTGAAAAAAAGGAATTGGCGGAGTTGCTGGAAGAAGCGGGGTTTGAGGTGGAGAGGAATGGATATGATGAGAAAGAGAGGAATTTGATGACAGTTTCGATAAGACGATAATTTAAGTATAATTATATAAATTTTCAATTTTCAATCAATTTTTAATGTCCAATTTTCAAATTTCAGATCTGCTTAATTTATAAGGTGTTTCGGCTAGAAGCCGAACCGCCTATGGCGGAAATTGTTCATTGTTAATTGATAATTCATTGAAAATCAAAAATTGATAATTGAAAATTCGTCTAATTTTGTCTATCTATGTCCGACATAGATTCTGAAATAAATTCAGAATGACAAATTGAGTCAGATTGGAAATAGGAATATTTATGCGCGTTCTCCAAATAAATAAATATTTTTTTCACCGTGGCGGAGCCGAGGCGGTGTTTTTGTCCACCATTGATTCTTTGCGCGCTCGCGGGCATGAAGTGTCGGAATTTTCCATGCGCAAAAAAGAAAATCTTCCTTCCGAGTATTCTGCGTATTTTGCTTCTGAACTTCCGGAATTTTCCGAAAAGCAGGATTTATTCGCTTCAACAAAAATATTTCTTCGCCTATTTAAAGCAAAAGACATAGAAAACAAATTGAATGCTTTGATTTCCGCCGTAGATCCGGAAGTAGCCCATTTGCACAATGCCTATCACCATCTTTCCGCTTCCACTTTTAGAACATTATATAAACGCAGAGTCCCAATTGTCATGACTGTCCACGATGTCCAGCCAATGTGCCCAAACCATCGTATGATTCGCGGTACCGATGATACGCTTTGCGAAAGATGCCACAAGCACAAATATTATCATTGTTTTTTTAACAGATGCGTGCGCTATTCTCGCTCCATGAGCTTCGCCGCCTCCGTGGAAGCATACTATTATTACCTAAAGAATATTTGGGAAATGGTGGATCTGTTTATTTGTCCCAGCCATTTTATGATGGATAAAATGGTGGAGTGGGGTTTTTCACGAAAAAAAATGCGCCTTTTGCGCAATTCATATTCCGTGCCCGAATTATATCCTCCGCTTGGAGATAAAATTGTATATATCGGTAGAATGCATGTTGAAAAAGGAATAAAAATCTTAATGTCAGCTCTGCCTCATCTTCGACAATATCCGACAGTCATTGCCGGCAATGGTCCTGAAGCCAATTGGGTGGACACCACGATTCGCCAATGCAGTCTGTCCAACGTGGAAACGCGAGGATGGGTGAGTGGAGAAGCGTTGAGAAAACTGATGGCCGAGGCGCGCGTGATCGTCGTGCCATCATTGTTTTATGAAAATTGTTCCATGACCATTTTGGAATCAATGAGCAACGGCCGTTTGGTTGTGGCTTCAGACAGAGGCGGGAATCCCGAATTAATTGTCAATGGAGAAACCGGTTTTTTAGTGAAACCGGAAAATTTCGAATCTTTGGTTGAAGGCATCCGAGAAGCTATGGGATTATCCGACATTGAAGCGCAGGTTATTTCCAAAAGAGCGCGAGAATATGTGGAGCAAAACCATTCAACCGAAGAGTATATAAAAAAATTGGAAGAAATATACAATGAAGTGCGAAGATAAAAAAACAGACTGCCCAACGGACAGTCTGTTTTAGAAGATATTAAGCTTTTGATGTTTCCAGTTCAACTTTTTGCACGGCGCATCCATAAAGAATGGCGGTTTCGGCGGCGATATTTTTCCATTCATATTTGCCACGCACCATTACTTTATTTTTCTTTCCGGCCTCTTCCAACCATTCCGGCTTTTCAAGCAGCTCCAAGATTTTGTTGGCCAAAGAATGAATATTGGCATTGGCAAACAAAAATTTCTTATCATTGATCAATTCTTGCTGTTCCGGAATATCGGAAGCCAATACCGGTTTGCCCATAGACATGGCGCGCAACACGGACAAAGACATGCCTTCGTTTTCGGATGGATGAACCATCATTTTGGCATTGGCGAAAAGTTCGGTCAAAGCCTGGTTGTGTTTCCAACCGGTGAAAACAATGGAATCATCATTTTCAGCCATTTTTTTCAACCCGGTCACATAATCATCGGTGAACACAGAATCGCCGACAATGGCCAATTTGTAATCTTTCATTAAGTCCGGATTTTGTTTTTTGGCCAATTTCCAAGCATCAACAAGATAATGGGCGCCTTTATGTTTCACAAGGCGAGCTACCATGACCAAATATTTATTTGGTTCCAATTTCCAATAGCGAATGGAATCGGCGCCTGTCGGATATTCGGCGGAAGTGACGCCGTTCGGAATATACGTGGTCGTTTTCTGGAATTCATTAAAACAATAATTCTGAATGGTGCGAGACACGGCAATGGTTTCATCGGCAAAATTACAAGCGGCCCATTCTCCGGCGGACAAAGCCAATTTGGCCAAAGTGCCCCATTTTTGATGGTAGCGGTCAATACAGTGGAATGTGGTGATAATTTTAATTTCCGGAGCGAACACGCGCGGAATCCAGCTCAAAAGAGCGGGGCCAACGCCGTGATAGTGAATCACATCCACTTTTTGTTTGATAGCATGAACAGTGGCTGTGATGGTATGGGAGATGGCGTCCAAATGTTTGGAGCGAATGCCACGGGTATGAATGATTTTGATTCCGGCAAATTCCTTTATTGTTTCTGGAGTATACCAAGAACGAGCATAAGCCAAAACTTCGTGGCCTTGTTTTACAAGTTCACGAGAAAGATCCTCAACGTGGCGTTCAATACCGCCGTAGAGGGTTGGAACACCTTTTTGTCCAATCATTGCAATACGCATAGTTTTCATATTAAAACATATAACTATAGCATAAATTAGCGGTTTTGTCAATGGTGGCGTGGCTTTTTTGCCCTTGATTAGGCAAAAACTGGCAATGATTGCAGAAATGTGGTATACTAGTGGCCAAATATGGCTTTAATTAACGGGCAAGCGATTGCTGAAAAAATTAATTGGGAAACTGCCGAAAAAGTTCGGGAATTAAAGGAAAAAGGCATCTCACCCAAGCTGGCTGTGGTGCTTGTCGGCAATAATCCGGCTTCTTTGGTATATATCCGCCAAAAAGAGAAAGTTGCGCTTCAAACCGGCGTAGCTTTTGAATTACACAAATTTGGCGAAGACGCGTCAAAAAAAGAATTAATAAAGCGCATTAAGGAAATCCAAAAAGACCAAAACGTCTCCGGGTTGATAATCCAATTACCAATACCCGAAAAACTCTATTGCCCCAATGTTTTGAATGCCATCAAACCAAAAGTTGATGTTGATTTTTTAAGCGAGCCCAGTTTGGGCAAAATTTTGATGGGCACGAATGAAATGGAACCGCCAACGCCCGGCTCCATTTTGACGATTATACGCGAATTAAAAATGGATTTGAACGGGAAAGACATCACGATTGTTGGTATGGGCACTCTGGTGGGAAAGCCACTTTCCATGTTGTTGGAACACATGGGCGCGAGTATCACAACTTGCAACAGCAAGACCAAAGATATTCCCGGAAAGTGTCGTCGAGCCGACATTGTCATTTCCTGCGTGGGAAAAAAAGATTTAATTCGCGGAGACATGATAAAAGATGGCGCGGTCGTGATTGACGCCGGATTCAGTTATTGCGATGGAAAATCTTGCGGTGACGTGAATTTGGCGGAAGTTTTGGAAAAGGCGAGTTTCGTCACGCCCACTCCGGGTGGTGTAGGGCCGGTTACGGTGGCGCTTTTGATTGCCAATGTGGTGAAAAATGCGCAAGACAGATAGTGAAATATTGGAAATTGGAAAATAAGGAAATATTGTATATATAAAAGAATGTTTCGTATTTTCTTACTTTCAAAGTTATAAAATAACGCGATATAAGTTTTCGTAATTTCGTACCTTTCGTATTTCGTACGTAATTGAAATTTAAAAAGTTTATGTACATTTTAATCGCCACAATAGGTTTTTCCGCTTTGGCCGTTGTTAGCATTTTAGACAAATTCATTCTCACCAAAAAAACCACCGATCCCGCGCTCTATGCTTTTTACAGCACGATCTTCGCTCTGCCGTTGTGTTTGGTTTTTCCGTTCATAGCTTTGCCGTACGGATTTGAAGTTTGGATATTTTCCATCGTCGCCGGACTTTTTTACGGCGTCGCTCTATGGACAATGTACAAGGGAATCGAAAAGGGGGAAGTAAGCCATGTGGGTCCTTTGGTGGGAGCCGCGGTACCGCTTTTTTCAATTTTTCTCGGCGGATTTTTTCTCAAAGAAGTTTTGTCACCATATCAAATCATCGCCATTGCTTTTTTAATATTCGGTTCTTTTATTCTCGCGTTTGAAAAAAGAAAAAAGGGGCAAGGCTTGCGTGCCGGAACAGCTTTTGGGTTTTTGGCAGGTTTGATTTTTGCCGTCTCTTTGGTTTCCTTAAAATTCGTATTCACACAAACCGATTTTCTCACAGGAATTATTTTAGTATGGTTTTTCACCGGCGTTTCGGGTTTGTTTTTTCTTTTTTTTCCGGCCGTACGCAAAAATTTTATTAAAAAAACTTCTACCGAAAGTACGAAACGACTGGCGACAATTATTATGAACATTACTTTGGGAGCGATTGGCGTGATTTTGGTGCAATGGGCGATTTCCTTGGGTCCAGTGACGATCGTGAATTCTCTGGGGGGTGTGCGCTATGGATTGCTTGTGTTGTTTGTGGCGATTCTGTCCAGATTCTTTCCCAAAATTTTTAAAGAAGAATATACAAAGTTGGAATTCGCGCAAGAAGCCATGGCGATACTGCTCATCGCTGGAGGATTAATGATTCTATTATGAATAAAAAAATAATGGTTATCGGAATTGTTGTTTTTTTAGCGATCACAATAACAGCATTTTATCTTATTAAATTTAATAAACCGGATATGATTTTGGGAGTTAGTTTTAGTCCGGAATACGCCGGCTATTTGCAAACCGATCCACAAAAAGTTTTTACAACCATTTTGGATGATTGGAATTTTCGTCATGTGCGTTTGTCCGCGCAATGGGATTGGCTGGAAAAAGAAAGAAATAAAATTGATTTTACGCAAATGGATTGGTTTGTGAAAGAAGCGGAAAAAAGAAACGCAAAAATCATAATGGTTGTCGGGCAGAAAACACCGCGTTGGCCCGAATGCCATGTGCCGGAGTGGGCAGATAATCTTCAACCGGCAGAATACAAAAGAGCTCTTACAGATTATATAACAAAAGTGGTAGAGCGCTACAAAAAAAGTCCGGCATTGGAAATTTGGCAAGTGGAGAATGAACCATATTTGGATTTTGGCATAACTTGCGCCAATTATGATAAAGATTTGGTAAAGATGGAAGTGGCGGAAGTAAAGAAATTGGATCCGAACCACAAAACAATGGTCACTGACAGCGGAGAATTAAGTTGGTGGACGCGTACGGCCAAATTGGGAGATTTGTTCGGCACCACCATGTATCGCGTGGTTTGGAGCAAAACTTTTGGATATTGGAATTACGATTGGCTTCCGCCATCTTTCTATCGTTTGAAGCTTTGGCTCAATGGGCGGTCGGTGAATGAAGCGTTCATCAGCGAACTGCAGGCCGAGCCCTGGATTCCGGATCATATTGTGCAATCCACCGATATTAAGGAGCAGTTTAAGTCAATGGATTTGAACAGGCTGAAAAAAAATATTTCTTTCGCGCAAGAAACAGGCTTTCCCCGCGCGTATTTGTGGGGAGCGGAGTGGTGGTATTGGCTTCACGAACAAGGATATGATGAGATACCGGAGTATGTTAAGAATTTAAAGAAAGAGTAAGTAGCGTATTATTAACAATTTCCACCATAGGCGGATCGGTTCCTGGTCGCAATAATTCATAAATTAGACAGATTTGATTTTTGAAAATTGAGCCTTGAAAATTAAAAATTAAAAATTGAAAATTCGACAAATTATGTCCCCCAAAATCTCCCTCCACCCAAAATTCGCCGCGTTTGTGGACGTTTTGTTCAGCCTCGTTCTGTTTTTTGCTTTGAGACAAATGGGCGCGTGGTGGGCGGTGGGCGTTTGGTTTTTGGTTCGTGCGTTAATTTGGATCGGTTTGATTCGTTTGGTATATTACCCCAAAGAAATTTCTCGTCTCCGCCACTTTTTTTCACTTCTCGTTTTCGCGATCGGCACCACTCTTTTGCTTTTATTTATTGAGTGGAGCATTTCCTGGCAAGTTCTGGCCGGCGTGGCCACTCTTCTTTCGGCCGGAAGTTTTTGGCTTCTCCCATCCATTGAAAGCAAGTTGCCGTTCATGCCCAAACCTCATCGTCGCTGGCTTTTGTTTTTAAATATGTTTGGCATTGCCGGCATCTGGAGCGGGGTCTATGCTATTTCAGCTTTCCATATCCTTTATACAGTGAGCATGTGGGTGTGGATGGCCACAGCCGGAGTGCTGGCCACGGTCATTGCCGTTTGGTGGTGGCTGGAATATGGCGTTGAATATAGTCGTCGCGTGTTAATTTGGTCGGTAGTTTGGTTTCTCATCATGCTGGAGATGGGGTGGGCTATCATGTTTTTGCCTCTTGGTTTTTTCGCGAGTGGATTGTTTTTAACGTGGTTTTGGTATGAGCTTTGGCTTCTCACCCGTTTCAACCTGTCTAAAGAAGGAATAAATTGGCGGAAACAACGAACTTTTGTTATAATAAACACATTGCTCATGATTGCCTTTTTGGTGTTTGTCGTGAGATGGAAATAATATTTTATGTACAGAAATAAATTTGTTAACGATCACATATTGGATTTGCTAAAATTGGATTATTTGCCCGATGAAGAAAAGGCTAAGCTTTTGGACACCATGACGGAAGTTGTAAATCAACGCGTTTTTTTTCGTGTGGGGCAAAGTTTGGATGAAAACAAAAGAAATGAATTGTTGAAATTGCTCAATGATGAATCGGAAGATGAAGTTCAAAAATTTTTGGCCGCGAACGTGCCGAATTTTTTAAATATTTTAGAAGAAGAGATTGTTAATTTAAAAAAAGAATTGACCGCAAGAGTAAAATAATTATTTATGCCACAAGCACAAATATCAAAAGATGATGCGGTAAAAAAATTGGAAGAAAAATCTGATAAATTAATGGCGGAAGTTAAACGGTTGCAAAAAGAAGGCCGTTTGATTAAGGCTGAATTACGCGTTCTTAAAGACAAAGAAGACGCCGAAGGTTTATTGCAAAACATTATCGAATAATTATTATGGCTAAAAAAAGCGAAGAAGCCAATTTGGCACCACCGATCAAATTGGGGAAAATAGAGTCCAGAAGAGATGTTGGGCAAACCATGATTGAATTGCGCCGACAGTTTACGCGATTGGACAAGGCAGGGAAACAACTAGCCGAAGACTGGCTTTTAGAATTGGAAAAATTGTTTGCAAAAATTACAGATCGGGGAGACGTGCGAAAAAAAATTAATGATTTTAGAAATAATGCAAAGCGCCTGGTTCGTGAAATAAATAACTACAAGAAAGAACTAGCCACCGCCCAAACGCAGACAGAAGAACTAGCACCGCCCGAACCGGCGCCAGAGCCGGAAATTCCCACACCGCCTGTCCAAGCGGAAGCGGAAGTCGTGTTGCCACAGCCCGCGGTAGATTATAGCACCCCAGTGATACCTCCGCCCGCGCTCGCGCCCAAAACCGAGCGGAAACAGGATTTATCCGAAATAAAAAACGAAATTACGGAAACATATAATTTAATAATGGAAAAGTTTTCGGAAATGGGTGAAAAAGAAAAGAAGATTATCAAAAGAGATGTTGAAGTTCTAAATGCGATGTATGCGAATTTGGAAGATGCCGCAAGTGAAACGCAGTGGGAAGGTTTAGAAAAATATGAGGGACAGCTGGAATATTTTGCTGAAGTAGCTTCTAAGTTG
>JAHJCN010000131.1 GCA_018812905.1 Patescibacteria group bacterium
GAAATGTTGGAAAATATATTTTTCAGATCAATGTTTTTTTCCGATTTGAGCAGGCAAAATTTTTCATTCTCTTTCTCGTAAAATAGCGCGGTCAATTCGATCGTCGGAATGCAAGCGATCAATTCTTCGATCAACGCGGGCAGATCTTTTTCCGTCGCTCCTGTTGCTGAAAATTCTTCTTCCTTTATTTCCGCCCAAGCGATCTTCTGATTTTCATCTGTTTGCAGATTCAAGAGAACTCGTCCCCAGAGTCTCATGCTGTTGACCGTTTTTGTCTGATACAACTTGCGCACAATCATCTCGCGTTCTGCGCCGGCGGCGAGCAGACAGCTGGCAATGTGCAGAGTTTTCGGCGTCACGCTCGGAATTTTAAAACTTTTCGTTTTTTCAATCATGCCGGCCAACAGGCAAGTGGCGATCGATTCATCCATGAAATTCGAATCCAGCATTTCAATCATTTCGTAAATTATTTCCGAAATCGATATTGCCGTAATGTTGATCAAATTCAGCTGGCCGTAATGTTCATTTTCCGGAGAATGGTCAATGTTGATTATCGGAGTTTGATAAAAAAAATCAGCGTTTTCTTCGAATAATGCGCCCATTGATTCCAGATCAGGCGCATTGAGCGCGACAATCAGATCATGTTTGTAAACCGAATCAAATATTTTGACATCATCTTTCAATAAATTTATTTTCGTTCCGTCCACAAAAATATTCAATCGTCCGCCGGAGATTTCATGCTTGATTTCCGGCTCCGCTATTTTTTCCGCGTCAAGACTGATGACGAATTTTTTCAATCCGCAAACATTGTTTTTGATCGATTCCGCGCCGGCAAGAAAATTGAAAACATGCTCAGCCGGCAATTCCGGACAAATGATGTCCGTATTTTTTCCCATTTTTTGCAATATTTTCGACAGCGCGAGACCGGCGGAAATTGCGTCTCCCGACGGATTGGCTTTGCAAACGATTACCGGGTTTCGGCTTCGCCGGAGCAGTTCATACAATTGCTGTTGCTGGTTGAACGACATATTTTGATGAAGAAAAAAGTTAACTATTCATATGCTGACAAGTATAGCAAATCTGAAATGTTAGGTGAAAGTAAAGTTTATATAACAACGATTGCGATGTCAAGCATATTGCCGTTGCCAATGCTGATTTTCGTTGAAATTGTCAAATTTATTGTAATTGCACGGATTTTATGATAAAATTAATTTGTTTTAATGCCAATAATTTAAATTTATGGAAATTCCAAAAACATACAGCCCGAAAGATTTTGAAGATGATATTTACAAAGACTGGGAAGCGCAAGAACTTTTCAATCCGGACAAAATCAAACCGCGACGAAAAGAACATTTTTCCATTGTTCTGCCTCCCCCTAATGTCACCGGCACTTTGCATCTCGGCCACGCGTCAATGCTCGCGATCGAAGATTTGTTTGTTCGCTACAAAAGGATGCAAGGTTTTGACACCGCCTGGATTCCGGGAACTGATCACGCGGCCATTGCCACGCAAAATGTTGTTGAAAAAAAATTGTGGAAAGAAGAAGGAAAAACCCGGCACGATTTGGGCAGAGAAAGATTTTTGGAAAGAGTGGAAGCATATGTGGAAGATTCAAAAAATATAATTCACAATCAGATTCGCAAAATGGGTGCGAGTCTTGATTGGAGCCGTGAAGCATACACTTTGGACGAAACCAGAGCGCGCGCCGTGCGTAAAGTTTTCAAGATGATGTACGATGACGGTTTGATTTACCGCGGCTACAGAATTGTGAATTGGTGTCCGCGCTGCAAAACGACTTTGGCTGATGATGAAGTCGATTACAAGGAACAATCCGCCAAACTTTACACTTTCAAATACGACAAAAATTTTCCGTTCGCCATTGCCACGACCAGACCGGAAACAAAACTCGGAGACGCGGCCGTTGCCGTTAATCCGAATGATGAACGATATCAAGAATATATCGGCCAAATTTTTGATGTTAATTTTTGCGGAGTTGATTTGAAAATAAAAATCATCGCCGACGATGCTGTTGAATCCGAATTCGGCACCGGCGCGCTCGGCGTCACTCCTGCGCACA
>JAHJCN010000118.1 GCA_018812905.1 Patescibacteria group bacterium
TAATGCGTCTATTAATGGCGTTTTCCAAAATTCCATTCCGCGTGTGTGGAATTGCACGCACAAAAAGTCGGCATACTTGTCCACGATAAGTCCAGGAAGCAAATCGTTTTCGCTGTTTATGAGCCGATAACTGTCCGTGGATTTATTTTCCACATAGTTTTTTCTAATTTCATACGCCTGTTTGATCCTTTTTTCAAAAAAACCGGCGTTGACCTCTTCTTTTTCATCCCAACTCCAGACCCGTACCGCAATTTGCGAATAGGAATTAAAATATCCTTGAGCCAAAAACTTGCCAGCTTCATCATAGAGGCCAACAGGCATTCCACTTTCCAGACCATCCGGAATGCGGATTAATGCCCCGGAAAAAACCCATGGATGACGGCCACGGATGGGGCCAACGCGCTCTCTTCGGACTGTTAATTTAATCATAATTGAAATAATTTATCCCACTCATTCTATCCTAATTCGCCCTTATTTGCAACAAAAAACGCCTCGTCTTATGATGAGGCGTTTTTGATTTGAGAAGGACTCCGGACATAGATGCTGAAATAAGTTCAGCATGACCCACCTTCGCCACGGCTTCGGCGGGCGAGGCAATTTTTAATACATTCCACCCATACCACCGCCCATACCACCCATTCCTCCACCCATTGGAGGCATGGCAGGTTCATCTTTCTTCGGGATGTCTGTTACCACGGCTTCGGTGGTGAGGAACATGCCGGCGATGGAAGCGGCATTTTGCAAAGCAGTACGCACTACTTTGGTAGGATCGATAATACCACTGTCAATCAAATTTTCAAACACACCCTTCGCGGCGTTAAAACCATATTGCAAATTTGTCCTCCCCACACTTATCTCCTCGGCATGTTTCTGGGCAATGTGAAACAATACGACTGATCCGTCTTGACCTGCGTTGACAGCAATCTGTTTGATGGGTTCTAGCACAGCCTTATCTACGACGTTGCTACCGGCAATCAAACCGCTAACAGCGTCTTTCGGACCCTCAGCATTGATTAATTTTGTCAGAACATTAGCAGCGACAGCTAACGCTATTCCGCCTCCGGGCACGACGCCCTCTTCAACAGCAGCCTTTGCGGCATGAAGAGCGTCATCAATACGATCTTTCTTTTCCTTCATTTCCGTTTCCGTGGCCGCGCCAACCTTGATGACAGCCACACCGCCTGCTAATTTGGCCAGGCGTTCCTGATATTTTTCCTTGTCAAAATCGCTTTCAGTTTGTTCGATCATTTTTTTAATTTGTGCCACGCGTTCATCAACAGTTTGCTTATCGCCCTGACCCTTCACAATCGTTGTGTTTTCCTTGGTGGCGATCACTTTATGCGCGCGACCCAAATCTTCCAAACCGGTATTCTCAAGTTTAAGACCCACTTCTTCGGTGATGAGCTTGCCACCCGTGAGCACGGCAATGTCTTGCAACATTTCTTTTCGTCTATCGCCAAAGCCAGGGGCTTTAACGGCCAAAACATTAAAGGTGCCACGGAGTTTATTCACCACGAATGTGGCCAGGGCTTCGCCCTCAACCTCATCGGCAATAATTACTAAATCTTTTTTTCCGCCTTGTGCCACTTTTTCCAAAATCGGCAACACATCATGAATGGAGCTAATTTTTTTATCTGTGATCAAAATGTGCGGATCGGAATACTCGGCTTCCATGCGCTCGGTGTTTGTCACCATATATGGAGAAACATACCCTTTATCAAAACGCATTCCTTGCACGGTTTCAATTTCCATACCGAAAGATTGTGATTCTTCCACGGTGATAACACCGTCTTTTCCAACTTTCTCCATTGCTTCTGCAATTATATTACCGATTTCCGCATCATTAGCGCTGATTGAAGCAACTTGGGCAATTTCTGTTTTTGTTGATATGGTTTTACTATTATCTTTGAGCGCCTGAACCACTGCCTTAACTTTGTTGTCAATTCCATTTTTTAAATCAACCGGACTAATTCCCGCGGCAACCAATTTCATTCCTTCCTTAATCATCGCCTGGGCCAAAACAGTAGCAGTGGTCGTTCCATCTCCAACTAAGTCGCCGGTCTTAGAAGCCACTTCCTTCACTAATTCCACGCCGGCATTCTGAAATTTGTCTTCCACTTCAATTTCTTTGGCCACAGTCACGCCGTCTTTTGTAATGATGGGAGCGCCATATCCCTTATCCAAAACCACATTACGGCCTTTTGGGCCCAATGTTACCTTCACGGCATTTGCCAGAATATTTACGCCGGCAAGCAATGCTTGGCGAGCGTCTTCGCTGTATTTGATTTGTTTTGCCATATGCAATAAATTAACAATTAGCAACTAACAAAAAATAAATAATAATTTACAATTCATCAGTGCAATTGAACTATTAAACGAATAAGCAACAATTACTCTATAATGGCCATCACGTCACTCTTGTCTTCGTTTTGGCCGACGTATAAAATTTTATATTCCACCTCATCCTTTCCTTTGCCGATTTTAATTTCTTCTCCTCCCCATTTCTTATAGATAATTTTACTGCCGACTTTTAGACCAAGCCTGATTATGGCTTCGCCGGTGCCCACGGCCACAATTTCACCCTCCGCTTTCTTCTCCTTATCCACAGTTTCCGGCAACACAATGCCCGAAGCAGTAATTTCTTCCGCCTTGGTTGGTTTAACCAACACGCGATCGCCCAATGGTTTTATGTTCATATGAAATAATAATTAATTAATTATTCCTTAAATTTTCAATTATCAATTTTTAATTTTCAATCAATTATCAATGTTCAATGCCAATAATTTTTTTGAAAATTAATGCATTAAAAATTCAATGAAAATTGTAAATTAAAAATTGAAAATTTATCGACCCTTTACATTTATCACTCAAATATTTAGAGCGATAACCGCTTACACATTCTACAATAAATTTGAAAATTGTCAAGAGGCCGGAGGGAAATAAAAAACCGTCATTGTTGACGATTTTTTATACAAAATAAGCCAATCTCACCTCTATACTTTCTCCAATTATTTAGAGAAAAAATAGGCAGGCGAGATTGACTCTCGCCGCCTTGCTTCTTGCAAAAGAAGCTTTACGGCCGCTCTTCCTTGGAGCTACCGCAAAAAAAGCAACGTTTCAGGTGCACACCAATAGCGCTACCACACTCACGACAAGTTTCCTCTCCGGGCCGCAAGAGCGGCACATCCGGCTTCAGAAGCAGAGCCGCCCTACGTTTTTCTGACAATTTCAGATGGAACTCCACTCGTTGCCCAAAGCCGGCAACCACACTCCTCTGCCAGGGGCTGAGGTTTGGAGGCTTCTCTCCAAAGCTAACCCCGGTCTTCTCATCTTCCACTCCCTCGTCAGGTCCCCTGCGGACCTTGCCTTTACCCATTTTTCTATCCTTGTTGTGAAGAAGTTGGAGAAGAAAGCTTGTAATATTAAAACGAAAAAAACCCAAAAAGTCAATTTTGTATTTTTTTGAAAGAAATCGCAAAAATAATCCACCACAAAATCAATCCCGTATACATGCTCCAAAGCCAATGGTCAAATAAGCCGGCGACAACCAGAACGGCCACCAATGGGAAAAAGATATTGTGTTTTCGTATTTTAATTATAAAGAAAACGAAAAATGATACGTACAGAATAAAACCAATGGCACCCAACTCCACTGGCATCAAAAGAAAAACGTTGTGAACAGGCTGATATTGCCACGCCGGTTTATTTTGATTTTCATTGTACAGCGCGATTGTATACGCTCCCGGCCCAACCCCAAACAACCAATTCTTTGAAAAAATATTTTTCCATTCGCTGATTTGAGTTTGCCTTTCAACCATCGATTTTTGCTCAAGCCTTTCCACAGTATTTACTCTCGTTAAAAAAAGAGGTTTTAGCGCGACAAAAAACAACGAGACGATTAATGTATAATAAATAACATGTTTGACAATTTCCAATTTATTTTGTTTGCTGACAAAAAACAAAATTACTATTCCCAGCACGGCGGCAATCCAAGCTCCGCGCGAGAATGACAAAATCAAACCGGATAAGATAATTAATTGACCAAGGATAATTAATAATTTTTGTTTATAATTTTTTGATATGAAATACAGCCAAAGGCCAATCATTAAAATGCCAGCCAAATAAATCCCCAATGCGTTGGGCCAGCCGAAACTGCCATAAGCGCGCAACCAACGCTCGTCGCCAAATTCAATAACACTGGCGCCCAGTTGTCGAGCATTTTGCTCGGTCAATCCAAGCCACTTGTTGGCGCCGACGTGCTGACTAAAAAATTGCCACAAAGCGAAAAAGCCTTGTACAAGGCCGCTCAACCATAGAGCGACAAGTATTTTTTTCGCTTCACCCACATTAACAATGATGACAAAAAAACAAAAAACCCCAAGCAATCTCAAAACAAATTGATAGGATATCTCCCAATTCAAACTGTGCCAAATCAAAAAAGAAAAATAGGCTAAAATGGCGACAGCAGCAACAAGCCGCGGCCATCGCATTTTAAAAGATTCTTTGTTTGTTATTTTTTTCCAAAATTCTTTCCTCGCAAATCTATCAAGGGAGAACAGCAAGATAGTTATCCACATTAAAATTTCGGTGCCATACAAACTCAAAGTGCCATATTCCCAATACGCACCGTTCAAATCGGCCGGGCCATAGATCCAGCGGGTCTGCCAAGGAAGAAGAAAAAGAAATAATAGAATTAGAAACTTATTAATTTTGCGCAAATAATTAAACATACTTAAATTAAAAAATTGTGTAAAGCCGTCGTCCAACGCACTCTAAAGTTTGACCTGGCATCATTTTCATGCAACTTAATCACTCCATCGCCCAACACAACGCCATTGTCCCCTTTCTCGGCTTTTTCTTTCAGAGACAACTTCATTTTCATCACTTGCCACGCGCGCGCCTGCTTTTCCAGCAAATCGCCATATGCCCCTCCCCACATTTTTTCCCAAACTTCTTTCCATAAATTTCCCAGGCGCGAATCCTGAATTTTTTTTAAATAATCGGCGTGCGGAAGTGAATTAATATTCGGCAAATATTTTTCCGTCCAATTATTCACGTTGATAAATTTTTCATATAAACTTTCCGGATCATACAATGGCGCCATCTGATGAAGCCAATAGGCAAAATGAATGTCGTCGTCGGCTATTCGAAATGGCGATAAATTTAAATTTTTTGTATCAACAAAAAAAGACAAACAAATCCTATTTTTTATTTTTTCACCGTAAGTGCGCAATCCGCAAAGCCGTAAAATTAAATTGGTAAAAAAACGTACCAACCAAATGCGTCCGGGGGCGGCCACAATAAAAAAATCAATATCGCTTTCTTCCGCGGCCTGATATGAACCGACGGAATTACAGACAAACACGGCCTTTAAAAATGGAATAGCTCTGATTTTTTTAATCGCTCTCTCGGCTATTTTCATTTTCACTTCACTTATCAACAATCGACGCCTCCTGCTTTCTACAATATCTTGCCGATTGGGAAGAAAAAAATAACCGAATTTTTCTGAACACGGAGGGATTGCTTCGTCGCCCCGCCCAGGCGGGTCTCCTCGCAATGACATTGAGAAGTCGTCATAATCCACCCATGGTGGCAGCCAGAGAAAGGCAAATAACTCCTCTTTTGTCAGTGGAAAATCGGCCAAATCAAAATAGGCCAGGGTGCGGAGAATTGATTGTTTTAGCGGATTAAAACTCATGACCTGATTATACTGCAAATGTTATAATAATAAAAGTGCCTTGTCAGGCACTTTTATTTTTTACTTTTTTTCTTCTATCACCGTTCCTTCGATCACATTCGGCGAAGTCGGCACGGACGGCGCGGGTGGATTGTCACTTGGTTTTTTGAACAAAAACATTTGTTGGAGAGCCGTGAACACAGTGCTAAACAGCCAATACAAGGTGAGGCCGGCCGGCAAACTCGCACCGATCACCACAGTCATCACGGGCATCATGTAGAGCATCTGCTTGTTCATCATGGCCATCATGTCCTCATCTTTGGCACCCGGACCCGCCTCTTTCGGCGCTTGTTTACGTGTCAACATTTTAGTTTGCCAAAACTGCGCGGCGCCGGCAAAAAGCGCCAAGATGATGTTGGGCTTAGCCATATTCAAAAATCCCAGAGAAATAGGATTCAATTGACCCGGATTGCTCACAAAAGAATACAAATCACCGCCCAGATCGGTCAAGGTCAGCCCGTTGCGCATCACAGAATACAAAGCAATTAAAATGGGAAGCTGTATGAGCAGGGGCAAACACGAAGAAAAAGGATTTACTTTATTCTGTTTATATAATTCCATCAAAGCCTGTGCCTGCTTTTGTTGGTCTTTTGCATAGAGTTTTTTAATCTCGTTCATTTTGGGCTGGAGCTCCTGCAAAGATTTTTGCGATTTAATGGAAGAATTGGTGAGCGGATATAAAACCAAGCGGATAACAATGGTCATGATGAGGATGACAATGCCAATGTCGTGACCGGGAAGAATATTGTACAGCCCAACAAAAAAATTGAATATGGGCTTGTATAGAATTAAGTTATAAAGAAAGATCATAAAATATTATTTATTCTTTTTTTGCTTCTTCCTCTTCCTTTTTTTCTTCCATTTTATCTTCGGTCTTTTCTTCCGGAGCTTCGACAGAAACATTCTCATCCCCTGTTTTATCTTCTTCAACCAGTTCGGCCGGGGTTTGTTCTTCTTCGACTTCTTCCTCGGCTGTGCCACCCTGATCTTTTACATTAATTTTCCAACCGGTGAGCTCGGAGGCAAGGCGCACATTTTGTCCACTGCGCCCAATGGCCAGAGAAAACTGATCGGAGGCCACAGTAACATCGGTGGTTTTGGCTCCTTCATTCAAAACTACATCTAAAACTTTGGCGGGAGAAAGCGCTTTGGCGACATAAGCCGCCGCGTCATCGCTATATTGAATGATATCAACTTTTTCTCCGCCCAATTCTTCCACAATGGTGTTGATACGGCTGCCGCGCTGGCCAATGCAAGAACCGATCGGATCAATGGACTCGTCCGCGGTGAATACGGCCACCTTGGAACGAAAACCGGCATCGCGCGCCACACCCTTAATCTCAATCAAGCCTTCAGAGATTTCCGGAATTTCTTGGCGGAATATTTCGCGCACCAAACTGGCGTTATTGCGTGATAAAACAATTTCCGGGCCGCGTACGGACATGTTTACGGCCACCACATAAAATTTCATCTTGCTACCAGGACGATAAAATTCATTTGGCACTTGCTGATCGGACGGCATTATCCCCGCGACTTTGCCCAAATCAATCAAAATCCTGCGTCCTTCCACTCGTTGTATGGCGCCGACAATAATTTGACCTTCTTGTTTTTTATAATCATCAAATACCATGCCACGTTCGGCTTCGCGAATTTTTTGGATAATCACCTGCTTGGCGGTTTGAGCTGCCATGCGTCCGAATTCTCCACCAATTTCCAAAGGAATTTCTAAAACATCGCCAACTTTGGCTTTCTTTTTTATTTCTTTAGCCGCGCTAATCATTAAATCCAACTTGGGATTGAAGCGCGGCAAATCCGCCACTTCTTCTTCGGTTAATTCCCTGCTCTCTTCGCGCGCTTTTTCGCGGCGAGAAACAAGTTCTTCCTGGGCTTCGAGCAAAACATCTTCGGCAATATCTTCCACTACCGTCTTCACATCCCAGGCTTGCATTTCGCCGGTTTCCGGATCAAATTTTACTTTAATATTTTGCTGTTTATTGCCAAAATCTTTACGATAGGCGGCCGCCAACGCGGCTTCAATGGTCTCCATGATAGCGTCATAAGACAAGTTTTTCTCGTCGCAGAGCGCCTGCATTGCTTTTGTAATTTCCGACATAAAAAATTATTTAAATAAGAATCTAATTTTAATTGTGATTTGTTAATTAAAATTATAGATGTTCAAAAATATTAAGTGAGGCAAAATCAAATCTGTTATAAGGAATAATTGAAGCATCCTTTATTGCTTTCAACGCTTCGTGGAGTGATTTAAAACAAACCTCTCTATCAAATCCACCCGCTCTTCTGTATGCGTCCAAATCACTTCCCGCTTCAATCTGTTCTTTCTGTTTTTTTGTAAAATTGAATGCATACATTTTCCATATCTTGCTCTTATTTTCTGACCAAGGAAAATAATAAATACCGGTATCATCGCCTGATGGACCGAGGCATTTATAATAGTCACCCCTTCTATATTCACCGCTTACGTCCTTTCTAATAGCCTTTCCGCTTCTATCTATTTTGGTGGTTCCTCTTTTATCTGTAACATAAGGGTATCTGGATCCTATTTCAAGCGTAAGACCGAACCCCTCAGCCTCTCGTTCCGCCTCATCAATCGCTAAAATTATATCCGCCTCTTTTTCTGTCATTTTAGAGGCGTCTAGCGAGACCAGGTCTCCTTTTTTTCGCGCGCCAAGAAGGGCGCGCACGCTTTCTCCCAAAGATCTTGGGGTGTCTTCAAAGGACATATGCAATTATAAAATAAGATAAAAAAAACGCCTCATATGAAGCGTTTTATCATTTCTGTCAACATGATAACACGCTTCGACTTTTTTGTCAAATCAATCTTTGGCCACTTTTTGCTTTAATGGCTTGCGAGGAGTTGCTCCCACCACTTTTAACACATCACCCACCTGCAAAAATTTATACAATTTTTCCGCATTTTTATAGGCGATATTCACGCACCCGTGGCTCATCGGCTTTATTCCAAATTGATTGTGCCAAAAAGCGCCGTGCAGATAATAATGGTTTTTAAATTCTAAATTCCATTTGGTGTTGGGGTAGTTGTAATTCCACCCGCGATAATTAACAAGCGGGAGTTTTCTTAAAATTGCAAATTCGCCTTTTGGCGTGTCCATGCCGAGGACACCGGTAGAAACCGGAAAAGCTCCGACTTCAATTCCATTTACATAATATCTTAACATTTGCGCACTTAAATCCACCTGAACCGTACGTTTGATACCACGGTCATTGTTTCCTTTTAACGGGTTATAGCCATTTTTAATTTCCACGGCATCGGCATGACCATCGCCGTCGGAATCGGGATTGTTGGGGTTGGTACCTAGAACTTGTTCCAAAGCATCATCCAAGCCGTCGCTGTCGGAATCCAACGGCGTTGCCGCAAAACTTATATTGGAAGAAAAGAAAAATACAACAAATGATATCACAAAAATGATACCAAAGTTCCGGAGATTAAAGTGTTGGATATTGCAACTTTTATAATTCATGCCTGAAATAATGATTAACGGGTTCTACTCCATAATTATATCACCATCATGATCGGTTCTCAAAATTTCAGCCTCGGCTCTTTCCAATTTCTTTAGTATCCTAAAGGATGGATGCCCAAAGGAATTTTTGCCCACGGATATAATCGCGGTGGCTGGAGAAACTGCTTCTAAAAATTTTTCGTCGGACGAACTATCAGAACCATGATGGCCGACCTTTAAATAATCCGCGTCAATCTGCGGACAAGATGCCTCGACAGTTGAAGACGCACAGTATTTGTTTATCAGCGCCATCTCCACCGGCAGCTCCGCGTCTCCCATAAAAAGAAAAGATTCGCTCCCGTGAACAAGCCGAAAAACAATGGAATTGTTATTACCTTTTTCATATTTTGATTCTAGGCCGAGCGATTTATCGGGCGAAAGAAATTCAATTTTTGCTCCGTCAATTTCCCAAACTTGCGGTTTGGAAATAATTTTATGAACCGCGTTTTCTTCTTCCAAATATTTTTCCCAAACAGCCCAAAAAGAATCACCCTTTTTTGTATCGCTGTTGGTGATCACCTGTTTTACATCGTAGCGTTTCAAAACATCCACGCAACCACCATAATGATCAGAGTCCGGATGTGTGATAAGCAGATAATCGATTACTCGATCATAGAAAGGCAAATGCTCACCGAGCTTTTCTAAAATTTTACTGTTCACCCCGCAATCAACCAGCATCTTTTCTCCGTCGGAAAACCTAATTAGTGCAGAGTCTCCCTGCCCCACATTCAAAAAAGTCACTTTAAATACTTTGCTTTCCGCTTCGGAAACTTGAACATAAAAATATAGGCCAACGATGAGGACTAGAGAAGTCGCGAGAGTTGCAAAAAATTTTTTGCGCATTTTTACTTTATATTTGGTGGCGGAATATATTATTTCTTCGCCACGATAATCTGGTTAATCCAATTTTCACCTTCTTTTACAAAAACTTCCTTTTCGATTGTAAAAGCCAAAGATTCCAAAATTTCTCGAACTTTTTCCGGTCGATGATAATATGATTCGATTTTTATTTTACCTTCCCGCGTATCCACTTCGGGAGGCTCTTTTTGGTTTATATTTGTCAATAAAAATCTTCCACCGTCTTTCAACACGCGATAGACCTCATCAAAAAATCTCGTCGGATCTTTGAGGTGCACGATTACAAAAGCTGAAACAATCCAATCAAAAAAATTTTCTTCAAAAGGCAACTCCTCAACATCTCCGATGACTGTCTTTATTTTTTTATCTTTACTAGAAAGAACTTTTAACATCTCTTCGGATACGTCCAAAGCGAACACTTTTGCTCCTTGTCGCGACAATTCCACGGCCAAACGGCCGGTGCCGGCTCCGGCATCCAAAATTTTTAGACCGCGAATATCACCAAGAAGAGGCAAAATTTTATTTTGCTCAAAGCTATTTAGATATTTTTCTTTTTTGTCATATCCCGCGGCGGCCAAATCATATCCCGTCCGCGATGGCATAATTTTAATTTTTTTCTTCATATCAATCTCATACTTGAGGGGAGGGGGCGAACCTCTTGCCGCCCCCTCCCTCTCGAACCGCATTCACTGCGAATCCTCCTTGACAACGCCCGGCGTCGGAGTCGGGTTGGATTCAGGGCGAGGAGCCGAGCCTCGATCCGGAGCGACAGCCGGAGCCAAAGTGGCAGTCTCGTTGTCTCCCCCCAATCCGAGCCTCTCGCGAACCTTGTCAAAAAATCTTCCCCAGTCTTTCTTCGTCAAATTCGCCTCCTCATTGTTAGAGAACCATCGCGTCTCCCAACGATTGCGGTATCCCGTGACACACGTCCCTGCTTGGGCACACGGGCGGACACGGGCATTCGTTCATTTCCTTCGAAATGATGATGGTCTTCTTCGGGCATCCCTCCGAATTCTTACCGGGGGCTCGCCTGCACCTACTCGTCCATCGGCAATCCGCGCACGATTCCATAGCAACCCTCAACTGCGGCGAACGCAGTGAAAACGTAAAGAACGATTGTTATTTATTTTTTTCAAATCTCACTACCAAAGCTATCATTAGAAAATATGCCGCTACCATCCCCCACCATGGCATCCGAACTTCCACAGCCGACCAGCTAAAACCCGCGAACCATTCCGCTAGTATTATAACATACTTGAGCCCAAGCATTGTAAGCCAAGCAACCACTTGCCCGATTGGATATATAACGAAGCTGAAAACAAGCGCGATAAAGCCAAAAAGCATAAGCCAAGGAATTATCCACAAGACCAAAATATTGACGAGGGGCGCGACGAGAGAAAATCTGCCAAACTGATATAAAATGAGAGGGAGGGTCGCAATGATGGCGGAGAGAGTGGAGACAAACATCTCTTGAATATTGCCAAAAAAACTTTCGGACTTTTCACGCGAAATAAAATAGTTATTCAATATCGGAGACAAATAAACCAAACCGAGGGTTGCTAAAAATGAAAGTTGAAAACCCGCATCCCAAATCAAAACAAATGGATTCAACACCAGCATCATCGCTGCGGTAAAAGCCATAACGTTTCCAATGCGCGACAGACGGCCAAGCTGTGCGGCAAGCAAAACAATAACACCCATTATTCCGGCGCGCACCACCGAAGCCGAAGCGCCGGTGAACAATACGAACAAAACAATCCCGGAGACGGCTATCCAAAACGCGCGCGGACGAGCCAATCCGGAGTAGATTAAACTGATCATTAGAATTGAAGCGATGATGGAAATATTAAAACCGGAAATGGCAATAATATGCGTGATACCAACGCGACTAAAATTGTCCAACAAATTTTGTGGCAGTGAAGCGCGGGCGCCATATAGAAGCCCGGCCATTAAACTGCTTTCAGGTTCTGGCCAAAGTCTTTCTACTTGCTCTCCGGTCCTTTTTTTAAGCGACAATAATTTTTTTTTAAAAAAATTTCCCCTGGCATTTATCCGTACCGATTTTATTTTTGGATTGGAACAAATTGAATAGATGCCATCGCGCGCCAAATATTTTGAATAGATGAAGGTGCTGTCCACTGTGTCTTTGGGAGGCTGCAATAAGCAACTCAAAACCATTTCGTCTCCATACTGATATTCCGGATAATTAGGAAGCGAGACCAAAACTTTACCTGAAAGAGATTTCCCGGCTTCTCGCGGAATAACAGTCAAAACATATTTTGTTTGGCCAATTTTTCTTTCCGGCTCTTGGCTCGCCCACCCAACAATCTCCTTGTTTTCTCCATTAAAATATCTAATATGTTTTGGACTGTCGCCGGGAATACTAAAAAAATATCGCAGTCCGCCAAAGATGAAAAATAGGCAACAAAAAAGTGCGAATTTTATTATTTTATCATTCCAATAAAACGACAGAAAAAATAATACGGCAAAAATTGAAATGTATAAATAAAAAGCGAGATGTGTGTTATCAGAAAACGAAAAAACACCAATACCTGAAATAAAAGAAAAGCAGAGCGCTAGAAACGTTCTGCTTTTGGAATTGACTATTTTATTAACCCCCTCCATATAATTTAATTTCTGTCATTCCCAGACTTAGTCGGGAGAATGGCAACGACGCGTTAAACAACGATACTTATCAACTTGCCTTTTACGTAAATTATTTTCTTTGGTTGGTTGCCTTCCAACCACTTCTGTATTTTTTCCGAAGCTAAGGCCGTCTGCTTGGCTTCTTCTTCGGAAATATCCGCGGACACGGTGAGTATGTCGCGCAATTTACCATTTACTTGAACGGCTAAAATGATCTCCGCGTCTTTGGCTAGTTCGGCATCATAAGCGGGCCAGTCTGACAGAAAAATGCTTTCTTTGTTTCCCAACTCCGCCCAAATTTCTTCCGCGATATGCGGGGCGAAAGGCGAGAGTAATTTAAGGAGTAAGGAGTAAGGAGTAAGGAGTAATTGATCCTCTTTTGTCATTTCATTTACCAAAATCATCAATTGCGAGATGGCGGTGTTGAAACGCATGTTTTCAATATCGTCGGTGACTTTTTTGATTGTTTGATGAAGAAGAGTCGTTATTTTTTCATTGTCATTCTGAGGCGTAATCGAAGAATCCCCTAATATCTGAGCGCGAGGAGATCTTTCTCCCGACTGAGTTGGGGTCAGGATGGCGTTTTGTAACGCTTTTTCTTTCAAAGCCCAAACTTTTTCCAAAAATCTTTTCGCCCCCACCAAACCCTGCGTGCTCCAAGCGCATGGTTGGTCAAAGGGACCCATGAACACTTCGTACACTCGCATGGCATCGGCGCCGAAATCTTCCACCACTGCATCGGGATTGATCACATTTCCCCAGCGCTTGCTCATTTTGCGCCCATCCTCGGCCAGAATCAAACCAACATTTTGCAACCTGGTAAACGGCTCATCATAATTTACCGCGCCGATATCAAACAAAAACTTGTGCCAAAAACGCGCATAGATAAGATGCCGGGTGGCATGTTCGGCGCCGCCCACATAAAAATCCACGGGCGACCAATATTTTTCTCTTTCTTTATCCACGAGGGCTTTGTCATTATTGGGATCTATATAACGCAGATAATACCAACAAGATCCGGCCCATTGAGGCATGGTGTTTGTCTCTCTTTTTGCCGGACCGCCACAAACCGGACATTTCGTGTTCACCCATTTTTCAATATTTGCCAAAGACGACTCTCCTGTTCCGGTTGGTTCATAATGTTTCACTTTTGGCAATTCCAACGGCAAGTCTTTTTCCGGCACAGGCACAACTCCGCATTTTTCGCAATGAACAAGCGGAATCGGCTCACCCCAATAGCGCTGGCGGGAAAATACCCAGTCACGAAGTTTGTATTGCACCTTTCTTTGCCCAATCTTTTTTTCCTCAAGCCATTGAATCATTTTTTCTTTAGCTTCCACTGTTGACAATTCGTTTAAAAAATCGGAATTTATTGAAACACCATTTTCCGCATAACATTCATTTTCAAACACTCTCTTCCAGATGATTCTCATATCTTCACGATTTGCAAATTTACCTACTTCTTCCGGAGACAACCACATAACTTCATGCAAATTTTTCTCTTCTTCAGCGATATTATCCATTTCGCCATCCTTTAACTTAAAAAGTAATGGGACAAAATGGGCAAATCTGTTCTGTTTTTTTAAAGCCTGGAAAAATTTGGAATGCACTATGCTGCCGAGCGGTTTAATATACTCAACATTTTTATATCCTGTTTCTTCGGTAATTTCTCTAATGCCCGCAACACTTGTATCTTCTCCCGCCTCAATGCCACCTATTACAAATCCTTGCCAGTCGTTTTTTAGCCAACGAATGCCCAAATATTTATCTTCCGACCAGTGCTTAACCACACAAACAACAGCGTCTCTTTCGATAATTGGCGCATCCTTTTTAAAAGCATCTTCGCCTTTTTCGTTCACAATCAAAGGAGCTACCACTTCTCTAATTGGTATCCCATATTTCTTAGAAAACTCAAAATCACGCTCATCGTGCGCGGGCACGGCCATAATGGCACCCGTGCCATAACCAGTCAAAACATAATCCGCCACAAAAATCGGCAACTCTTCGCCATTCGCCGGATTGACGACTTTGACGCCTTTTAGTTCCACACCCGTTTTTTCCTTGGCCAGATCGGTGCGTTCCAAATCAGATTTCTTTTTTGACCTCTCAACATATTCATTCACTTCTTCTAAATTTTCAATTTCCAATTTACAATTTTCAATTAAGGAATTTTCCGGCGCTATCACCATATATGTCGCGCCAAACAAAGTATCTGGTCGAGTGGTGAAAACTTCCAAATTATCATTGCGAGAACGAGCCGTAGGCGAGGACGAAGCAATATCTTCGTTTCCATAAGATTGCTTCGTCGCTTCGCTCCTCGCAATGACAGGAAAACGAATAAGCGCGCCTTCCGAGCGCCCAATCCAATTCCTCTGCATTTCTTTTATCGGCGCCGGCCATTTGTCCAACTTATCCAAATCATTCAACAATCTGTCGGCATAATCGGTAATCTTCAAAACCCACTGGCGCATGGGTTTGCGCTCAATCTCCGAACCACAGCGTTCGCACTTTCCATCTTCCAAATCTTCGTTAGCCAAACCGGTTTGGCATTTGGGGCACCAGTTTATGGGTTCATACGATTCGTAGGCCAATCCGCGTTTGAACATTTGCAAAAAAGCCCACTGCGTCCATTTGTAATATTTAGGGTCGGTGGTGTTCACCTCCCTATACCAATCATAGGTAAAGCCCAGAAGTTCCAATTGTTTTTTAAAAGTTTTGATATTGTTTTTCGTGGCCTCTGCCGGATGCATTTTGTTGGCGATGGCGTAGTTTTCGGCCGGCAGACCAAAAGCATCCCACCCCATTGGATGAAGCACGTTGTATCCCTGCATCATTTTCATCCTGGCAATCGCGTCGGTGGCGATATATCCCTTTGGATGTCCCACATGCAGTCCGGCTCCAGAAGGATACGGAAACATGTCAAGCACATAATATTTTGGCTTGCTTTTGTCTTCTTTGGTTTGATAAATTTTTTCCTTATCCCAATATTTTCGCCACTTCTTCTCAATTGATTTGTGATTGTATTTGGCCATAATTTGAAACTAAAATCTCCTTTATTCTACAGAAAAAAATTAAATTAGACAAGGATGCGCCTTGCCTCTTTGCCAATAATTGAAAAATTCATTATACGCGCCCCCTATCCTTCATCGCCTGCGCCACCCGCTCCACCGCCAGTACAAATGCCGCGGTGCGCATGTCCACATTGTATTTTTCTTTTCTCTGCCACACGGCCTCAAACGAATCTTCCATAATTTTTTTCAATTGTTCCAACACGTCATTTTCAGTCCAATAATAATTGTATGAATTTTGCACCTGTTCAAAATATGACACTGTCACACCGCCGGCATTGGTGAGAATGTCAGGCACCAACAAAACGCCTTTTTTAAACAAAATTTCGTCGGCCTCCGGGGTGGTAGGGCCGTTTGCCAATTCAGCGATGATTTTCGCTTTTATTTTTTCGGCATTATCGACGGTGATTTGGTTTTCCAAAGCAGCCGGAACCAAAACATCCACATCCAATTCCAAAAGTTCTTCGTTTGAAACAAAACGACATTTGCCGTCTTTCGGCATTTTATCAAGCGAGCAAACTGAACCCAAACAATAACAACCCAACATGCCTCCACCCTTTTTTATTTCCTCGGCTTTAGCCGGATCAATTCCGTCTTGATTATACACTCCCCCCTTTGAATCGCTCACAGCCACGATTTTGTATCCTTTTTTATTCAATATCCTCGCCATATGGCTTCCGGCATTGCCAAAGCCCTGGATGGCTACTGTGGTTCCTTGCGGATTCAACCCCTTTTTTTGCACGGCTTGTTCCAAAGCATACACACCTCCTTGAGCGGTGGAAAATCCTCGACCTTCCGAACCGCCGACAGACAAAGGCTTGCCGGTGATAAATCCGGGAGCATGCCCGCCGGTCATTTTTTCAAACTCATCAAGCATCCAGCCCATTATCTGCGGGGTTGTATACACATCCGGAGCCGGCACATCCTGATCTGACCCGACATATTTGTATAAAGCCCGGACATAGCCACGAGACAATCTTTCCAACTCCCCGGAGGACAACTCTTTGGGATTGACAATCACCCCTCCTTTGCCTCCGCCCAAGGGAATGCCAACGGTTGCGCATTTCATGGTCATCCAAAAAGCTAGAGCTTTCACTTCGTCTTCATTCACATTCCAATGATAACGAATGCCTCCCTTAAACGGTCCGCGGGCATTATTGTATTGCACCCTATATCCTGTAAACGTTTTTATTTTCCCACTATCCATCTTCACCGGAATGGAAACAGTAAGTATTCTCTGCGGTTGTTTTAGTTGTTCAAAAATATTCTCATCCAAATTGAGAATTTTTACGGCTTTCTCCAGTTGAGCCATGGCATTGGTAAACGCGTTTTGTGACATACAAAGAGTTATACGAATAAAAATTAATACAAACATCCGCCTCCCCTTCCTGAAGTTCTGGCACAACATTGTGAATTATAGCACCACCGAAAAAGCGACGCAAACCAAAACCGCCCTCGCGGGCGGTCAATTATCATAATCTGGGCAAACTCATCCTTCTGTAAATCTTCCGCGCGATCCACAGCGCCAAAAGCGCCAACAGCCAAAAAGGAGAAAACACCACTATCCAAATCAAAGTATTTGCGATTTTCTTTCCAGCCTCCTCGAGAGCGCGCACGGCATCTTTAAATTCCGCCAAAGGTTTCCACACCTTGGTTTCATCGGAAACCGGCAAGATGTTGGGATCCGTGGCCAAATGTACGGTCAGTGAAGCTAGCTCGGCATTCAAACGCAGATATTTCATGCGTCCTTGGATACGCTCAATTTCTCCGCCCACAATCTTCAGCTCTCTTTGCACCGCCAAAATATCCGGAATCTTTTTTGCCTCGGTCAAAATGGCAAAAAAACGTTCCTGCGTGGCCAACAAATTTGTCAGCTGAGAATTCAAGTCAATATACTCTTCGGTCACATCCAGTCCGTTAACGTTTTCACTTTTTAATTCCCCCATGGCTTTTACGCCTTTCAAGCCATCATCAAATTCTTTCGCTGGGATGCGCACGGTGATTTCCGCATAAGGCGCAATGCCTTCTTTATACACAAGGCTATTCACCACATATCCGCCTCTTTGCGAGGCATAGGTAGAAATATTTTTGACGCTTTCCGGCACGTCTTTCACCAGCATGGAAACAAAGCCGTTTTTGACCACCATTCTTTCGCTGTCCGCTGTTGCCGGTGGAGCGGATTTTAATCCGGCAACCATGCTGTCGGACATAATTACGATTCCTGCCTGCGAAGACGGAGACACAACAAAAGACTGACTCTCGCCAATCTCTCTAACTTCATTTTTTGAAGGCACGTCCAAATCGATTTCTCGATCAGCAACACCAACTTCGCACTTGGGTCCAACATGATATTGGCACAAAAAACTATTTGGCTTTTGCGATCCGTAAAGATAGGCCACAAAAGCGGCCGCGACCACGATGACGATTCCCACCATCCCTCCCAAAACTTTCATTGCGCGCCTCATATGTTTGTTATAAATTTTACAAATTTTTTTCTATCATTTCAATTAATTTCTCTTTTTGCAATCCGCCCGTAGCCTGATCCACCACTTCGCCATTCTTGAAAACCATAAAAGACGGGATACTCATAATTCCATATTTTCCGGCAGTTTCACTGTTTTCATCAACATTCATTTTGCCGATTTTTACGGCTTTGCCGGCATAATCCTTGGCCAATTCTTCGATGATGGGGGTCATCATCTGACAAGGCCCGCACCAAGGCGCCCAAAAATCCACGAGCACCGGCACATTTGATTTTAATACCTCGGCCTCAAAATTGGCGTCGGTAAAATTTTGTTCCATATTAGAAAAATTAAAATGCAAAAAATTAATTTAAGACAAGCTTCTTTTCTTTTGTCTCTTCCGCGTACGCTTCCAACACGTCTCCTTCTTCGACTTTCAATTTTCCCTCAAACTGAACGCCACATTCCGTGCCTTCATGAATTTCGTTCACGGCTTGTTTGCCGGTTTGCAGTTGGGTCAATTTTCCTTCGCCAATCACTTCGTTTTTTCTTTTCAAACGAACTTTACATCCTTTCACAAGTTTCCCGGTTTCCACGCGTCCGCCCAAAACCATTGTATTTTTTTCTGTTCGGAAAATGGCCATTACTTTAAAATTTCCCAATTCCGTCACAATAAACTCCGGGTTCAATAATTTTTGCAATCTTTCTTTCACATCATCCAACATGTCGTAG
This sequence comes from Patescibacteria group bacterium, assembly GCA_018812905.1. Classification (GTDB taxonomy): domain Bacteria; phylum Patescibacteriota; class Patescibacteriia; order Magasanikbacterales; family GWA2-37-8; genus JAHJCN01. The sequence goes on from JAHJCN010000118.1 coordinate 19,043, forward strand.
ATGACTTTGTATTGTTTAAATTCCACGCCGGTATTTTGCAACATTTCAAAAGAGACCGGGGTGGTTGTGACGTTGAAAGCATAGAGCACTGCTTTGGCGGAATCTGCGGACGAAACATCGTCGGCCGTGATATTTCCCAAACCCTTGCTCACCACCATCACACCCACTTCTTCGTTTTTTAATTTTTCCAATGAACCGATGATGGCCTCAAGAGAACCTAGGGCGTCGGCTTTGATTACTACGTTCAAAACTTTTGTTTGGTTTTCCTCTTCTTCTTCCGGCGCTCCGGTTGCATGCCGTTCAGCGCCTGATTGCTGGACTCTCTTGGCCTTGATGTCCACAAGCTTGGCTTTGTCCGCGCTTCCAACATCCAAAACATCACCGACTCGAGGCGCCACTTTGAAACCCAAAATACGCACCGGGCATGACGGCGACACGGTTTGCAAATTTTCACCGCGATAATTTTTCATGGCGCGCACTTTTCCATATATCTCCCCGTTGATAACCAGCGGATCATTAACTTTCAAAGTTCCCGCCTGCACTAAAATGGTGGCGACCGGACCTTGTCCTTTGTCTATATGTGCTTCAATCACTGTTCCAGCGGCCGGACGATCGCTGTTGGCTCGAATAACCTCATCGCGCATTTCAGCCATCAAAAGCAAAGTGTCCAAAAGTTTATCAATGTGCAAACCTTGCTTGGCGGAAATTTCCACAATTGGCGTATCACCACCCCACTCTTCGGGAATAATGCCATGCTGAGAAAGTTCTGTGCGAACTTTTTGCGGATCAGCGCCTTCTTTGTCAATTTTGTTTATTGCCACAAGCACCGGCAACTTGGCCGCTTTAATAATGTTAATGGCCTCCACGGTTTGCGGTTTCACGCCATCATCGGCCGCCACCACGAGAATGGCTATATCAGCCACTTTGGCACCACGGCTTCGCATCACAGTGAAAGCTTCGTGGCCTGGAGTATCAATAAAAGTAATAGGTTTTTTCTCTTTGGTTTTTGGGTCGGTCCAGACAACTTGATAGGCGCCAATATGTTGGGTGATGCCTCCGGCTTCGGTGGCCATCACATTTGTCTTGCGAATCGTGTCCAACAATTTTGTCTTTCCGTGATCAACGTGTCCCATCACCACAATTACGGGTGGGCGTGGTTCGCCTTTTTCTGAACCCAAGATTGATTCCAAATTTTGCAGATGTTCGCTTGCCACTTCTTTGTGGCCGGCTTTTTCCTCTTCAACTTTAAAACCCAATTCTTCAGCCAAAATCATGGCCGAATCATGATCAATAAACTCATTCTGCGTGGCGAGAATGCCGTTTTTCATCAGTTCCACAATCAGTTTTGTTGGCGGAATACTAAGCCTGTCCGCCAATTCACGCACAGTGAGCTTTTGCGGAATCATTACGGTAACTCCGCTTGATTGGCGCATTTCTTTTTCAATTTGTTTTTCCTTTTCTCTTTCCTGCCGTTCGCGCTCTTCAATCACATATTTGATCTTTCGCCATTCGCGCTGAATCTGCTGGGCCACACGGTCATCAATTTTAACGGCTCGCGCCCCAATATCAAAACCAAACTCGGGCAAAATTTGCAAAAGTTTTTGCGGATGAATTCTTAATTTTCGCGCGAGTTCGGATACGTTCATTGAGGTAACGTTATGTATTTAACTTGTTTGTGCTTTACATTATATTAAATTATTAGAAAAAAGTCAATTATTGCGCCAAAATTTGACTAAAAAAATTTTCTATGAAAAAATGTGATGATTATGATGGAAATAAATAACGAAAAATTTGTTTTAATCGACAAACCGGTTGGATGGACCAGCCATGATGTCATTTCGCGTCTGCGAAAAAAATATGGCATCAAAAAAATCGGCCATTCCGGCACTTTGGATCCGTTTGCCACGGGTCTTTTGATTGTGGGCGTGGGGCGTGATGCCACCAAACGATTGGATGAATTCAAGAAAATGCCTAAGGTATATGTAGCTACTATTCATCTTGGAGCGGTCTCTGATACTCATGACAAGATGGGTAAGATAGAATTAACAATGAGCAATGAGCAATTAACAAACCTGCCTTCGCGCAATGACGTTGAGGATGTGTTGAAAAGATTCGTTGGTAAACAACTCCAAACTCCACCGATGTATTCGGCCAAAAAAATTCAGGGTAAAAAATTATATGAACTGGCAAGAGAAGGCATAACCGTTGAGAGAAAACCGGCGGAAATTGAAATTTATGATATTAAATTATTGGAATATGATTGGCCGTATATAAAGATAGAGGTGAAATGCTCAACCGGCACATACATCCGCGCATTGGCCCATGATATTGGCGCCAAACTCGGCTGTGGAGGCTATTGCGAAGAATTGAGAAGAACAAAAATTGGGGAATATAATATTGATAACGCGGAAACAATTTCCTAAGAATGATTTGCGAGTCGATGCGTGTTTTTTATTTAAAACATACATTGGCCCGAAAACACGAAGCAAAGAAAAATAGGAGGAGAAGAAATGAGGACGGTATGGATAGATGGAGAGGAAGTAAGATGGGGAGAAATCAGAGGGAATCCCGGCACCAAAGGGATTGAGGTAGGAGAATTCGTCACGCCGGAAGAACGAGTGGAAGTTCTTAACAGGCGTGGAAAGTACCGTTGCAGACAGCCATTTGCCACACTGGTGCCGATGGTAAGTGATGAGATGCTGATTCGGCAGGCGGGCATTCCGGTCGCCTACTATCTTGCCGAAAATGTGAGTTACCTTGAGGTGACGAACGTTCCCGTTGATAGCTGGGGCGAATCCCATGTCGAGCACCACCTGATGCCACAAATGCCGGGAAGGACGAAAGACAGGGTGCTGGTGAAGTGGGAGCCAAAGGCCACGGATCTCAAAATGGAGATCTATGGTCTCGCCGGCGCCGTATTGCTCGGAACTGGCTGGGTGAAGAGAAGCGACTGCGCCGGACAAGTGCTCGCTCTTCTCCATCCCGGCCAAGGACTCGTAGCCCGCTACACGAGTCGAGTCTCGAGAAAAGCTGAATACTCCAGCATAGTCTACATGGGCAAAGGAGAATTCAAAATCAATTCGGAACAAACTGTTCCCGTCTGCTCTTTTCTCATGGGGATGAAGGCGTTCTCGGTCGTCGGGGACCATGTAAGCGAAGGAATTTCCTGTCGGAGTTCCCCCCTGGGAATAGAGGTCGGGAGATACATCGACCCCTCTTCTACGATTCAAATCGGAATCGACACCGAGAATCTTCTGGATTCCGGCGTCCTCATTCCGATTGCCAATGGAGACCTTGTACGAACAGAAGACGGTCGGCTTATGCTTGCCGAACGGGTCGGCTTCCTCGAATCCCTTAAATTCGAGGGAGAAAACACGCCTACGGTCGTCAACTACATTACCGCCGACAATGCGACCGGACCTAGTTGCGACCGCGCGCTCGTCCTCTGGACCGTAGTGGCGGATGGAGATGCAGTTGAGCTCCTCACCGTGGCCGGTGGCCACATGATCGGCTACGGCTACAGAAAAAACGAGACCTGCGAGATATTGGCCGTTCTCCATCCCGGCCAAGGGATTAGGGCTCTTTTCTCCCCCAAGGAGGACAGATCCCTCACCCGAATGCTCACACTACGATACGAAGGATATGGAGAATTCCACTGGATGTCGGACGCAGTCTCGGCCGGCCGCCAGATCGGAGCCTACCTCATCTAGTCCCTGCCCGCTTCTGGGCAATCCCCCACCTGCAGGTGGGTCAAGACCGCCCACCGCACTTGAGCCGTTATATATAAGATAGCGAATCGAGTGCGACGGTTTTGATGAATTCATATAAATTGCCATGCCTTGAGGCGTGGCGATTTTGTTTTTATCTTTTTTAAACCAATATTGACTACTTTGCCATTTTGTGCTATTATAAACAAGTCTTAAAAAACAATTAGACAGTCTCGGATTTTGAGCAATTACTGTTTAGAAAACAAGTGCTTGGGTGGTGCGCAAAATGGCTTAAATAAAAGCTTTTTCAGAATAGACCAGCGCCCGAAGACAGACTTTCCTATGGTTCAAATAATTAAAAAAGGAAAATCTCTTCCCTGTGATGCAGCCGCGCCGTATATGGCGTCGATTTTTGCTGTATTATCATAAAATAGGCACAAAATTTCTCAAACATGCCTCCGAAACAACTTCGGCAGGTTGTGTAATGACCTCAAAATCTTTGAGGTTTTTATTTTTCGAAATTATCTTTAATCAATATATGAACGCCATATTACCAGTCATGTTGGTTTTGGCCACGCTCGCGGGTGGTCTTATCGCCGGCTATTATCTACGTAAGAAAATCGCCCAAGCGCAAGCCAATTCCATTGAGGCCAAGGCTGAGAAAATTTTAAACGAAGCCAAGACCAAACAGCAAGAATATGTTTTGGAAGGCAAAGAAAAAGCCGCCAAAATCACGGACGAAGCCAAACGCGAGGAACGCCAGCTTCGCCAAGATGTACACAACGCCCAGCAAAGATTGGAGCGTCGCGAAAACATGTTCGACCAAAAACTTTTGGAATTCCAAGATCAGCAACACAAACTTCAAGAAAAGGTGGATAAGGTTAATGCCGTAAAACAAGAAATAGAAAAATTACGCGAGCAAGAAATGGCCAAATTGCAAAATCTGGCCGGTCTCACAGAAGAAGAGGCGAAAGAAGAACTGCTCCACATTGTGGAAGAAGAGAGCAAGGATGATCTCATGATTAGAATCATGAAATTGGAAAAAGAATCAACCGAACAATTTGAAGAAAAATCCCGTGACATTGTGTTGGAAGCCATTCAGCGCTGTGCCTCTTCGCACGCCGCCGAAACCACTTCTTCTATCGTAAATTTACCGAGCGAAGAAATGAAAGGCCGTATCATCGGCAAAGAAGGTCGCAACATTAAAACACTGGAAAAAATTACCGGCTGTGAGCTTATCATTGACGATACTCCGGAAACGATTATGGTTTCCGGCTTCTCCCCCATTCGCCGTCAAATTGCCAAGCTGGCTTTGGAAAAATTGATGGCTGATGGACGCATTCAACCCGCTCGCATTGAAGAATATGTGGAAAAAGCCAAACAGGATTTGGCCATTGATATTAAAAAAGCCGGCGAAGAGGCGTTATACAAAATGGGTATTGCCGGTATTGATCCCAAGCTGGTGAGCATTGTTGGCCGTCTTAAATATCGCACGAGCTTTGGCCAAAATATTCTCAACCATTCCATGGAGACAGCCTACCTCTCGGCTCTTATTGCCGGAGAACTGGGCTTGGATCAATCCAAGGCCAAAAAATGCGGATTCTTCCATGATATTGGCAAATCGGTAGACCAAGAAACCCAAGGTTCGCATCCGGAGATTGGCAAAATGATTTTGGAAAAATTCAACACAGATGCCGATGTCGTGCAAGCCGCGCTCTTCCACCATGCCGACAAGCCAACCAATGTCTATGCCTCAATCGTAAAAGCGGCAGATGCCATTTCCAGCTCTCGCGTGGGCGCTCGCAAGGACACCTATGAACAATTTGTGGCTCGTCTTGAAGAATTAGAAAAAGTGGCCGGAGGATTTCCGGGCATTGAAAAAGTCTATGCCATTCAAGCCGGCCGTGAGGTTCGCGTTTTTGTTAAGCCAAACGAAGTGGATGATTATACCGCTTTCCAATTGGCCAAAGACATTGCGCACAAAATTGAACAAGAATTGCAGTATCCGGGTGAAATTCGCATTACCTTAATCCGCGAAACCAGAGTCATTGAATACGCCCGATAAACTGTGGACAACCTTATTTGCTAATTATAGCCAAAAAAGATATAATCAAGGCAGTAAAACGGGATAAAAGATCCCATTACTAACTATCTCTTAACAGAAAGGTGGTGAATCTATGAATAAAGCAGAATTATCCCAAGTCCTAGCAGAAAAATTGAATGTCTCCAAGCGTGAAGCCGAAGACATGATAAACACTTTTGTGGGCTTGGTGACAGAAACCCTGAAAAACGGCGGTGAGGTGGTGCTAACAGGTTTTGGCGCTTTCTCTGTGAAGACTCGCGCCGCTAGAACCGGCGTCAACCCGCAAAACCCCACTCAGAAGATTCAAATCCCGGCCGTGAAGGTTCCGAAATTCAAAGCCGGAAAAGCCCTGAAAGATGCTTTGAAATAATCTTAAACAAAATCACCCCGCACCTTTTTGATGCGGGGTTTTTTTATTTCTCCACCCTATCCTAGGAGTGGCAGGGTTTTTTGTCTCCCCTCCTCTCCGAGGAGTGGCAGGGGAAGGCGCTCAACTATTCTAGTAATATCGGCATTGACTTTTTAAAAAAATAGCGTATAATACGATCATTCATTTTGGCCCCATCGTCTAATGGTTAGGACACCACGCTTTCAATGTGGGAA
>JAHJCN010000119.1 GCA_018812905.1 Patescibacteria group bacterium
AGATATATAAAAATAAAATTACGAAATATCGAAATTACGAAAAAATCAAAATCAAGTAAATTTCCTAATTTCTCTATTTCTTTGTTGTCGTTCTCTCCCAATCCAACGCATCCCGAAGATAATCCTCCCTGATCTTTAAGAAGTATTCCTTTGCCACATCATACTCGTTCGGTATTATACCATCTAATATGGCATTTTCGATAGCGTCTTTGATTTTACCAACAGTTGGGCCGGCTTTTAGACCGCATTCGGCCATAATTTCATCCCCGCGCACCGGTGATTGAAATTCGCGTAATTTATCTTTTTCAAAAACTTCAGTAATACGCTTGCGTAAACGAGTGTAATTTTCCTGCCTTTTTTTCAATTTATTCGGATTGCCGGTGGTTATGTCGCTCACGCCTAAAATCAAAAGATCCTCAAGATCATCTCCCAAGTTCACGATTAGCCGGCGCACGGCAGAATCGGTTATGCCTTCATCCATTAAACTAATTGGTTGCTGATGCCAGCGCACTAATTTAGCGAGGTAATCCGTTTCATTTTTGGACAAACGCAATCGCCGAGCAATTATATATACCATCTTCTTTCCCAAATGCTCATGTTGATAGAATGTCCAACCTATTTTTGGAATAAATTTTTTAGTGGAAAATTTTCCGATGTCATGCAAAAGCCCTGCAAAACGCAACAGCACAGAGCCGTGGCGCTCGGCGATATTATCCACGACTTTAAAAGTATGCACCAAATTATTTTTATGCTGATGGCCAAAAACTTCTTCCACACCATCCAATTTTGCCACCTCGGGCAAAATCAAATCAAGTAAATATGTTTGGAAAAGCAACGAAAGACCTACGGATGGTATTTCCGTGGCAAGGAGTTTCATCAACTCTTCGCGAATTCTTTCGGCTGAAATTATTTTCAGGCGATCCTTGTTTTTAAAAATTGATTCCAGTGTTTTTGGTTCAATGGAAAAATTCAATTGCGAGGCAAAGCGAATGGCACGCAACATGCGCAAAGGGTCATCGCTAAACGTTTTGTCCGGATCGAGCGGAGTACGCAATATCTTATTTTTTATGTCTTCACGGCCATTAAACGGATCAACGATCTGCGAATTTATTTTTCTTGCACCGGGCGAAATTAAACCGGCAAAACAGGCCACAGGCAATGCCATGGCATTCACGGTGAAATCTCTGCGCGAAAGATCTTCTTCCAGGGTGGTGGTTTCCACCACCGGTTTGCGTGATCGTTCAAAATATTTCTCACTGCGCGCGCCGGCAAATTCAATCACCGTCTGCTTCTCTCCCTCACCCAAAACATAGCGGGCGGTATCAAAATCTGGAAATTCAATCAAACTCCCCTCTTCCTTCATGTGTTCATCCAACAGTTTAGCAAAACCAAGTCCACTGCCCACAACCACAAAATCCAAATCCTGCTTTTGTCCAATACCCATCAGAAGGTCGCGAACATAGCCTCCGACCACATAGACGGGGATATTGTTTTTCTTTGAGACCTTATATATTGTCTTGAATATTTGCTTTATATCCATACAACTCTTCTGAAAATTCAAAATTCCAAATTTCAAACAAATTACAATTACCAAATCATTTAAACTTGCGTTTTTGGATATATGAAATTTTAATTCTTCCTCGCCCTTCCCGTTCTTTTTTCCGCGGTCTCGCTGGTTATCAACCCTTCGCTTGTCAATTGCGCCACGGAATTTTCCATAGTCACCATCCCGTCTTTGGCTCCGGTCTGAATGGCGGATTTTATTTGATTGATATTGTTTTCTTTAATTAAATTCGCGACAGCGGGTGAATTCACCAATATTTCTCGCGCCGGAACACGGCTTCCGTTTTGACCGGGCAACAATTGCTGGGCCACCACCACGCGCAAAACCGAAGAAAGCTGGGTGAGAACCTGTTTTTGTTTGGAACCCTCAAAAACATCCACAATTCTTTCCACCGCCTCGGCCGCGCTGGATGTGTGCAGAGTGGATAAAACCAAATGGCCCGTTTCGGCAGCTGTGAGAACAGTAGCGACTGTTTCTTGGTCGCGCATTTCTCCCACAAAAATAATATTCGGATCTTGACGCAATACATGTTTGAGCGCGCTTTCGAATGATTTGGTGTCTGTTCCTATCTCGCGCTGTTCAATTAAACTGCTTTTATCTTCAAAAACGAATTCAATCGGGTCTTCAATGGTGACAATATGAGCCTTGCGACTTTTGTTTATTTCCTCAATTATGGAAGCAATAGTGGTGGATTTTCCACACCCCGTAGGACCGGTAACCAAAACCAATCCGTCCAGCATTTTGGGGATTTCCAAAAGCATGGACTCAAAACGCAAAACCTCGGGCGTGGGGATATCCTTGGGCACCAAACGAGCGGCCAAACCTATTTTTCCGTCTTCTTGGTGCAAATTCACGCGAAATCTGTTTCCATCCATTTCATAGCC
>JAHJCN010000120.1 GCA_018812905.1 Patescibacteria group bacterium
GTCCGCGTAGTCGCCACCATGTTCTTTTATCCGCAAGGCCAGCTTAATTAGTTCCAAATTCATTTTTTGCGTGAAAGTTCTTTCTTCCGGTGCAAGCAGGATTTCGGCCGCGGCATTGTGCGTGATATCTTTGCCCTCAATTTTTTTGAGCAAATAATTTTTCAAATAATCCGTATAGGCATTTTTAACGTCAAAAGTGGCAATGGCATTGCAGGCGATTTGCGTGGTTATAATCTCCTGAAACTCATCAATCAGCTCAATGGCTTCTTCTTTTTCCACTTTGTAAAAACTCGCCTTCAAGCGCTCATAAATTTTTAAAGCGCGCTCGCCGGCTTCTTTGATCTTTGGGGCGGCTTTTTCATCCACAAAAGAAGGGTCATTCAAAAGCATCTCCAAACCTTTCTTCACGCCTTCTTCATGCGGGCTTTTTTCAAAATAGAACCAAACATAATTACCTTTGTAATGAGACAAAACATCGTGCGTGACAGGGTAAAAACCGCTCTTTTGCAAAGCATCGGAAGAAAACGCGCATTCAAAAAAATTGAGGGTTAGTAGCGCCGGATTGCCTTCTTCGTTTACCAAATAATATTTTTTCTGTTTGCTTTTTAAAAATGCCTCAAACATTTTCTCAAGACCGGCCGCAAAAGGAGAATCTTGATTCAGGCGATAGATATTTTGGTGGCCACACTGGCTCTTTTCCACAAAATTCCATTGGAAAAGCTTTTCCAACTCACGCGTGACATTGGCCTGTCCGCGCTCTGTGGCTGTAACAATTTCCGCGGTGGAATATCCTTTGTTCTTGTGCGCGAACAAAAAATCCAATATTTCAAACATTATTTTTGACGAAAAAAGATTGTTTATCATATCTAAATTAGCATAATATAATGCCAATTTAGCATAAGTTGTTATTTCTGTCAATACTTAAATTTGGGCTATGGACAGCGAAGAAGCCGAACAGGAAAAACATTGACCATTGACAAAAATCTCATTTTGTGCTATAAAGAAATGTCATTATCACAATGCGCGCAAAGTGCCTTCCGGCGCTTCGCTCTTGTGTGTGATAGTGGTGTTCGTTTAAAAACTCAATGTCATTCTGATCCCGACTAAATCGGGGGAAGAATCTCCTGTCAAATTGTCATTCCCGCGAAAGCGGGAATCCAGGTTCAACCACCCGGGTTCTCACTTTCATGGGAATGACGAATTTCCGCTTTATTCAGCCACTCCAAACGGGGAATAAGCCGCAATTCTGCGGCTTGGGCTGGTAAAGTGGAGAATGAGACGAGGAGGAGAGGGATGGCGACAACGCAGTATCACTGCCGTCACGGAGAGCATACTGACAACAAGCTGACCCCAGAGGGGGTCGCGGAGGTACGGAAGGCTGCCCACTGGGTGGCCAAAGAGATGAAGAGGCAGAATATCCGCTCGGCGACCCTAGTGTCGTCCGAGATCCCGCGGGCGGTGGAGACCGCCGACTGGTACGAGGCGGTGCTCACTAGGATGGGACTCCATGTCGAGCGCCTGGATCCCGATTCCCGTCTCAACCCCGCCGGCGGGATCGCCGCCATCATGGGGAATGGCGGCATTCCCAAGTACGGAGACGGCCTCGTGGCCGCCTGGCGCGAGCTGGGCGACAACGTCCCCGAGGGTTGTGAAACCTTCGAGGCCGTTGGACGGCGTTGCGCTGGGGCCGCCCGCACGATCGCCGGCCCAGCTGTGCTCGTGTACCACGGCGGCTCGATCGAGCCGGCCGTGCACGAGCTCGCCGACGTCCGCCTTACCGATCTCCCCTCGGCCGGGGTCGTGGAGGTCGCCACGGTCTGCTGGAAGCAGGCCTACGACCCCAATGACCTCCGCGAGGAGGAAGACCTCTTCTAGTCCACGTCGTTCTCGCCCCACCTCGGGGCAACTCAACGAACACCACTTTGTCCCGACCCCGTCGGGACAAGTGCTGAAACGTTTAAACAATTAGACGTTTGAGCATTAAAATAATCCCTCTCGGGATTATTTTTTGTTTTCTATGAATTTCTCGTACTATCAATCAATTAATTATCCTAATTATTCCGGTATTTGCATCCACCTCCACCATATCTCCGTCTTTCAACACCCGCGTAGCAATTTTAGTACCAATGACACACGGAATATTTAATTCCCGCGATACAATAGCCGCGTGCGAAGTAACACCGCCCTGCTCTGTCACGATCGCTGCCGCTTTTTTCATGGCCGGCACGATGTCAGGATCGGTGGCAATGGAAACCAATATGTCGCCCTCTTCCATTTTCACCATATCTTCCGCGCGAATAATAATTTTTACTCTGCCCCTTGCTTGGCCGGGACAGCCAATATCGCCTTTTAATTCCGCAATGTCCGTATTAATTATTTTCTCAACATCCTTCAAAATTTCATTCGCTTGGTCTTTGGCATACACAATATCAAAATCTTTCTCCGCGTAGTATACGCACAGTTTATTTCTTGAAAGCAATTCTTCCGCGCGCAAAACATTGTTCAACAAAAGTTCCTTGATTTCTCTGGGCATCATAAATCTAACTTGCTTTTCAGTGATAAAATTTCTTTTTGCAATCTCTTTTAAAATAGCCGACATATGGTGCATCGCCAAAATCTGAGCGTAGCGTCGATAAATTTTAGTCACCATAAAACCGCCGAAAGCATTGAAGATGCTCTGCCACCTATCATCAATGTTCAACTCCTTGTATGTTTTTTTCTTTTGTATTTTGTTATTTCTCAATTCATCGTTCATTTTTTTCAAAATACTTTCAGCGCTTACACCGCTACAAAGTATGTCCCTCAACTGATTCAAATAATCATTAATGGTGTATTCACCTTCTACCCAGAGGTGTTTGGTGTAATAATATTTTTTATGATGTTTATCAATCAGCCGATAAATATTTTTTGGCAATTTTTCCTTTATCGCTTCATTGTTTTTAAACAGCGAAAGAGCCTCTTTGTTATTTTCGATTTTTGAAGCGATTTTCAGCAGTTCTTCTTGCTCAATGAAGATTAAGGATTTTTTCGATGGCTGGGTGAGAGCGATAAACAGTTCATTTAGTCTTCCGTTGGATACGCCGATATCCATGAGATGTTTTTTTACTCTATTGGTTAAATTGTTGTGGAACATATCAGCGGCAACCGGAATCCAACACCAAGTATAATACGTGGAATGCAGTTCCAAATGTTTCTCGTATATTTTCCACAGATTTTCATTGCTGATTTTTTCCAAATTTTTTTGCGGAATTTTCTCGGAAAATTTCCTTAGTATATCCGCTTGTTTAATGATATTTTTATTCACTTTTTGCGCGTAACCGTTTTCATTCACAATCCTATTAACGATATTTTCACCGACCTCAAAAGAATCTTTTTCACCGAAATAAAACCACAAATGATAACCTTCATATTTACATAAAATTTTATTGTAGGCGCGTCCGGTATGCGTTCTAAACTCATTTACAAAACAGTTCAGCCATAAAGAAGAGAAAAAGAAGTCACAATTTGGTATATCCTCTCCCAGCATCCAAGGATCGGAATTGTCGTGTAAATATTTCATATTTTTTTCTTTTTCAATTTTCTATTTCCGCCTCGTGGCAAGAAATTATCGCCGGTTATAACCGGCCGTTTAAGACGCTTTTCCAGTTGATGCCGAGCTCCACCCGCTATATCTCCGCCGGCTTTGGCATCTGATTTTAATTTCGGCAAACCGCGAGAATTCTCATTGCGATGTATTTCGGTGGTGGAGCGCTCGCCCAGCATGGAAAAAATCAATTCAAAATCATTCATGTGATCGCGCAGATTCTCTCGCTTCAATCCTTTCAACTTTTTGTACTCATTTGGCGTCATACCAAAAGTTGCTTGAGAAATCTCCGCGGTTAAAATTTCATAATCTCTTTTTTCCTGCGCACCGCGCTTTTGCCATTCGTCAGTCAGTTCTTCACGGATGGCAATGCCTCGCATTCGTTTTTCAATCCAATCATCCGGATATCCTTTTAGCTTGTACAGCATGCGCGTGCGTTTGGCGGCAAGCTCCGGATCCTCTATCTCTTTTATTCTCTCGTATCCCACTCGTGCCAGCCAACGCTTAAATGGCTCGGCCTTGGGCGATGGGATGGATTGGATTATACGGAATATACCCTCAGTGTTGGCGCAGTCAGTCTCATATTTTTTACCATCAGATGATTTCAATTTCAGTTGTCGACAAATTGTCGACAACTCGATTTTTTCCTCATCCTTTACGCGAATTTTCATTTTATACCAATAATCTCGACCATTAACACTATCTGTCAGAGCCTCAACGACATCGGTTACGGAAAACCACCACTCGTTATTATGAATCGTCCTACGAATTTTTCTACCCTTAAAAAGGGCAAGCTTTGTTTCCTCCATAAAAAACCTCTGATTATTTAATAATTTTTATGACACCGTTCGTCGCGTCCACTTCAATCCTATCTCCGTCCTTCAAAATTTTGGTAATCTTTCTTATTCCCACCACGCAGGGAATTCTGAATTCGCGACTGACAATGGCGGCGTGGCAAGTTATTCCGCCGTCTTCGGTGACAATGGCCGCCGCGCGCTTCATGGCCGGAAGATAAGCCGGATAAGTGGTGAGGGCGAGCATTATATCCCCCGCTTCAACCTTTTTTATGTCCTCTATCGAATTGACTATTTTTACCGCACCCGTCACTTTGCCCGGACAAGCAGTGGAACCTTTAAAGCCGGCGCTCAAATCAATGGTGTCTTCTTCCACTTCAATTTTTTCCATCATTTCCTTAGCTTCTTGGCCGTAAAAATATTCGGTTCCTTCTTCCGTGGCGCGCATTAAGCAGTATTTGACGCGCTCGTTTAAAAGATGCTCATCCGCCTCGGCTCGCAACAACACTTCTCGCACTTCTTCCCTCAAAAAATGATTCGCTTGTTTATGGGTGAGACGCACCCTTTTGGCGATTTCTTTGGTAAATTTGTCTAAAACAAAGTGCCCGTACCAAATGCAATATTTTCTGAAATCCTTGAGCCA
>JAHJCN010000121.1 GCA_018812905.1 Patescibacteria group bacterium
GCAGTTTGATAATCAGCTTGTTGAATTAACACCCGAATAATGTCTACCACCGAAAAATACCATTTTTCTTCCTTTTCATTCCACAAACGACGGACCGGTTGGTTTTCAAAAACCGCTATCGCTTTCTTGGTTGTTTTTTTATTTTTCAGAATGTGCTATACTAATATATATGATAAAATTGCAGGGAGTGACAAAATTATACAGCAAAGACGCTGTGGCTTTGCGCGATGTTGATTTGCATATAAAGGCGGGCGAGTTTGTGTCTTTGGTTGGTCAAAGCGGTACCGGAAAAACCACCCTCACAAAACTTCTCATTGCCGAAGAAAAGCCCACTAAAGGCAGGGTGGAAATCGGATCCTGGGATATCACCAACATCAAACGTGATGAAATTCCATATCTTCGCCGTCAAATCGGCATGATTTTTCAGGATTTCAAGCTTTTATACAAAAAAACGCTATACGAAAATGTGGCATTTGCTTTGGAGGTGGTGGGCGAGATTCCTCATCGCATTCGAACAGTTGTGCCACAGGTTTTGGAAATTGTAGGCCTTTCCGACAAAATGAGGCGCTACCCAAAACAGCTTTCGGGTGGTGAACAACAGAGAGTGGCGATTGCCCGTTCGCTTGTGCATCGGCCAAAAATAATCATTGCCGATGAGCCAACCGGCAATCTTGATTCCATAAATACTTTAGAAATTATTGAAATTTTAAAAAAAATCAATGAATTTGGCACCACCATCTTGCTGGCCACTCATAACCGGGAAATTGTAAATCAATTGCGGAAGCGTGTTATTACTTTGCGTAATGGAGAAATTGTGAGTGATGAGGAGGAGGGTAAATATCGTCTGTAATTTTTATGACTTCATTTTTTAGAATATTAAAATTTGCTTTGCAAGATATTTGGCGGAATATCGGATTGTCTTTCATGACAATCATGATATTGGTATTGATGTTGCTGTCGGTTAATGTGCTTTGGTCAGTGGATATTCTCACCAAGGAGGCGGTTAATTTGGTGAAAGAGCAAATTAATGTCAGCCTATATTTGTCCGGTGCGATAACCGACAAAGAACTTACGGAATTAAAAAATTATATTTCGTCCTTTCCCGAAGTTGTGAATTTGGATGTTCGGTCGCGAGATGATGTGCTTAATAATTTTGAGGAAAGACATAAAATGAGCCAAGAAGTGCTGGATGCGTTGAATGAATTGGGCGCGAATCCGTTTGGGCCGACGATGATTATAAAAACCAAAGAACCGGGAGATTACAAAAAGATCATTGATTCTTTGAGCGTGCCAGAATATGATTATCTAATCGAAGCGAAGAGTTTTGACCAGCACGAAGAGGCGATTGACCGTATTCAGAATATCACAAGCAGAGTTGAACAGATGGGCATGGGGTTGTCCATTTTGTTCGCAATTATTGCATTTTTGATTATTTTCAACACTATCCGTGTTTCAATTTTCACACATCACACGGAAATTGGCATCAAGCGGTTGGTGGGCGCCAGCAATTGGTTTATACGTGGTCCATATTTGGTTGAATCATTCTTGTTTACCGTGGCAAGTATTGGCGTCACAATGGTGTTGGTGTTTCTGGCTTTGGGGTGGATTGATCCATATCTCAACATTGCTTTCCCGACCGGTTTCTCCTTGACAAATTACTATAATTCTAATATCTTAATGATATTCGGAATTCAGGCTTTGGCTGTATTATTGCTGAACATCCTCTCAAGTTGGCTTGCGATGAGACGGCAATTAAAGGTCTAGTGAACATAAATGAACAGGGAAGGTATACTATAGATGTATATAATCTATGTTCATTATGTCGAAAGTCGACGAGCGTAATAGAGCTATTGAACTTCGGACGAGAAAACTTTTTGGCTTGCAGGCACAGCATTGTATTGGGCTGAGGGAAGTAAACAAAAGGAGCATGGCGTGGCGACTAGAGTAATGTTTAGTAATAGCGATCCGTTGATGGTAAAATATTTTTGTGAATGGCTGAAAAGATTTTGCAGAACTTGTGAATCAGACATTTGTGTGGAATTATATATCCATTGCCGTAAGATTGAAGAAAAGCAATTACAAGAGTTATAGAAAAAATAAAGGCGAGGGTTATTTCGGAGTAATCAGAATCATTGTGAGAAGAAGTATATTGCTAAATAGAAAAATTACCGGCTGGACTGAGGTCCTTTATAAACAATTTTTATTAAACTCCGAGGTCGTCTAACGGCAGGACAGTGGACTTTGAATCCACTTATTCAGGTTCGAATCCTGACCTCGGAACAAATTAATCGCATTAAAAAAGACGGCAGAAACCGTCTTTTTAAAATGTAGCATTGCCGGAGTTGAAGGGACCGGCGGCCCGATGAACACGCTAGGTTTTCGTTTTCCTTTCAAGCACGTCGTTGTGCCACTCCATCTCGGCGTGCTTGCCACGGAGCCGAACAACGTAGAATTGGCCTGGGCAGAAAATTTCTGCATCAAGAGGAATGTGTTTCCACACTCTCCCGATACCATTATGGGTAGCCGTGGCCAAGTACTCGCCATCCCGCCCCGTGGTGGCTCTTAAGATTTGAGCCAATAAGAGCAGGTCCATATCCCGTATTTTCTCCCAGTGGTCTTTCGGCAGATGAGCCTTTCCATCTTTTTGGCAGTCAAATGAATAGAAACCGGTTCCAAGCTCCCATTTTCGCGCTTCCTCCATCAGAATGTGTTGCCTAACCTGCTGATAGCCCCAGATGGCGATCAGCACTGCCAGGCAGTTGAATACCACGATGTACGCTTCCAACGGTACCTCATACATAATCTTCCCTCCTTCAGCTAAAGTGTTCAGTCCTCCGCCGATATTCTAGCTCCTTTCGTCACATACAGTCAATATTCACATAAAGGCAAAAAAGTGATAATATATTGTCATGCAAAAAATATTGTTAAAATTCAATGGAGTGGAATTAAGGCTGAATATTCGCGATGAGGCCGATCAGAGCGTCATGCGCGAGATTTTTAAATTTAGAGAATACAAAAGCGCGGAAGAGAGCATCTTTGTCGCCAAAGATCCCATACTTGACATAGGAGCGCATGTTGGTTTTTTTAGCATGTATTGTCGCGCCCTGAATCCCAAGGTCAAAATTTTTGCCGTGGAACCGGCGTCGGAAAATTTGGAAATGTTAAATAGCCATATAAAAGAAAATAAATTGAAGAATATAATAGTTGCTGAATGCGCCGTTTCCGGCAAAACAGGAAAGAGACTGTTGGAAAAAGATGAAGAAACAATAAATTATAGATTGTCGCCAAAATTTGCCGATTTGAAAAAATGTTCATCAATTAAAACAGAAACATATAGCTTCAGAGATTTTTGCGCGAAAAATGAAATAAAAAAAATTTCTTTGATGAAAATGGATATTGAAGGAGGGGAGTATGAAGTGCTTGAAAGTATGTCATCGGAAGATTTTGCACTGGTAAAATTTATAATTTTGGAGTATCATAATAGCAGATCAGAAAATTTTCGTGAATTGGAAAATATTTTGCGTGAAAACGGATTTAGTGTACAAAGTTTTCCGTCAAAATTTGATAAATCAATGGGTTTTTTGTTTGCGATAAATAAACGTCATGCGTAATATGGAGGGACACAAAGCATGGGTGGTGGCCGTGGACATGGGCTATGGCCATCAAAGAGCGGCATATCCATTAAGACATCTTTCTCCGGATGGCAAAATTTGGATTGCAAATAATTATCAAGGTATTCCTGCCAACGATAGAAGAATTTGGAAAAACACCAGGCTTTTTTATGAACTTTTTTCCAGGGTTAAAAAAGTGCCGATTGTCGGTGATTTTTTGTTTGACGCGTTCATTGACAGCATGCAGAAAATTCCGCCGTTTTATCCTCGGCGTGATTTGTCGAAACCTTCTTTCCAGCTTAAAACAATGTATGCGGCCATTCGCGCGGGGTGGGGGAGAAACCTTGTTGAATTGATGAACAAGGAAGACATCCCGCTGATCACCACTTTTCCGGCCGTGGCTTTTTTCGCCGAAGTGCATGGTTTTAAAAATGATATTTATGTTGTAGTGTGCGATGCGGATATCAGTCGCGCGTGGGCGCCAATGCATCCCAAAAAAAGCAGGGTAAAATATTTGGCCCCCTGCCGACGGGTGGTGGAAAGATTGAAATTGTACACAGTTAAAGAAGAAAATATTTTTCTGACCGGTTTTCCGTTGCCCGAAGAAAATGTCGGAAGTTTGAATCTTAAAAATTTAGAAAAAGATTTGGCGGATAGGATCGTGAATCTTGATCCGGAAAAAAGATATAGGAAAAAATATGGTGGGACTGTGCAACAATTTTTAAAGGGGGTTAAACTGCACGCCAGGCATAAACATCCGCTAACATTAACCTTCGCCGTAGGTGGAGCGGGCGCGCAGAGAAACCTCGCCAAAGACATTCTGTTCAGTTTGCGCAAAAAAATCATTAAGCGTAAAATTAATTTCAATTTGGTGGCCGGCACTCGCAATGACACATATTGTTATTTTAAAAAGCAAGTTGCCAAACTTAATCTGACAAGATGCCTCGATAAAAATTTGCGCATAATTTTTGATCTAAACATTGAAGATTATTTCAAAAATTTTAATTCGGCTTTACGCGACTCCGATATTTTATGGACGAAGCCAAGTGAATTAGTATTTTATTCCGCACTCGGCTTGCCAATAATTATGGCTCCGGCTTTGGGCTCGCAAGAGGTATACAACAGGCGCTGGCTCAAAACCATTGGAGCAGGCATTTCGCAGGACATGCCCAAATATGCCGACGAATGGCTTTTTGACTGGGTTGAATCGGGTTGGCTGGCTGAAGCCGCGATGGCCGGCTATTTGGATAGCCGACAATTCGGGGTGTACAATATCACCGATGTGGTGTTCAAGGGTGTTAAAAAGCCCGAAAAGAGCTATCAATTGCTATAATCTGGATATTGACATTATTTGAATATTTGCGTATAATATTGGCACATTTAACAATTTATTCCGGGGTAGCGCAGCGGTAGCGCAGTTGGCTGTGAACATGTTCTTACCATAATATTCAATTTTATGGGAAGAGAAAAAAGGAGGTATGCTGATCGTGCCGCCTATATGGTAAAAGCGGTTGACAAAAGGCGAAAAAAATTCGTAAGATGTCAGTCGATTATAAGGGCGGATCATGCGCAATTTGTGGATATGGTAGATGCAATAATGCGCTTGAGTTTCATCATAGAGATTCAAGTGCGAAAGATTTTGGCATCTCAGCGAAGGGCTATACCAGAAGCTGGGAAAAAGTTAAAGCCGAACTTGATAAGTGCATTTTACTTTGTGCAAATTGCCACAGAGAAATACATGATGGTATAACGCAGCTTCCTTGAGTAATCAAGGATGAAAAACGAGGTGAATTGCTGGAAGCCTAAAGCGACAAGCTATGGTAATCAGCAGCCAAGTCCCGACTTAGTCGGGAAAGGTTCAGAGACTATCCCTAACGGGAGTACACTGTGAAAACAGTGGAAGCGCCTCGCTCCTAGCAATTGCTAGGATGATGATATAGTCCACCCTATTGCGAAAGCAGTAGACAAGTGTAACCAATTGGTCCTGGGTTCGAATCCCAGCCCCGGAGCATATAATCA
>JAHJCN010000010.1 GCA_018812905.1 Patescibacteria group bacterium
GGACAAAAAAATATTCAGCCGTTCCAAGGGCAAGGTGATGATTGAAGAAATTTTGCGTCTAAAAACCAATGTTGTCACTTTTCGTCGTACAATGCAGGGGCATCGCACCGTGCTGGGGCGCCTAATAATGTATAGCGGCAGAGAGCTGGACCTTGTCTCGTACCAAGGATACATCAATTCCCTGCGTGAATTTGCCAATGAAATTTGGCACATGTTGGAGAGCCAGAAAGAGACCATCAATGCCTTGCACGAAACCAATGAATCGCTTTTGGATTTGCGTACCAACGAGGTGATGCGCACGTTGACGATTATTTCGGTTATTACATTCCCATTATCTTTAATTGCCACTTGGGCGAATATAAACACGCCGGGCAATCCTTTTTTGTATTGGCGCGGAGGTTTTGCGGGAATTACTATTTTGTTGGCAGCCGGCATGATAATGATGATCACGATTTTCAAGAGGAAAAAGTGGATGTAAAAAATTAAAAATGTAAAAATCAAAGATCAAAATTAAAGAGTCCGCTGGTGCGGACTTTTAAAATTAGATAATAAACATTAACTATAACAATTTACATATTTTTTGTCCATCCTTAGTATCTTCTACTTCATAACCCATTTTTTCCAACTTGCCTCTGATGTCATCGCTTTTTGTCCAATCTTTCTCGGCGCGAGCGTTGTCGCGTTCGCTGATAAGCATTTTAATCTTTTCCGGCAATTCTTCCTCTTTCTGTTCCATGTTTTCTTTGATTTTTAGTCCCAAAACCTCGTCTAATTTTAAAAGTGTTTCCAAACTTATTGTTTTATCTTTAAGCGCTGTCCAAATCAAAGCCAAAGCGCCCGGAGTGTCCAAGTCGTCATTGATGTGCTCAAAGAATTTTGTTTTGAGAGATTCTTGCGCCTTCGCCAAGGCTTCGGCTGATGAAAAGTCGGTCTGGTTTGAAATGACAGTGGCCGAACGATATAAATGTTGCAAACCGTTTTGCGCCGCCTCCAGTGCCTCCCAGGAGAAAGTGAGTTGTTTGCGGTAGTGCGTTTGAAGCAAGAAATATCGATAGCTAAGGGGATTGATACCTCGTTTTTTTAATGTATCAAGAGTTATAAAATTTTCGTCCGATTTTGCCATTTTTTCTCCGCCCGGGATGAGCAAAAATTCTCCATGTAGCCAATAATTCGCCAGGGGCTTGCCATAGGCCGCCTCACTTTGCGCCATTTCATTCGGGTGATGTACGGAAAGGTGGTCGATGCCTCCGCAGTGGATATCAAAAGGTTGTCCCAGATATTCTTCGGCCATGGCCGAGCACTCAACATGCCAACCTGGGAAACCCATGCCCCAAGGACTCAGCCATTCCATTTGGCGCGTTTCCAGTTTGGGAGAAAATTTCCACAAAGCAAAATCCGTGATATTTTTTTTGTCGCCAACATCCACGCGCGCTCCGGCGCGCAATTCTTGGTGTTGCAGATTCGCCAATCGTCCATAATCGCTTAATTTTGAAGTATCAAAATATATTCCATCGGCGGTTTGATATGTGAAGCCCTTTTTTTCCAGCCTCTTTATCAATTTAATTTGCTGTTTGATGTGCTCGGTCGCTCGGCACCAAACATTCGGCTCCTCAATGCCCAAATCTTTGATGTCGCTTTTAAATGCTTTAGTATAGAAGTCCGCGATTTCCCAGGCAGTTTTGCCTTCCCGCTTGGACCCTTTTTCAATTTTGTCTTCTCCTTGATCCGCGTCGCTCGTAAGGTGGCCCACATCCGTGATATTCATCACGTGCTTTACTTTATAGCCATTGGCGCGCAGAACTTTCTTTAAAATATCTTCAAATACATAGGTGCGCAAATTACCGATATGAGCGTAGTTATACACCGTGGGCCCGCAGGTATACATGCCGACCTTGGTCTTCTTGACTGGTTTGAATTCTTCAATTTTGCGAGCAAGGGAATTGTATAGTTTGAGCATAATATGTAATGAATGATATGGAAATTTTCAATTTTTAATTTTCAATCAATTATCAATTAACAATGAACAATTTCCGCCATAGGCGGATCGGCTTCTAGCCGAAACAGCTCATAAATTGAGTAAATCTAATTTTTGAAATTTGAAAATTGAGTTTTGAAAATTCAATGAAAATTAAAAATTGAAAATTAAACTATCCACTTACGCTATTCTAGCTTATTTTTTCCCACTTATCAACACCCACATACCCACCATAGCCTTTTTCTGGTATAATTACTTCAAATGGCTCAACCTTTCAATTTTTGTGTACGAGCCATGGTTAAGAACTA
>JAHJCN010000122.1 GCA_018812905.1 Patescibacteria group bacterium
CATGGACGATTTTGAACTAATTTTTACCATGCTTGGAGAAAGATCCACAACAGAAATTCATCGCACCGAAAATTCAACCGGTGTAGCAAAACTAAAGCACGACGCACACCGAGGCGGGAGAGTGGCTGGGAATGCCAGAATAGAATTAGAAAAAGAATTGGGTCGGCCGGTAGTGTCGAAAAATAATTACTTGCCAAAATTTAGAAAAAATAAATTACTAAAAAATCCACCAAAATAAATCGGACAAACATTAAAAAATGACGATTATATATAATATTTTTTCTTTTGGGCATTCACCCCTCGCCCCTCTGCCAAAATCCAAAACGGAAAAATTTTGTTCGCGATTATTAATAACGAGACGGCGACACGGGAAAATATAAAAAAGGATAAAAAATTTACATCGTACAACACGGCATATGCGATATTTTGTTGCAGAACTTGAAACTGGATATGTTGTGGTTGGAGATTTCCAATTTTTCAGAGGTTACACCCTCTTTCTTTGCAAACAACACAAAACGGAATTGCATCAACTTGATAAATATTTTAGAATAAAATTTTTGGAAGAGATGAGCGAAGTTGCCGAAGCAGTAAATATTGCTTTTCAACCAAAAAAGCTAAATTATAAATTATTGGGCAATACTGATGAGCATTTACATTGGCATATTTTCCCGAGATACGAAAACGACCCCCGTCCGCAAGGTGTAACCTGGTGCATAGATAAAAGTATAAGATATGCTGAAGAAGCAAGGCCAAATGACGAAGATTTAGCAGTTCTCAAAGAAAAGTTGTTAAACGCTTTAAAAACGACGGCGAGCAACATCCGATAACACCGAATATCTGGTTTCTCTTCGTTCCACCCGAATGCTATCGCACTTCAGATATTCGGACACGTTATATTCAATTGCCATTTATTTTTCTATTACCAATTAAAAAGATTTTTAATAAATCACCTAATCTATGAAAATCGTTATTTGTGGAAGCATTGATTTCACACCCAAAATTAAGGAGATAGCAGATATTCTTTCTAATCAAGGTCATAATGTCGACATACCACTTACGAGCCAACGCATTATTGACGGTGAACTGACGCTAGAAGATTTTTTAAATGAAAAGAATAAAAACGGAGATGTCTCCTTTCGAGAAAGTGCCTTGCGCAAAATAAAAGATGATGTAATCAAACGATACTACAATAAAATATCTGAATCAGATGCTATCCTTGTTTTGAATCTAGATAAAAAAGATATTTCTAATTACATCGGTGGTAACACTTTTCTCGAAATTGGATTTGCCCACGTACTAAATAAAACGATTTATCTATACAACAATATTCCGAATATTTCATATACTGACGAAATTAACGCAATGAAACCTGTAGTTCTCGACGGTGATTTATTAAAAATCAAATAATAAGGAAGAAAAAATTATAGTCTTATGTAAAAAAAAGCAATGTCCAAATTTTTTACTTAAATCTGAAAATATAATTTTTTGGGATATTGATGATCCTTTTGAAATGACACTAGGCAAAACCAGAGATGTGCGAGATACAATAAGAGATAAAATTTTTTTATTAATAAGATAATTGTTTATTTTAAAAAAGGCATCGCACGACACGGCATCTGCGGTTCAGGAATTTTTCACATTTATAATTCAAGGTAAGAAAAATTCCTTCTCCCAAATTTTTGTTCCGCTATCGATGCACAAAAACTTCGGATGATGCCGAAACGTTAACCCTCATCATATGTTTTCAATTGATTACTTAAGGCAATTTCGCATCGGTGGCTACGCAGTGTTTGATTTTATAGTAGCGTTTTTGGGCATTTACTTGCTCGCTCCCCTGCTGTCAAAATTATTTCTAAAACTTAGGATCAACATACCAAAACGAAATTGGTTATTTCTGACTTTGCCTATCGGCGTTGTTGTTCATCTGCTAGTTGGAAAAATCACTCCAATGACCAAATACTTTTTAGATATTCACGGTCATTATATTTTAAAAATTATTATTCTGGGATTATTTTTTCTCGGGCTGAGAGGGATAAAGATTGTTAAATAATAATCTGGGGCTGGAAAAAGAGGTTAAAAAATACCTCTTTTTTGTTTTGATTACTATTGACATGGAAGAAAATTTGTGCTTAAATTACGAATCCGATCTCGAGAGAGGAGGTCGGGCGATTCCCTTAAACTAAGTCGGGGAGGTATCATGGTTACCAAGCACAGAAGGTTCAAAACTATAGTCGAACACGCAACGAGCAAGGAGGACGATACGCAATTCCACATCACACCGGCCATTCAGGTGCTCTGTAACTTCCTTGACGAAGAAGACCTGGCGCTTGACCGGGTCAAGATCCTCGTCATGCCCAGCCACTCTCAGCACGAAGAATTCCTGCTCTTGTGGCAGGAGGAGTGACCAAAGGGATCACCCTCCGGCCGGCACGTTCAAATCGAACGTTGCCGGCCGGAACCCCTACATTCATACAAATTGTTTAAATACAAATATTAAAAAAGAGACTTCGTATTATGCGAAGTCTCTTTTTAATCAAATCATTATTTCTTAAAACCCGTCCCTGCAGGAATCAAACGACCGATAATAACGTTTTCTTTCAAGCCTTCCAAATAATCAATCCTGCCGGTGATGGCTGTGTTTATAAGAATACGAGCTGTTTCCTGGAACGAAGCGGCCGACAAGAAGCTCTGGGTGGTAAGCGAAACCTTGCTGATACCGAGCAAAAGCTCGCGACCCACAGACAACTTTCCACCATCTTTCTTGGTCTGACGATTAGCATATTCCATTTGTGATTTCTCTACTATCTCGCCCGGAAGTAAATCCGTATCACCGGCATCTTCCACATACATGCGAGAAAACATCTGTTTGATGATGAGCTCCATGTGTTTATCGTTCACTTTCTGGCCTTGAGAAGAATAGATATGCTGAACCTCGCTAATGATATATCGCTGTACGGATTCACGCCCACGCAGTTCAAACAATTCTTGCAAGTTTATACTTCCATCCGTAATCTGGTCGCCTTTTTTTATCATTTCACCATCTTTAACATACATCTTATATCCCAAAGGTATGATGAATTCACGCACACGCGGACCTTCATAGGACAAAGTCATAGTGTTCTTGACGATTTTCACACTGCTCTGATATTTTGTTTTCACTTCTTCACCCGAAGATCCTCGCACCAACAGCACCGCATCAGCCGGCACAGTGTCGCCGTCTTTCACCATAAGTTCATCTTCCGATTTAAATTTTATTTTCAATTCATCCATGCCCTCAAATTCAATACGGATGATTTTTTGTCCGCGTCGTCCTTCAAAAATCTTCTTTCCGGATGGAGAAGTAATAATTTTACCGTCGGCGTCTTCAATGTTCACCTTGCCGTCAACATCAGCCAAAAAGGCCTGGTGTTTGGGAGCGCGAACTTCAAACAATTCTTCCACGCGAGGCAAGCCCTGCGTAATATCCGAACCGGCCACACCACCGGTGTGAAAGGTTCGCAAAGTGAGCTGTGTGCCCGGTTCACCGATGGATTGCGCGGCAATGACACCCACGGCCACGCCATCTTTCACCGGTTTATTGTATGCCAAGTCAAAACCATAACACTTACGGCAAACGCCTTTGGGTAATTTGCATTGCAAAACACTGCGCACAGCCACAGATTCAATATTGTTATCGTCAATCAAACGACAAATTTTGTCATCAATGATTTCTCCGGCTTTCAAAACAACCTTTTTCCCCACTTTTATATCATCCAAAGCATAGCGGCCCCACACGCGATCGGATAATTTCTCGCCCATTTCTTTGGATTGAGTCACAGTAAACAATTCACCGTTCTTATCGCCGCAATCTTCTTCAAGAATAACCAAATCTTGTGCCACATCCACCAAACGACGGGTTAAATAACCGGCGTTGGAAGTGCGCAAAGCAGTATCGGACAAACCTTTTCTGGTACCATGCGAAGAAATGAAAAATTCCAAAGGATTGAAACCTTCTTTGAAGTTGCCTTTTACCGGCAACTCAATGATGTCGCCGGATGGAGAGGCCACCAGACCTTTCATACCAATAACCTGACCCAGCTGACCCATGGTACCGCGCGCGCCCGAATCAATCATGGCCCATACTGGACCGTTCTTGTCTAACATG
The DNA here is from genome assembly GCA_018812905.1 of Patescibacteria group bacterium. Classification (GTDB taxonomy): domain Bacteria; phylum Patescibacteriota; class Patescibacteriia; order Magasanikbacterales; family GWA2-37-8; genus JAHJCN01. Next base: position 4,145 of record JAHJCN010000122.1, read on the forward strand.
ACTTGATTATTGGTCAAAATCTTATCGCGCACCTCGGTCCAGATTTCCAAAATTTTACTTTTGCGTTCGGCTTGAGTGAGCAAACCTTCGCGGTATTGCTCTTCAACTTCCATCACCATCTTGTCGCATTCCTTTAACAAACCGGCCTTTTCCGGAATATTGGGGAAGTCATCCATGCCCAAAGAATAGCCGGATTTGGTGGCATATTTAAAGCCCAAGTTTTTCAATTCATCCACAAAGAAAGCTGTCTCTTGCTGGCCATAATATTCCAAGCACAAGCTGATAATTTTAGACAATTTCTTTACATTGATTACTTCGTTAAAATATGGCAATTTGGCCGGCAAAACGCCGTTGAACAAAATGCGTCCAACAGAAGTTTCTATCACCGGACTGGTGCCTTCTTCAAATTTTTCCAAATTAGCGAAACGCACCTTGATTTTGTCGTGTAGCTTAACAGCGCGGGTTTTGTAGGCAAAAACCGCGTCTTTTTCCGAATAAAAGGACTTGAGATTTTCTTCGACAACGCCTTCTTCCGAACGAGTGAGATAGAAACAGCCCAAAACCACGTCCTGTTTCGGAGTAATAATCGGCTGGCCCGTGGCCGGTTTCAAGAGATTCTTTTCCGCGGCCATCAAATTCTCGGCTTCATCGCGAGCTTCGGCGGTTAGGGGCAAATGCACGGCCATCTGATCGCCGTCAAAGTCGGCGTTAAAAGCGGTACAAACCAATGGGTGCAAATGAATGGCGTTGCCCTCCACTAAACGCGGATGAAACGCCTGAATACCCAAACGATGCAAGGTTGGCGCGCGATTTAGAAGCACGCGCGTATGTTTTGTTAATTCTTCTAAAATATCCCAAACTTCGTCCTGCTCGGATTCAATAAACCGGCTGGCACTGCGCACATTATGAGCCAATTCGCGTTTAATGATTTCGCTCATGACAAACGGTTTAAAAAGTTCCAAAGCCATACGCTTGGGCAAACCGCATTCATCAATGCTCAAATTCGGTCCAACCACGATAACCGAACGACCGGAATAATCAACGCGCTTGCCGAGCAAATTTTGGCGAAAACGGCCTTGTTTGCCTTTCAAAATGTCGGCCAGAGATCGAAGCTGTCTCTTTTGGCCGGTGGCGGCGGTGACTGTTTTGCTGTGTCTGGCATTGTTGTCTACCAACGCATCCACTGCCTCTTGCAACATGCGTTTCTCGTTGCGACAGATAACTTCCGGTGCGTTCAATTCCAAAAGACGGCGCAAGCGATTGTTGCGGTTGATGACACGACGATACAGATCGTTTAAATCGGAAGTGGCAAAACGTCCACCGTCCAGAGCCACCATCGGGCGCAAATCCGGCGGAATCACCGGAATGCATTTCAAAATCATCCACTCCGGACGAATGCCATTCATGTGTAAGCTTTTTAAAAGTTTTCTGCGACGAATGATGCGCTCCAACTTGGCACCCTTGGAAACAGCCTGTTCATCGGTCAATCTATTGATAGTTTCCTCAAAATTAACCCTTTCTAACAAACTACGCACGCCATCGGCGCCAATGGAAGCTTCAAACAAATGACCATAGCGCAAAGATAATTCCTGATATTTATTTTCTGAAATAATTTTCATGACCTGGATTTCCTTTAGCTCTTTGTCGGCCAATTGAAAATCCGCTTCCAATGCCTTGAGTTTTCGCTCCCCTTCCACCTGTGCGGCATCCAATGCCTTGCTACCGGCCTTTTCATCATTGGCTTTTTTAATATCGGCCTCAAGTTCGCGCTCAATTTGTTTCTTCTTGGTTTTAAATTCTTGGCGCAAAAGATCGGAGGTTTGTTTTTTACCCTCCTCGTTCACATGAGTGATGATGAAGGAAGCAAAATATATCACCTTTTCCAAAGCTTGAGCGGAAAGATCCAAAACCAAACCAACTTTGGAAGGCACCGAGCGTAAAAACCAGATGTGAGAAACCGGAGCGGAAAGTTCGATATGACCCATGCGTTCACGGCGAACCAAAGAATGCGTCACTTCCACACCGCACTTGTCGCAGACAATGCCCTTGTAGCGAATTTTTTTGTATTTGCCGCAATAGCACTCCCAATCTTTGGTGGGGCCAAAAATTTCTTCGGCAAACAAACCGCCTTTTTCCGGCTTTTGCGTGCGATAGTTGATGGTTTCCGGTTTGTGCACTTCGCCGTGAGACCAAGCGCGAATGACTTCGGGCGAAGCCAGACGCAAACGAATGGCGTCAAAGTCCGCGGCTGGATTATGATGATGTTCGTAGGCCATAGTTAAAGTTTAGAGATGATTGATAATAAGGAAGTTATTTGTTTTCTACAACAACCGGAGTTGCATCGGAATTCTGCTCATCCAATTTTCTTCGTTTTTCTTCCTCTGCCTTAACTTCTGCCGCCGGGCGATATTCACCGGATTCGGAACGTTTCAAAAGTTCAACTTCAAGCGCCAGACCTTTCAATTCGCGCACCAACACGTTGAATGATTCCGGAATATTTACCCTCCTCACTTCTTCGCCCTTAATAATGGCCTCATAGGCTTTGGAACGACCCGGCACATCATCGGATTTAATAGTCAAAAGCTCTTGCAAGGTATGCGCGGCGCCATAGGCTTCAATGGCCCAAACTTCCATTTCACCGAATCTCTGACCGCCAAATTGAGCCTTTCCACCCAATGGCTGTTGTGTGATTAAACTATATGGACCAATGGAACGTTGATGAATTTTGTCTTCCACCATGTGGTTCAATTTGAGCATGTAGTTGTAACCCACAGTCACTTTGTGGTCATACGGTTCGCCTGTTCGGCCATCACAAAGTTGCATCTGGCCGTTTAGTGGACAACCGGCTTTTTCCAATTCGCTTTTAATTTGCTCTTCTGTCAAACCATCAAGCGGAGGCGTGGCTATTTTGTAGCCCAAAGCGTTGGCCGCCAAACCCAAATGGGTTTCCAAAAGCTGACCCAGGTTCATACGAGACACAACGCCAAGCGGGGAAAGAATAATATCAATGGGAGTACCATCGGGCAAAAATGGCATATCTTCAGCCGGAACGACTTTGGAGATAACACCCTTGTTGCCGTGGCGACCGGCCATTTTGTCGCCCACTTGAATTTTGCGCATATCGGCCACGGTCACCTGTACCTGCTTTATTACGCCGGGTTGAAGTTTGTCGCCGGCTTCGGCCGAAAACACTTTAATGCCAATAACCTTGCCATGTTCGCCATGTTCCAAATACAAAGAAGAATCGCGAACATCGCGAGCCTTTTCACCGAATATGGCGCGCAACAATCTTTCTTCCGCTGATAATTCCGTTTCACCTTTTGGAGTGATTTTACCAACCAAAATATCGCCGGATTTTACCTCGGCGCCAATACGCACAATGCCTTCGGAATCAAGATTTTTTAATTTTTCTTCGGAAACATTTGGAATGTCGGAGGTAACCACTTCCGGCCCAAGTTTGGTCTCGCGCACATCCACGGTGTAGTCCTCGATATGCACGGAAGTGAAGCGATCTTGCTGTACCAATCTTTCGGAAATAATAACCGCGTCTTCATAGTTGTAGCCGTCCCAGGCCATGTAGGCAACGAGCACATTCTGACCCAAAGCCAATTCCGCGTCGCGGATAGACGGGCCATCAGACAATGGCTGGCCTTTTTTCACTTTGTCGCCAACCACCACCATCGGATGTTGGTTGATGCAAGTGGAAGCATTGGAACGTAAAAATTTATTTAAATAATATGTGATTTTATCGCCTTTTTTTGTTGCTAAAACAATGCGGCCGCCATCAGCTTCGGTGATTTCCCCATCAGCGTCTGCAATTATCATGTGGCCGGAATAACGAGCGGCGTCCTTTTCCAAACCGGTGCCAACCAACGGAGGTTGCGGACGAATACAAGGAACGGCCTGGCGCTGCATGTTTGTGCCCATGAGCGCGCGAGTGGCGTCATCATGCTCCAAAAATGGAATACAAGAAGTGGCAATGGAAATACATTGATTGGAAGCCACATCAACATAGTCGACCTCATTGGCGCTTGATACGCCGGGTTCGCCATGAACGCGAGCCGGAGTATTTTCTTCCACAAAAAAACCTTCGGCATCAATTTTGGTGGTAGCCGGAGCAGTGACGGATTTCTCTTCTTTAAAAGCGTTTAAATATACAATTTCATTGGTGACGCGCGGTTTAACGGAAATTTTTTCCGCCTTATTTTTGGCCAATTTGGCTGCCAAATCTTTGGTAATCAAAGTGCCGGCGTCAATTCCAGCTGTTTCTTCGTTTAAAATTTCTCCTTCGGTAAATTCCGGTTTGTTTTCCACTTGCTTTAAAACTTTTCTGTAGGGAGTTTCGATGAAGCCGAATTCATTGACGCGAGCATAACTGGAAAGATGATTCACCAAACCAATGTTCGGTCCTTCCGGAGTGGCAATGGGACAAATGCGGCCATAATGTGTGGTGTGCACATCGCGCACTTCAAAGCCTGCGCGATCACGAGCCAACCCGCCCGGACCAAGCGCGGACAAACGACGTTTGTGTTCCAATTCGGACAATGGGTTGGTTTGGTCCATGAATTGAGAAAGCTGGGAGCTCATGAAAAACTCGCGAATAGCCGAAACAACCGGACGAGCATTAATGAGCTTGTTCGGATTTAGTTGTTCGGGCTCATAGGTGCTCATGCGATCTTTGATGATGCGCTCCATTCTGGCCAAGCCCACACGGAATCTGTTTTGAGCCAATTCACCCACCGCGCGGATGCGGCGATTACCCAAATGGTCAATATCATCCGGTTCTTCTTGTGTAACATTCAAACGAACCACGTCTTTGAGCACGAGAAGTAGTTTTTCCGGAGATAAAACACGATTTTCTTTTTTATCAAAATCTTCCGATGTGTATCCTAAATCAAATTTTGTATCAAACTTGTAAACACCCACGCGGCCAAGATCATAACGATCAAAATTGAAGAACATGGCGTGGATCAAACTTTTGGCGTTGTCGGCGGTGGCCAAATCACCCGGTCGAATTTTCTTGTAAACTTCAATCAAACCTTCGTCCGTGCTCTGAGCTTCATCTTTTTTGATGGTAGATTCAACATAGTTGATAGTGGGATGCGTATCGGCATCTTTGAAGGCCTCAATCAATTCCTCATCGGTGCCTATGCCGAAAGCGCGCAAAAGCGAAGTGGCGGCCACTTTTCTCTTTCTATCCACTTTAATCCAAAGCACATTGTTTTGATCGGTTTCGATTTCAATCCAAGCGCCACGATTCGGAATTATTTTTGCGCCATAATATCGACGACCACGCACATTTTCGGCGGTAAAGAAGACGCCGGCCGAACGAATAAGCTGGGAAACAACCACTCTTTCAATGCCATTGACGATAAAAGTGCCACGATCTGTCATTACCGGGATATCGCCCAGATAAATTTCTTGAGATTTGACGCTTTTTGTGCCTTTATTGACCAATTTGGCCGTAACTCGCAAAGGAGCTTCAAAAGTGGTATTGCGTGAACGGCAAGTCATTTCATCAAATTTTGGCTCATCCAAGTAATAATCTTCCAAATATAGCTCCAAATTACGACCGGCAAAGTCGGTAATTGGGGATAATTCATCAAACAGCTCTTTGACGCCGTTTTTCAAAAACCAGCTATAGGAGTTCTTTTGGACTTCTATTAAATCCGGAAGTGGGATAACGTTCTTGTTTTTGGAAAGAAACTTGCGATCTGTGGTTTTTAGAGGTTGCGGCTTGAAGATTGACATAAAAGTATCTAAAAAAATGATAAATTTATTTAAAAA
>JAHJCN010000123.1 GCA_018812905.1 Patescibacteria group bacterium
AGGCGATTTTTGAATATTGCGAGCGATTTCCCAGCGTGAGCGTTTTGGCTTTTAATGACAAAGGCGAATTGCTGATGATAAAGGAATATCGGCATGGTTACAAGAAAAATGTCTGGTTTTTGCCCGGGGGCCGTGTTGACAAGCTGGGAGACACGCCCAGAAAAGCCATAATTCGCGAGATGAGGGAAGAATCCGGCTATCGCGCGAAAAAACTTGAGCTTCTTTTTACAAAATCGCCGAGCAATACTTTGCTGTGGGACATCTATGTTTTTGTCGCCAAAGATTTAGTTTATGATCCGCTTCCTCAAGAAGATGGCGAAGATTCCAAAGCGGTTTTTGTGCCTTTTGAAAAAGCGGTGCAAATGGCCTTGGACGGCACGATAGATAATGAGTTTATTTCATATAACATAATACGCTTAAATTACATGCTTGAGCATGAGGAGCTAAAGTGGTAGAGCTTTGCTTATTGTCATTCCCCCGACTAAGTCGGGGGAATGACAGAAAAGAAGTATTAAATAATTTATGTTGATATTTTCCCTGATATATTTTTTACTCTTCTGTTATTTGTCGCATAAAAACTTCCGCCTTGCCGTCGGAATTTTTATAATTTTACTCCCGGCTTATTTAATCAGATTTAACATTGGCTCTTTGCCGACAACTCTTTTGGAAGTTTCTTTTGGCGCGCTTTTTTTGGTTTGGATTATCAAATACGCGCGCGAAGATTGGCCAAATATTTTGAGAGAGGCAAAAAAGCGGCCGTGGTTCACGTTTTTTTTCTGTCTGTTTTTTCTGTCTTCTGTCGTGTCAATTTTTGTGAGCGACATGTGGTATAAATCGCTGGGGCAGTGGCGAGCGTACTTTTTGGAACCGATGCTTTTGTTTGTGATGTTGGTGGGGCGAAAAATAAAACCGCGAGATTTGATCTGGTTTTTGGCTTTGTCTACGGTTAGCGTGAGTGTTGTTGCTATTGTTCAAAAACTTACCGGACAACTATTTCCGCCCAGTTTGTGGGATGATGAATTGAACGGGCGGGTAACTTCTTTTTTTACAACACCGAATGCGGTAGGGCTGTATTTGGCTCCGATTGTGATGCTCTCTTTAGCTGTCATTGCGAGGAACGGAGCGACGAAGCAATCCCATACACAAACAGCTTCTGTAGCTTTTTTCTCTTGGACAATGGGATTGCTTCGTCGACCCGCCAATGTGGGTCTCCTCGCAATGACATTTATTTCTATTCTTGCTATATTCTTTTCCTTCTCCCAAGGCGCGTGGATCGCCCTTGGAGCGGGGTTTGTGGTCATGGCTTTTTTTCTTGGTTACAAAAAAATAGCTCTCATTACCGTTTTATCCGGAATTATTATCGCTCTTGCCATTCCGCAAATCCGCTCGGCTGTTTTGTTTCAAGACAGAGCCGGACAAAATCGTCTTACCTTATGGAGCCACTCCATGACATTTCTAACTTCATCTCCCAAGAATTTTTTCCTAGGCACAGGCATTCGCCAATATTTTCGCAAAGTGGAAAAACCATATTACAACCCGGTGGAATTGGAACGTCTCATATATCCGCATAATAGTTTTCTAAATTTTTGGACGGAAATCGGCTTGTTCGGTCTTCTGTCAGCGATTGGCATTTTTGTCTATTCTTTTTATCTGGCATTCAAAATAAAAAACAGAGACAAAATTCTTGGCTCTGCTTTAATTGCTGTTCTTGTTGTTATTATTGTTCACGGACTTGTTGATGTGCCGTATTTTAAAAATGATTTGTCAATGCTGTTCTGGATTATAGTCGCCACCATTTTTTCTTCTTTTTTCTCTTCAAAAGTTTTTTCCTCGGATCAATCATAAGAGCAATAAAAATTATTAGAGTTGCAATGGCGGCAAGGAGATAATATCCCACGCCAATCACCATGCCCACTGCCGCTGTGATCCAAAGGCCGGCCGCGGTTGTGAGGCCTTCAACTCGATCTTTTTTGTGCAAAATAGTGCCGGCGCCAAGAAAGCCAATACCGGTAACAACGGCAGCCGCCACCCTGCTTGACTCATTTTCTCCAAAGGCGTTCCTGGAAAGAATCGTAAAAAGAGTGGCTCCGGCGGTTACCAAAGCGAAAGTGCGGAGTCCGGCCGCGCGATGCCAACGTTCTCTTTGCCAACCGATCAATCCGCCGAGCAAAATCGCCAAAATCATTTGGCCGGCGAAACGAATTTCCGGAAAATGCAAAATTGTATACAGCATAAATATTTGATGAAGACTAAGGTTAATATATTTTACCATTTATTGACTTTTTTGTTAAATGTTGATATATTATTTCGTACTGGATTGAGGAATACGGGCTTGTAGCTCAGCTGGTAGAGCAACGCCTTTGCAAGGCGAAGGTCAGGAGTTCGAATCTCCTCAAGTCCACTGGAATGCCGAGGTAGCTCAGTGGTAGAGCGAAGGACTGATTTTCGGTCCACTTCGCAGTAATGCGATGTAAAAAAATCGGGTGAATTCGGGGAAACCCCTTTGGGGCAATCCCGAGCCAAGCCGAAGAGGGAGTATGTTCTTCGGAAGGTGTAGAGACTAGCGGGTGAGACCCAACAATAATCCCGCGATAGCGCCCGACCCCCGACTGAGTCGGGGTGATGATATAGTCCGATCCTTAAGGCAACTTAAGAAAAAAAGGAAAATCCTTGCGTCGCGAGTTCAATCCTCGCCCTCGGCACAAAAAAATTAAACTAAAAATAAACGGCATATGCAAAGCTGGATTTTTTATATCATAGCATCGGCAATATGCACGCTTGCGGGCCTGGCTTTAACCAAGCGTTGGATTGACGGGCATCAGCCCGTTTATTATATTATCGCGTTGGCTGTGTTCGCGCTTTCCAGCGTTGCGTACATGCAAGCCCTCAAATTTCAGCGCATGGCAATTCTTGAAGTGTTTTGGGGCACAATGATGGCGCTGTTGGTAATTGGCATGGGGGTTTTGGTTTATAACGAAAAAATTGGAGTTCAGGAAGGTGTTGGAATCGTGTTGGCTTTGACGGCATCTGTTCTTTTGACGGTAAAATTTTAACGGGGTGTAGCTCAGTTGGCTAGAGCGCCTGGTTTGGGACCAGGAGGCCGCAGGTTCAAGTCCTGTCTCCCCGACATGTAACAAATTAGCATCAAATGGGTCGCAGGTTTCTCCCTCCGGGAGATCTCCCGAAGGGAGACAAGTCCTGTCTCCCCGACATGTAACAAATTAGCATCA
>JAHJCN010000124.1 GCA_018812905.1 Patescibacteria group bacterium
CCACTTTCTTCCCAGCGCCTGTAAATTTCATCTTCAAATTTTTTAGGTTCGTAGGCTTTGGATAATTCCGGCATATTATAATACAAATAATAGAGGATTCACCATTTTTCCCGCGTAAGCGGACCCTCGCTTTTGCAAGTGGTATTTTACAAAGTTTACGACAAAAATGCAAGCCAATACCCACTATTGACACAAGGGTTGTTTATTGATAATATTTCTTATTCCGCGCGTTTTTTGTACCTGCGCCTTGTTTCAATTTAGATGCCAGCAAAGCATTAAAATCTATGACTCTGACAGACATCCAACAATTGCATAAACTTATAGAAGACAGTGAGAACATCCTGCTGATTTTTGGGTCGGAAAGAAAAGATGATTGTGTCGCCTCTGCTTTGGCGCTCAAAATTTTTTTGGAGAAACAAAACAAACAGGCTCTTCTTTGCTCGCACAATTTCGTCCCGGCAAACCACCTACGCTTTCTGCCAAGCATTCACGAAATTAGAGCAAATTCAGGCAATTTACGAAAAACAACAATCAAGGTGGATGTAACCGGCGTAAAATTGGAATCCGTGAGTTATGAGATAAAAGAAAATTGGCTTTCCATATTTCTAACTCCCAAAGATGGGGCGATAAATAAAGAAAATATACAAACGATGCAAAGCGGTTCCAAATTCGATCTGATCATCACCGTTGGAATCAATGACTTGGAATCGTTGGGCGTGCTATTTTTCCAAAACATTGATTTGTTCTATAAAACTCCGATTGTAAATTTTGACAACCATGCCGGCAATGAACATTTTGGACAAATCAATATCGTGGAAATAAACGCATCTTCCAACGCTGAAGTGATTTTTAGGACTCTGGAACAATTAAGTGCCGCGCATATTGACGAAAATATCGCTATTTGTCTTTTAACCGGCATAATCAGCCAAACCAACAGTTTCAGAACGCCGAATGTGGCACCGTCCACACTAAATATTGCCAGCCGCCTGATGAATTTGGGGGCGGATAGAGAAAAAATCATCCACAATCTTTATCGCACCAAATCCATTTCTTCGCTGAAATTGTGGGGCAAAGCTTTGAACAATCTACAGCATGATCGCAAACTTGGGATAGCTTGGACCACTCTCACTCGTGATGATTTTATCCGCGCTGACGCAAAAGAAGAAGACTTGCGCGGGATTGCCGTTGAGTTAATTTCCAATGCACCGGAAGCAAGAACAGTTTTACTCTTACACGAATTTTCTGACGCCAAACATTTGGGTAAAATTCGAGGAATATTAACAACCGACAAAGATCAAAACGCATTCGAATTGATTGCTTCCTACAACCCCGAAGGCAACAAAAAAATCGCTTCTTTTATTTTGGAAGAAAAAACATTGAACGAAGCCACGGAAGAAATTGTGGAAGAAATAAAAAAACAAATCGTCAAATGAGCGGCTGGCCGGTCATTTCCGGAGGCTGTTCCACACCCATTAACTTCAAAACCGTGGGAGCGACATCGGCCAACATACCCACAGGCTGAAGCAGGCTCAAATCCCCTTCCGGCGCGTCGCCGGCCGGGCCTGCCGTTCCCAAAAATTCATTAGCAATAATAAGAAGCGGTACCGGATTGGTGGAGTGTTCTTTATCAATATCTCCTGTCTGCAAATTTAGCACCTCTTCGGCATTGCCGTGATCGCCTGTGATCACCACAGCTCCATTTTGAGCCAGCACGCGCTCCGTAATTTCACCTATACATTTATCAACAACCTCGCAAGCTTTTATCGTAGCCGGCAAATTTCCGGTGTGCGCTACCATATCCGGACTGGCAAAATTTACGACAATTAAATCGTATTTTTCTGCTATAATGGCTTTCAGCATTTCTTTGGTGATTGCGGACGAGGCCATTTCGGGTGACTGATCATAACTTCCTACTGCCGGCGAAGGAACTATCGCTCTATCTTCCCCCGCGAAAGGATCTTCAACCGTGCCGTTCAAAAAGAACGTGACATGCGCGTATTTTTCCGTTTCCGCGATATGAAATTGTTTTTTCCCGTCTTCACTAACTGTTTCGGCTAAACAATTATTAACCACCAAAGGAGGATAAGCCACCACCACCGGCAATTCTCTCTCGTACTCGGTCATTGTGACAAAAAACAAATTCTGTAATTGTCTTCTCTCAAACTTGTTGAAGCCGGGGAGCACAAAGGCCTTGGTCAATTCCCGTGCGCGATCCGGTCTGAAATTGAAAAACATCACCGCATCGTTGTCTTTAATTTGGGCGATCGGCTTGCCTTTTTTTGTAATGACGGTGGGAAAAAATTCTTCGTCGTATATTTCATGCTCATAAGATTCCAAAACGGCGTTAAGAGGATCTTCGCTTGCCTTTTCGCATCTGCTTTCAGTCAATAGCCGGTAAGCTTTTTCACACCTATCCCAATGACTATCTCTGTCCATGGCAAAATAACGGCCAACCATTGTGGCCAGTTGCCCTGTTTTCAACTCTTTCATCTTTTCCAACAATTCCCCAATAAAAACTTTACCGGAATTGAACACGCTGTCGCGCCCGTCTAAAAAGGCATGAACAAAAACAGCCTTGCTGACTGATTTTTCTTTGCACAATTTTAATAACGCGTATAAATGTTCATTGCTCGCGTGGACATTCCCCGAACCGACCAACCCAATCAGATGTAGGTTGGATTTATTTTTTTTAACATGTTCGACAGCTTGCAAAAAAGCTTGATTCTGAGAAAAAGTCCCATCGTTAATTTCTTTGCTAATACGAGGAAGAGTTTGATAATATACACGACCGGCGCCGATGTTTAAGTGTCCCACTTCGGAATTCCCCATTTCACCAAAAGACAAGCCGACCTCATTGCCGGAAGCATAAAGAGTCATGGCCGGATAATTTTTTAACAATTTTTTGTAGTTTGGCAATCTAGCTCGGGTTATGGCGTTTCCATCGCTGTCCGGCGCCACACCCCAACCATCCAAAATAATCAGAACCACTGGTCGATAATTTTGCATAACAATAAAATTTCAAATCCAAAATACCAAATTCTAATTCCAAAATCAGAGCATTTTAATTTTAGAACAGCGCTTTCCCCGTCATTTCTTTCGGCTTGGGCAAATTCATCATCTTTAATATTGTGGGGGCGACATCGCCCAATTTCCCTTTTTTTAATTTTACTTTTGAGAATTTTTTTCCGATCAAAATCATTGGTACTGGATTTATGGAATGTTCAGTGTTGATCTCATTCGTTTTGATGTTAACCATCTCCTCTATGTTGCCGTGGTCGGCGGTTATTACGGCTTGTCCGTTGTTTTCCAAAATTACGTCAATTACTCTTTGTACTTGTTCATCAACACATTTAACCGCTTTCTCTCCGGCTTTCAAATCGCCGGTATGCCCTATCATATCAGGATTGGCGAAATTGACGCAAATAAAATCGTATTCTCCGGATACAATGGCGCGCATTACAAAATCGGCCACGGTTTTGGCGTTCATTTCCGGTTTTTCGGAAAAATATTTTACTTTGGGAGAATCAATTTTCACACGACGTTCATCGCACCAATGATGAGCGTACCCACCGTTAAAAAAGTACGTAACATGGGCGTATTTTTCCGACTCGGCAATATACATTTGCGGGCGCGGACAAAGCGTTTGTGTGAGGCTGTTAACAACATCTCGGCTGGGATAGGCCGTGAGCACGCCGGGCAAATCCGGTCCAAAATCGGTGAGAGCCACGAAACGAATATTTTTTGGAACTTTAACGCGTCGAAAGCCATTGGAATCAAAGTCTGCTTGTACAAAAGTTTTAGTAAGCTGTCGCGCACGGTCTGAACGCAAGTTAAAAAAGAAAACACCATCATTATCTCCAATTTTGGCGATGGGCTTGCCGTTTTTCACTACTATGCTGGGAGAAATAAACTCATCCGTTTCTCCGCGGTTATAGGCCTGAACCAAAGCGTCTCCAGCGCTCTCCACGCGCAAACCCTTGCCGGCTACCATCGCTTCATAGGCCGCCATGGTCCTCTCCCATGCTTTGTTTCGATCCATGGCATAGAAGCGTCCCATTACTGTGGCTATTTTTTGCGATTCATGCAATTTTTCTTCCAATTTTTTCAAATGATTGGGCGCGTCGTGTTGACCGGAGTCTCGGCCGTCTGTAAACAAATGCAAAAAAACTTTTTTCACTTGATGTCGATAAAAGAAATCCAGAAGTGCGTAAAGATGTTCCGGACAAGAATGGGCGCTATTATGATTGGATAATAACCCTATTAAATGCGTGGCCGTGTCGTATTTTTTAATATGGTGCAAAGCCTGCAGAAAGGCATTGTTTTTGAAGAAAGTTCCATCGACAATGGCTGCGGAAATGTACACCGCATCTTGTTGCACTACTCTACCCGCCCCCAAATTGAGATGCCCGGCTTCACTATTGCCCTCTTCGTTCTTAAACAAGCCGACGCTCTCACCGCTAGCTTCAAGCTGGGTGTTTGGAAATTTTTTTAACCATCCAAAATAATTTGGTGCCGTTTTGGAGCTTATAGCATTTCCTTTATTTTTGACGCTTGCGATTCCCCATCCATCCATGATAATCAATGTGGTGGTTTTGTTTTTTGACATAGTAGAAGTTTTTATATTCCTAATTCCAACTCAATTTCCATCAACCTGTTGTATTTCTCCACTCTGTCAGAACGTGAAAGCGAGCCGGTTTTTATAAATTCCGAATTAACCGCCACAGCCAAATCGGCGATGAACGTGTCTGAAGTTTCTCCACTACGGTGCGATACCGCTATTTTATATTTGTTTTTTCTGGCGAGTGTGATGGCCGCGATCGTCTCCGTCACAGTGCCAATTTGATTTAGTTTAATCAAAATTGCATTGGCAATTTTTTCTTTGATGCCCCTAGCCAAACGCTCCACATTGGTGACAAACAAATCATCGCCTACCAAAGTTATGTTGGCGCCTAAGGCTTCTGATAGCGATTTCCATCCGACCCAGTCATCTTCGCTCAAACCATCTTCAATCGAAATGATCGGATATTTTTTTACCCACTGTTTGTACATGCTGATAGTTTTATCTGCTGTCCATCCTTGTTTTTTATTTACAAAATAATATTTTCCACCATGATGAAACTCCGAGGCGGCCACGTCCAAACCCAAGAAAATATTCTTTCCAGGCACCCAACCGGTATATTTGATGGCCTCCATAATGACTTGGAGCGCGCGCTCGTTGTTCAAAAGTTCCGGGGCAAAACCGCCCTCGTC
>JAHJCN010000125.1 GCA_018812905.1 Patescibacteria group bacterium
CGCACAATGCCGCGGCCGAAATCCTGCTTGCACCGGAAGAAAGAACTTTCACGCAAAAAATGAATTTGGAACTAATTAAGCTGGCCTTGCGGATAAAAGAACATGGTGGCGACTACGCGGACGAACTCAAAGAAATCCAAGATAATTGGCTGTGGATCAACGGTGGCTATCGCGGTACGGTTATGGATTACACTTTTTTTGAAAACACTTTCAAAGGGTTGGTTGCCAAGGAGAAGGCCGACTTGCTTGTGCAATCGTATGAATTGCAAAATTGGGAGGAAATTGCAGTGCGGAAAAAGAATGAAATTTATGAGAAATTAAATATTGATGAAAAACATCGTAATTTAATCCATGTTCTGAGCGTGCTTTCCACTCACAAGGTGTATCGCAAAGATATTTCTTTTCTTGTGATTTACATGTTCTATCAAATATTGGAGCAGTTCAACGATGGTCTGAAACAAAAGCATTTGTACTACCTGACTCTGGATGAAGCAAAAGATATGATAAGAGGCGAATTGGCAACCACCAAGCAGGAATTGGCGGAAAGAGGCTTGGAGTGCGTGCGTTTTGGACAATCCGGAGAAATTTTTGTGGGAAAGAAGGCTCGGGAAATGGTAAAAAAATATGTTGAACCGGATAAAACTTTCACGGAAGATGACAGGCATAGGGTTAAACTCTTGGAAGGATCCACGGCTTGTCTTGGAAAAACAGGGGACTGGGTGAGCGGAGAAGTGAAGATCGTGATTTCTCCCGAAGACATGAAAAAAATGAGGCAAGGGGATATTCTGGTGGCAACTTCCACCACGCCGGAGTTGGTGCCGGCCATGAAGATGGCGGGGGCGATTGTCACGGATTTGGGAGGTATTACATCGCACGCCGCTATCGTGAGTCGCGAACTTAATGTTCCTTGTGTTATCGGCACGCGCTATGCCAGCAAGCTTTTTAAAGACGGCGACCAAGCGGTGGTTTGCCCACGGCATGGGTATATTAAATTTCAAAAATAGTATTATTATGAAAATACCATTAGACAAAAAATGGATAGCATTGGAAAAAGAGGATTATGCCAATTATTTGTTTGTTGTACCTTCATGGGAAGGGTATACCGGTAATTTGCCTGTGGAATGGGGGTTTCTGCCCGGCCGTTTTTTGAGCGCGGAATATATTGATTCATCGTGTAATTTATTCATCCTCAAGGAGCGTTTAGACAAAATAAATCGCGAGCATTTTAAATTTCTTTTTACCGATCCTCAAAAATGGGAAAAATTACACCGAATCACAATAGCGAATTCTGATAAAATGTTTGTTTTAGCCAAGAGTCTTCAAAAACTTGATGCTGGAAAATTGACCAACAAACAGTTGTTAGAAGCGCTCCGTAAATTTTTTAAGGCTCAAGTAGATGTTCATTGCCCGCGCGGGCCAATGTGGTTTTTGGAAACACCTCGTAATATGGTTTCAGATTATTTGTATAAATATTTGGAAGAAAAAGCTGAGCATCATAAACCGATTTTTTCCGTCCAAGAAGCTTTTCAAATTCTTACAGCTCCTTTGCAGAAGAGTATTTGGACAAAAGAAAAAGAAGAGTTGATCAAAATCGCTGAGATAAAAGATGAGGCGGAGAGGAACATCGTCTTGGACAAACATACTAAGAAATACGAATGGCTTGAATACGGACTGCAGGGCAAGGTCTTGGAACGTAAACATTTTGAAAATGAACTGCATAAAATAATTCGAGACGGATCGGCTAAATTGAAAGAACAATTGAAAAAAGAACAAGAGGAACTAAGGAAAAACAAATCAGCTGTTATTAAGACATATCATATCCATGATGCGCATGTTCGGATTTTTAAAATAATTAGCATGGATTTATATACCAGATTATACAGTAAAGACGCTCAATTTTTCGGCTATTATTGCATAGAAAATTTATTGAAAGAAGTCGGCAAACGAGGCTATTTGACACTGGAGCAGGTTAGATTTTTGGCGCCAAAAGATTATGAGGGAGTGCTTTTGAAGGGGGAGGATTTATCCGCTCTCGCGAACGAACGGCAAAAATACAGTATACATATTTCAGACAGGGGAAAGACCGTATTTCTTGCTGGAAAAGATGCTGAAAAAATGCGTTCAAAAATAAAATTTCACGTGGAAAAACAGCGAGCTGTTGGAAAAGATGAAATTTTACGCGGGCAAACGGCATTTAAAGGACTGGCGCGAGGAAGAGTGAAAATAATCAACACAATGCAGGAGATGACCAAAATGCATGAGGGCAATATTCTAGTATCGCACATGACCAACCCGAGTATCGTGCCAGCAATGAAAAAAGCCATCGGAATCATCACTGATCTGGGTGGTATAACCTGCCACGCGGCCATTGTTGCCCGCGAACTTAAGAAACCCTGCGTTATTGGAACAAAGGTGGCCACTCAAATATTACGCGATGGAGACGAAGTGGAAATGGACGCGGATAAGGGAGAGATAAAAAAATGCAAATAAGTTGGATCCGAAGCTGTGTTAATTTTCAATAAAGATGATATAATACGGCAAGTAGTAATTTATCAATCAATATGCGTTTTAAAGGTGTTTGCGTTAATTCCGGTAAGGCGGAGGGCAAACTTTGCGTGGTGAGAGATGTCAACGAGGCGATTGTTATTTTTCATGACTAATATGAGCGAGAAAAAACATATCAAATTTTTTAAAGATATCACTAAGAAGAATGTCGATATCGCCGGCGGCAAAGGGGCGTCGCTTGGTGAAATGACTAACGCGGAATTGAATGTACCGCCGGGTTTTATTGTGCTGGCCAATGCCTTTGATCGGTTTGTTGAAGAAACCGGTTTGAAAGAGGAAATATCGGCGCGTTTGGCAGAAGTGAAACCTGATGATATTAATAGCGTGGATAGGGCAAGTAATGTGATCCGCGATGTTGTCGCGGATACTCCCATGCCGGATGATTTGGCCAAGGAGATTTTGGAGGCGTATGATGAGTTATTTGCTCCCATCGCGACGTCGGCAACCCCCCTTAAATCCCCCCTTGGAAAGGGGGGAGGGTTTGTGGCGGTGCGCAGTAGCGCCACGGCCGAAGACAGCGAAGTGGCCAGTTGGGCTGGGGAATTGGAATCATATTTGAACACTACTCGCGAAAATATTTGCGAACGAGTTAAAAAATGCTGGTCTTCACTTTTTACTCCACGCGCCATTTTTTATCGTTTTGAAAAAAATCTTCAAGATAGCCATGTATCGGTGGCCGTGGTGGTGCAAAAAATGGTGCAGTCGGATATTTCCGGTATTGTTTTTACGGTTCATCCCGTCACCGAAGATCCGAACCAAATGATTATTGAAGCCGGATATGGTTTGGGCGAAGCGATTGTTTCCGGCCAGATTACGCCGGATTCGTATATTGTGAGCAAAAGCGAGATGAGCATAATTGATATCAATATCGGGGTGCAGACAAGGAAGTTGGTGAAATGTAAAATTCAAAAATCCCCGCCAAAAGCGGGTCCGCCTTTGGCGGAAAAAATTAAAAATGGCGACGATGCCGTTTCTAATAAATGGATAGATTTAAGTGAGGGCGAAGGGGGAAAACAGAAGTTGAGTGGCAAACAGATAATTGAGGTGGCGGAAGTATGCAAGAAAATCGAAGACCATTATGGTTTTCCTTGCGACATTGAGTGGGCCATAGAAGACGGAAAAATTTATATTACTCAGAGTAGGCCGATTACAACACTTAAAAAGGGAAAATAAACATGAAAATAAGAATACCAAAATCAAAAATTACCGATCCGGAGCGGTTTATCCGGCGTGCCGGATATGGCAGAGTATTTGACAGGCGGATGAACCAAGTGAGTTATGCCAAACGCCTGCATGGCGATTTGTATCCGCGTTTTCATGTGTATGTTAATGAACAAGGCGAGGATTGGGTTTTGAATTTGCATCTGGATCAACGCGCCACGCGCTACGAGGGTGTCACGGCTCACTCCGGGGAGTATGATGGTGCGGTGGTGGAAAAAGAGGCGGAGCGGATTATGGAAAGCTTGAAAAGTTTTTAGGTTGCCGATTAAAATTCAGTATTATTTTTGCGTAATTTAGCCAAAAAAGAGGCATGCATCTTGACAAAACATCGAATTTGTGCTATACTCCCGAGAGTTCGTTGTTGATGATTGCTTTTTAGTCGCTTTTGCCCTTCGGGTCAAAACGGCTGAAGAGAGGAAAGTCCGAACATCTTCCCGACTTCGTCGGGAAAAGTGGCAATGGGTAACACCCACCGGTTCAATAGCGATATTGAACAAGGGAAAGTGGCACAGAGACTATACTAGTCCCGACTTAGTCGGGATGAAAGGTGAAAAGTGTATGGAGGTTTTGGATCTTAAGACCAAAGCTACTATACGCGTCCGTTGGCGACAGCGGACAATGCCAAACCCTGCCTGATGCAAGAGCAGTGTTTCCCCTGCGGGGGATTCAAAAAGTTCGCTCGCTTTGTCCGCCATAGCCTTGGCGAAGGTGGACATGATTCCAATGGCAACGTTGGAACTAGAGAAATGATCATCGTCCCGACCTAGTCGGGAAACAAAATTCGGCTTATAACTTCGAACTAAAAATCCTCCGATTATGTCGGGGGATTTTTTTATTTCGTCGCGAGTCCGCAGGACGAAGCCATCTTTTTGTTCGAAGGGATTGCCGCGTCGCTTCGCTCCTCGCAATGACAACTTCGTGTTTAAATGTTAAATTAAAAAGAAGAAACAATTTCATCAATTTTTATAATTTCAACATCATCTTCATTTCTCTTTTTTAATTCCACCGCGCCTTGCGCCAAAGTTTTTTTGGAAACTACAACGCGATAGGGGATGCCGATCAAATCGGCATCAGCCAGCTTGGCTCCGGCCGAAACATTGTCACGGTCATCATATAACACCTCCACACCCTTAGCTGACAATTCTTCATATATTTTTTTCGCTTCATTTTTTGCTTCATCTTCTTTTCCTAGAGCCAGCAGGTGCACTTTGAAAGGCGCCACAGATTCCGGCCAGATAATTCCTTTGTCGTCATGAAATATTTCCGCTAATGTGCCCATTACTCGCGAAGGTCCAATTCCATATGCCGCCATTTCCACAGGTTGTTCAGCATCGTTTTCGTCTTTGTATAAAAATTTAAAAGCGCTGGTAAATTTTGTTTTTTGCTTAAAAATATTACCAACTTCAACGGCATTTTTCGTCACCAAATCTTGATTTCCGCATTCCGGACATTGATTTTGTTCTTCTATAATTTCCTTATTTACCGCCACATGGCATTTTTCGCAAACATAAATCAAATCTTCGCCAATATCGCAAACGGTTTGAAATTCGTGCGAATATCGGCTGAATGTTCCGCCCGAGGCAAAAGTTAAATATGTGATATCGCCAATGCCCAAGCGATTATATATTTTGAAATATGCGTCTTTGACTATTTCATAATATCGATTCAAATCTTCTTCATTGGCATGGAAAGAATACAGATCTTTCATGCTGAATTCGCGGCCGCGCAGTAATCCGGATTTGGCTCGCGCTTCGTTTCTGAATTTATTTTGAATTTGATAAACGGCCAGAGGCAAATCTTTGTAAGAAAAAACAAATTTTTGTACCAGAGGAGTGATAACTTCTTCATGAGTCGGATTCAAATATATTTTCGCCCCGCCCGCTCCTTCGGTTGAAAACAAAACATCGCTCATGGCCACATCTCGGCCGGTTTCTTTATAGTTTTCTTCTTGCGTTAAAGTTGGCATGAGAAGTTCGTTTCCACCGATCATGTTCATTTCCTCGCGAATGATATTTTGAATATTATTCAAAACACGCAATCCGAGCGGAAGATAATTATATACTCCGGCCATTTGTTTGGACACAAATCCGGCTTGGGTGAGCAAGCGCGCGTTTACGCTATCGGCATCGGCCGGAGCGGTTTTGCTGGTTTTTCCGAATAATTTCGAATACAACATAGACGTTGGATGTTAAATTTTGGATATTGTAATACTAGCAAGCCCCCATATAAATATCAAGTAGCGCGCAACAATCATTAACTACCCGCCTTCGCTCACGCTACGGCAGGCAAGCCGGCTATACTTCAATCACCACCGGCAACACCATTGGTCTTTTTTCTGTCTTTGTAAACAAAAATTGTCCAACATAGTCGCGAATTTTATTGCGGATATTGTTGGTGTCGGCCCAAGACAAAGGATCTGAATCGGTTACAAGTTTTTTCACGCGATGGCGCAGGTCTTCGATTAACTCTTTGTTTTCTTTGAGAAAAACAAAACCGCGGGAAATAATGTCCGGATTTTGCACCAAATTGCCGGTGTGGGAATCCACTGTGGCGATTACCACAACCATGCCATCTTCGGCCAAGACTTGGCGGTCGCGCAAGACAATGTTGGTTTCATCGGAAACTCCGAGGCCGTCCACGAATACATAGTCGGCGGGAATTTTGTTTTTTTGCAATACACCCATGCCGTTTTCGAATTCCATCACCTGGCCGTTGTCGGCAATAAAAATATTTTCTGCCGGAATGCCCATTGATTTGGCTACTCGGGCATTGTAGTGCAAAAGAAAATGATTTCCTTCAATCGGAACAAAATATTTCGGATTGAGCAGGCGAATCATGAGTTTGACGTCATCCATGCGCGCGTGTCCACCGGCGTGAACGTCCATCATTTGATAATGGACGACTTCCGCGCCTTTGCGAAACAGAGTGTCTTTTAATCTTTGTACCGTGCGTTCGTTGCCGGGGATAACGGAAGAAGAAAATACGACCGTATCGCCGGGCACGAGTTTGATAATTCGGTGTTCGCCGTTGGCAATGCGCATCAAAGAAGCATTTTTTTCGCCTTGCGCGCCGGTGCAAACAACCACCACTTTGTTGGCCGGATAATTTTCAATATTTTTTAAATCAATCAAAGTTTTCGGACTGAATTTCATATAGCCCAGTTCTTTGGCGATTTCCACATTGCTTTTCATGCTGTATCCATCCAGAGCGACAATTTTTCCAAGCTTTTCCGATATTTCAATGATTTGTTTTATGCGCGAAAGCAGGGAAGAGAATGTGCCGAGGATAATGCGTCCCGGAGCTTTTTCAATGAGGCCATGCAAATTTGTGCTCACCTCGGTTTCGGATAGCTGATGACCCGGTTGCGAAGCGTTGGTGGAATCGGAAAGTAGAGCGGTGACGCCCAGTGCTCCGATTTGCGCGATGCGTTGAAGATCGGCCGGCGGTTCACCCACAGGCTGATAATCAAATTTCCAGTCGCCGGTATGCACTATTGTGGCTTCTGGCGTGCGAACCACAATGCCCATTGAATCCGGAATGTTGTGGTTCAAATGAAAAAATTCCAGTTCAAAATTTCCCAAACGCAGTTTGTCGTTTAGTTTTAGATTGTTAATATTTAGAGGTTGGAGTTCTTTGTAATCCTCTTGGCGTTTTTTGATGATGGCATTTGTGAGCGGTAAACCATAAATTGGGGGATAGCCAAGGGCCGGAATTAAATGGGGGATGCCACCGATGTGATCCAAGTGGGCATGTGTGATAATGACACCACGAATATTTTTTTCTTTTCCTTTCAGATATGAAATATTCGGAATGATATAATCAATACCCGGCATGTCTTCCTCGGGGAACTGCAGACCCATGTCAATGATTATAATGTCCTTTTCATATTCAAAAAGTGTGCAATTGCGTCCGACTTCTTCCAAGCCACCCAGCACTGCCACGCGCAATTTGGGTGTTTCGTTACGGAAGCGCGAAAAAGAAGTGCGTGCGCCGGTTGGGGGCGCTGCTTCTGTTGGTTTTTTTTCATTAAACATGGTTTTAAATCCGCCATCTTTATTGTGCGTGCGATAAACACGTCGATGTCGCGACATTTTTGTGTTGGAAAATCTGCTTCGCGGAGTGGGGGATGTGTTTGGAGTTGCTTTTGGCATAAATATATGTGATTAATTTTTAGTGAATTTTTCTCCATTCGGGAGGTCTCCCGTAGGGAGAAAATGCTTAAATTTTCAAATTTAAATAATACAAGTAATTAAAAATAAAAGGGCAGTAAATTGCAAAATTGTAAATTAAAAATTACAATTTCGCTTCGCGATAATAAAAAATATAAATAAATATAGAGAGGTTTGAAGAAGAAATAAAAAATTTCGTAATTTCCAAATTTCCATTTGCAAATATCGTGGACGAGGAGGGAGTTGAACCCTCATGGATTGCTCCACACGCTTCTGAGACGTGCGCGTATACCAGTTCCGCCACTCGTCCGTGTTGCCGTGCGCCATGCGTTGCGCGCGACTAGTTCCATTCCCACTTGGTTTTTATATACCAATAGCCCATGCTATTGAAACGTTCGGCCGGATTGAGAATTTTATTCACGTCTACTCCCTTGATTTGTTTGTTCGCAGCAAAAGTATATGAAGGTGAATACAAGAAAATAGCCGGCAATTCCTTTACCAAAATATCTTGGAATTTTTGATAAAGTTCCACGCGATCTTCATCTTTTTCTTTTACGCGCGCGTCTTCCAATAGCTTATCCGCGTTTCTGTTGGCAAACAAAGCCAGGTTCAAACCCGGAAATTCCGTTTGTGAAGAATGCCAGAAAGGAAACGGATCGGGATCACTGCCTAAAATTTCTCCATAGAGCAAAATCTCATACTGGCGCGGTTTCAAAGCCTCACGGCTGAATTGTCTGCTGGGCACGGAACGCACTTCAGTCACAATGCCGACATCTCTCCACATTTTGGATATTACTTCCGCCGCCTTGATATATTCCGGCGTGTCCGCGGTGGTGATAATCAGGGCTAAAATTTTTCCGCTTTTGTCTTTTCGATAATATAATTGATCGGAATTCATTCCTTGACGGACATTATTGGTGGTTTCGCTCTCAATTTTTTCAATCGTGCTGGAAACCATTTCCGGAGTGGAGCTCGGGTTTTCACTTACCTCATCTATTTCGGCTTGGCGAATTTTAATCAGTTCATCGTATTTTAATTTGAAATAATCTTCGGGAGAAACGCGCCCCCATTTCTTGTCAAGCAAAATATTCGCGTCATCACTGTCATATCCAATTTTTTGAATCTCCGGATAATAGCCAACTTGTCCGGATAAAACAGGGGATTCAATTACAATGCCTTCTCCGTTAAGAGCTTCGTCCAAAATACTTCTTTTGTCTAAAGCTTTGGCCAAAGCCATTCGCATGTCGCTGTCTTTTAAAACGGAATTTTGCGCCTGGTTGAAAAACAGGGCGGAATATTGCGGTAGCTCCAGAGAATATATATTCAAATCTCTTTTTGAAACTTTGTTTTTTAACTCGCGTGGCAAAAAGCTGATGGCCGAAACATTGCCGGTGCGCAGGGCCTCGGCTGCTCCTTGATAGTCCGTGTAAAAACGGAAAACCGCGGTTTTTAAATATGGGATTTTGCCATAATATTTTTCATTACGGCTCAAAGTGTAGGACTGGACGGTGCCGGAATCATCTTTAACCATTTTTTCGAATTTCCAAGGACCCGTGCCAACCGGTCGGAGATTGTTTTTAGCCAAACGCATGCCTGATGGTGGGATGTTTGTCCAAACATGTTCGGGCAAAATGCCAACAGTTAAGCTGTGTAAAAAAGGAGCGAATGGTTCTTTTAAAACAAATCGCACTTGATTTTCTTCGATTTGTTCCACCACCACGCCTTGAAAAGTCGGATAAAGCGGACTGCCGACTTCCGGATTTTGGATATTTTCAAATGTATAAAGAATGTCGCTCGCGGAAAAGGGTTCGCCGTCGGACCAAAAAATGTTTGGACGCAATGTAACGGTGTATATTTTTTTATCATCGCTAATCATATATTCCGAAGCCAAATCAGGCACAAGTTTTTGTTCTTTGTCATAGCGGAACAAGCCGGTGAAGGAAAGTGACACTAAATCCGAATCAACATCATTGGTACTGGAAAATATCGGATTGATGAATTGTGGCTGTCCAATCATGGCCTCGCTGTATTCACCGCCGTCTTTTGGCAGGGAAGAAACATGACTAACCACAAAAAATACCCCCCAACCAACAAGCGTGATAGCGATGATGGCGGAAGAAATTCCGATAGTGCGTTTTTCATTTTTGCCAAAAAAACGGCCAATATATTTAAGTTGCCTGAAAGAAGGCAAAATTGACCGATTCACGTTTTGAATCAGCTTTCTGTCAAAATTACGCACCAAAGGCTTGTGAGCGATTGGTTTGGATGAAAAAAAATTATTCCACTTCATGATATTTATTGTTGAAGCACGAAATCCCCTTGAAAAAAAACCAACTTGAAGGATGTTGATTAGTAGATGAGGCGCAGGAAGGAAACGGCAAAAAAGATGACGGCAATGACAATAGTTGATTGAAAAAGGACTTTGTCAACGCCTCTTTTAGTGCTGTAGATATTGCTGGAACCGCCAAAAGCGCTACCCAAACCCGACCCCTTTTGTTGGAGAAGGATGGTGATAATGAGAAGTAGTGCGAGCACTAGCTGAACGATATTAAAGATAAGTTCTTTCATAAAATGCAGTTTTTTAATGAATTAAGTGTACCATTTTGGGTGTTTTTTGTCAATATCCATGTCCATCGTGTAGCGTGTAACGTGTAACGCGCAACCTGTCGTGAGTGCGTTTTGTGTTACAGGTTACACGTTGCGCGCTACACGATGCGCGATAGGTATGCTATACTATATCTGACTTTTTCCTGTCATCCCGAGCGAAGCCGAGGGATCCCCCGCTCGGTCGGGATGACAAATGTTTTTATTTGATTTTTCAATTCTTATGAACACGCCGGAGGCAAAGTGGTATCAAACTTGGTGGGGTGTGACATCGGCCGGTTTGGTGGCTTTGGCGATCGTTGGAGCGCTAGGCTTTGCGATTTTAGTTGGAAAATATTGGTGGATGATAAAACAGGGTAGGGGAGATGAGCTGTTGACCCAGATTCAAAAAACACAGCCGGTGGCCAAGGACGATCCTTTGTTAATGGCTAAAAGAAAAGAACTGGAAACAGCCGATGATCCTTTTTTAGGAAATCCAAACGCGGAAATAGTAATTGTGGAATTTGTGGATTATAAATGTTCTAATTGTAAATCGGCCGCGCCAATTTTACATCAGATTATTGATAAATTTGGATATAAGGTAAAAATTATTGTGCGCGATTTTCCAATAGAAACCGCTCATCCCGGCGCCACCAAACTGGCGGAGATTGCTTTTTGCGCCAATGAGCAGGGAGTTTTTTGGAAAATGCATGATATTTTATTTCAGGTTCAGGATGAGTTGCCGGCGGAATTGAGTGTACCAGACATCAATCGACTGGCGGATTTGGCCGGAGTAAATAAAACCAAACTTCAATCTTGTCTTGATAAACAGGAACCTTTGATTGAAGTTAATTTGGATTATGCCGTCGGATACAAGAATCAAATGCGCGGTACTCCCACTTATTTTGTTAACGGACAAAAAGTGCAAGGCGTGATTCCGCGGGAGGATTGGGAGAAGTATTTAAATAGTATATAGTTCTTAATTGTCATCTCGACCGAAGCCAAAGGCGAAGTGGAGAGATCTTTATTAGTAAACAAAGAGATTTCTCGCCCGCCTAGGCGGGTCGGAATGACAAAAAAATATGAAATTTCATAAAAAAATATTTTTATTTGCGATAGTTTATTTGGTGTTATCCCCGGCTGCCGTGGCGTGGACCGCGCCTTTAGGTCGCGTTGACCCGGTTTTTAATCCCATTTGTTGGCGTCAAGATGATTGCGTTGGCGTGCGTAAAACCACTTTTGGTTTGGAAGACAAGGTTGCATCCGACGGTTGGTTGGGAAAGGAAGCTCCATGCGACAAAGAAGGTTGGGGAAAGTGTTTGCCGGCCGGACAAACTGTCACCAGCATCTCTTTCGGCGGAAAAAAACAATTTGCCAATCTTGGTGAATACATAACGACGGTATATAATTATGTGTTAACCATTGCCAGTATTTTGGCTGTAATTGTCATTATTTTAGCCGGCGTGCAATGGGCCGTGTCGGGTGGTAGCGGAGATCAGATTAACTCTGCCAAGAAGCGAATTACCGGCGCTTTGGTTGGCCTCTTGATTGCTTTTCTTTCTTATGCTATACTGAACACTCTTAATCCCAATCTGGTTAATTTGCGTTTGCCACAGGTTTATCTGATTAGGCCGTTTGCGGTGGCGTTTGACTACTGTCGGGATATGGCCACAACAACGCAGTTTGCCGATGTCAGCAATCAAGCGGTTTCAGATCTGAAGCCCTTATACCAAGAATTGGCGGAAAACGCATTCTATTACATTAAAACAAATCCCACAGACACGCGAACCAATGCCAAAGACGCAAAAGATTTTGTATGCAATCAAAAATTTTTTGTTAAAGACGCCAATGCCGCTATTTGTTGGGGACATGATTGCAGTAAAGAATCGTCAGAAAACAACAGGCCATACGTCTGTGTGAAAGATTCTAAATCGCCGGGGTACGCATGCAAGAAAGGTGATTTGGCCATCGAATATACTTTATCAACTCCTTTAGACCAATTTTTATCCCTAACTCCGTGTGTTGGAAATATAGAAGGCCGGGATTGGCTTGATTGGAACGCAGTCACCGTTTGGGGAGCGTGTAGAAACGGCAATGAGGTAAAAATTGGCGATAAATGGGAGCAGTGGGATGGAGATGATACGGAAATTGTGGAAAAAGTTTTTGAACAGGGTAATCCTTCTACCTATCAAATCGCGTATGGAAATTTTGATACAGCGCACGGCGGAATTGATTTCTGGAACTGTGATACGGGATATGAATTGGTGGGATATTTTATAAAAACCGAAATTGGCATCAACTGTAATATCATCAAAGACGCCAATTTAAATATCGGATATGACAGCGAAGCAAATCGAGGCGTTGCTGGCACGTTCGGCGATCAGGTTCAAATAAATCAATATATACCCAGAGAAAAATTAGAAGGCGGACTCACGTTCGGAGTGACCGTAACAGACGCCATATTAAGTTCAATTAAAGAAAACAAAGGTACAGACCCTGATAATCCAAAAAAATAAAAAAATTATGCCCGACAAAAAAGTCAAAAAGGGGGCAAAAGCGCAGTCCGTACAAAATCCGAATGGCGGATCAGAACGGAGCAAGCGCGATAGAATCATCATTAAGGGGGCTAGAGCGCACAATTTAAAAAACATCAGCCTGGAGATTCCAAAAAATAAGCTGGTGGTGGTGACAGGGCTTTCCGGTTCGGGAAAGTCTTCTTTGGCTTTTGACACCATCTACGCGGAAGGCCAAAGGCGTTATGCGGAATCGCTCTCTTCCTACGCGAGACAATTCATGGAAGTGCGCGACAAGCCCGACGTGGACAGAATTGACGGCCTTTCTCCCACCATTGCTATTGATCAAAAGATTTTTACGCAAAATCCGCGTTCCACCGTGGGCACTGTCACGGAAATATACGACTATTTGCGTCTGCTTTTTGCTCGCGCCGGAGTTCAGTATTGCCCGGACTGTGATGAACCGGCCGAATCTTTGTCTGTTGGTCGCATTGTAGAAAAAGTGCGCGCCAAAGCCAGGGACGGCGAAGAGATAACTATTCTTTCTCCTTTGGTGAGAAAATCAGTTTTGGACCCAAAAGAGCTTTTGGAAAAAGTGGAAAAATCAGGTTTGGAAAAAGTGCGAGTGAATGGCGAAGAAATGCGAATCAATAGTTTGCTGGATTATAAATTTGAAAAAAATAAAGAATACGATGTTGAATTGGTGATGGGCAAGATAGAAAATATTAAAAAACAGAACCCCATGGCATTGGTGGAAAAAGCCTTGGATTTGAGCAACGGCCTAATGATTATAAGTACGAAAGGCGAAGATTCCGTCTTTTCCACATCCGGCCTTTGCCACAAATGCGGAAAAGTTTTGCCAAATTTGAATATACGCAATTTTAGTTTTAACAGCCCGTTTGGAGCCTGTCCGCGCTGTACCGGTCTTGGCGTTACCATGGAAGTTGATCCGGAATTGGTGATACCTAATCCAAGGCTCACATTGTCCGAGGGAGCCATCCAGCCCTGGACCAGAATCACCGGTAATCAAAATTCATACCAGAAAAAAATGGAAGCAGTGGCGATCCGCCATAATTTTTCCATGGATACGCCGGTGAATCAGTTGTCTCCGGCTGTTTTGAAATTGTTAATGCAGGGGACGGGCGCGGAGGTATATGAAGTTGATGGAAAAAAAGAAAAATTTTCCGGAATTGTGGCCGATCTCAATCAGCGCCATTTGGAAACCAATTCGGAATATGTACGCAAAGAAATTGAGCAGTATATGCGTGAGAAAATTTGTCCGCTTTGCGAGGGCAAAAGATTGCGTCGGGATTCGCTGTTCGTGCGTGTGGATAAATATAATATCGCCGATTTATCCACCATGAGCGTGGAAGAATCGTTGGAGATTTTGAAAAAACAAAAATTTAATGTGTCCAAACAAAAGATTGCCGAACCGATTATCAAAGAGATTGTACCGCGTTTGGAAAATCTGGCGAAAGTGGGGCTTGGATATTTGAGTATGGACAGAGCCATGAACACTTTGTCGGGCGGTGAAGTGACGCGCGTACGTTTGGCATCCCAGCTTTCCGCCGGCCTCACCGGAGTCATATATATCCTGGACGAGCCTTCGGTTGGTTTGCATCCGCGCGATGGCGAAGATCTGATCGCCACTTTGAAATATCTGCGAGATTTGGGAAATACGGTTATTGTGGTGGAGCACGATGAAGCCATGATGAAAGCCGCCGATTATTTAATTGATATCGGACCGGGCGCGGGCATGCTTGGCGGTGAATTGATGGCCGAAGGAACTTTGGCGGAAATTAAAAAAGTGAAAAAATCTTTAACCGCCCAATACTTATACGGAAATCTTCAAGTGAAATGCGAAACGCGCGGTAGGCAAAAAAATGGAGACAAGAGCATAGAAATTGTTGGCGCCAAGGCGTTCAATTTAAAAAATGTAGACGTTAAAATTCCTCTGGGAAAATTGGTGTGCGTCACCGGCGTTTCCGGTTCGGGAAAATCCAGCTTGATCATTGACGTTTTGGGAAAAACTTTGTCCAAGCATTTTTATCGCGCCAAAGAAGAGCCGGGCGCGCA
>JAHJCN010000126.1 GCA_018812905.1 Patescibacteria group bacterium
AATATTATTATCAATATAAAAATGAAACATATATACAATAAATTTACATCTTGGGATTTGAAAAAACGTTTTGTTTATGCGGAGGTACCTCCGATTGATGTTGCGAAAATTACAGAAAGCGTTCCAAAACAAGGATTAACGGAAAAATTTTTGGAGCCATTAAAAAGATCATTGGGGCCTGAAAAACTTTCTGCTCTTCGAAAGAAAATAGCTGAAAAAGGAGCGCGTGCCGTTGACGGTGCACTAGGAAGATTGCCAAAAGGATCTACTGAATCTGCTGCTAAAAAGGCGGCGGAGGAAGCTTTCAAC
The DNA here is from genome assembly GCA_018812905.1 of Patescibacteria group bacterium. GTDB lineage: Bacteria > Patescibacteriota > Patescibacteriia > Magasanikbacterales > GWA2-37-8 > JAHJCN01. The sequence continues at coordinate 310 of JAHJCN010000126.1, forward strand.
ACCGTTGCAAGAGCTGAAGCAAGAGCGGCAACAAAAGCTGCAGAAGAACTTGCAAAAACCGCTGCTGAAAAAATCGCAACGGAAGCAGCTGCACGAGCTGCGGCCCGAAAGGCTGCTGCAAAAGCTGTTGCTAAGGAAAGCGGGAAGATGGCAGGGAAAGGTACAATAAAAGCAGCAAAACAAGTTTCAAAAGAGCAAATTGCAAAAAAAATAGCTGCTGCGTCCGGAGAAAATGTAGCTGCCCGCACGCTCGCGCGAGAAAGTGGGAAAGCAGTTGGTAAAAAAGTTGTTGAGGAAGGAGCTTTGGAGGCCGCAGAACAGGCCGCTGGCCGTGCAGCAGCTAAAAAAGCCACTGCGGAAATTACCAAGAGATCTGCCGGACAATTTGCACGCAGCGTCGTACAAAAAGGTGAACAAGTTGTTGCCGAGCAAGTTGTTAAACAGGGCGGCAAAATGGTTCTCCGCAATGCACCCGCTATGGCCGCAGAAGAAGCTGCTGCACTTGCAGCCGGTACTGAAACTGCCGCAGCTGCGGCAGGTATTACCGCAGGGGCGGTTGCTGCTTTTCTTGCGCCCTTGGTTGCAGGTATCGCACTTGAAGTTGCGGCAGATCAAGGGTATGAGCTGTATAAAGATGTTTCCAGGACGGGATGGGAAGGCAAGGGGGCAGTGCGTGAACGTTTGGCCAGAGATCAAAAAACGCCCTGGAAAGTTGAAAATATTGATAGTACGGATAAAAGACAGGGAGATCTGCCTTATTCTGTTGAGCAGAAAAATGGCGACTGGTGTCGCGGGGCTGCGCTGCTTGGAAGAAATACTGCATCCGAATTGATGGTTGAGGCTCATGATTATGGCGATGGCACCGTTGCTCGTGAGATCAGTTCAGCAAAAATTCACCAGATGATTGATTATGCCAATGAGGTGAAAACGAGAATACATGATCTTTCTATTAAACCGGAAATTACAGTGGGTTCACCAGTGTATTTGGAGGCGGAAGCTTCTTATACCGCGCTGGATGCGGCAATTAAAGCGGCGAATGCGGCACTTGGCAAGCATGGACTTGGAGAGTTTACCAATGAAAATATGCCGGAATATAAAGAAGCTGAAAAGGCCCGTGAAGCGGCCCAGTTTAAAAACGATGTTGTTGATCTGGATAATAATGTTAAGACTTTGAGGAAAATTGTCGGAGAAATGAAAGGTGGTGATGAAAAGCTCGCCACGGCGATTGTGGCGAATCTTGATACAGCAAGTACCCAACTGAAAGCTGCAGAAAATAAAGATCAGTTAAAGCCTGTTGCTGATTCTATTAAAGCTCAACAAAAGGAAGTTGATAAGTTGATTTTAAGTCAGAAAGAAGCGCTTATAAAAAAGGAGGAAGCAGCTAGGTTTATTCGCGCTTTTGTAAGGTCTAAAGTTTCTCCGGAACAGTTGAAAAATAAAGAGTTTGTTGAGCAAGTTATGGCTGTTTGTCTTGCTCAGATGACACCAAATAAGAAGGGGGCGGTTGCTCCCGAGGATTTTCTAAAACAGTTAAATGCGGTTTTCCCGGAGGCAAGTATTAATCCTGATTCGTATGCTTTGAAAAATGATGGCTACTTTAATGAATCTCCGGTTGGTGAAGGGAAAATTGATGGGCTGGAAGGTTTTCTTTGGCATAATGCTTCCCGTGCGTATGTTTTGGGATTAGTAGCCAAATGTAAGAATCACCCGGCTGGTTTTGGAGGTAGTACCGAGGCGTATATTGGTGAACTTAAAAAGTTTTTGCACAATGAACAATGGCAGAAGGAAGCCGACATGAAATATAAAGAAGAGGGTGAACAAAGTTTCTATGCTTTTGTTACATCCAGTTTACCAACTCCGGAGAAGTATTTTGGATATGATAAAGAAGAGGAGGCTGAGAAGGCAAAAGCTAAGGCTGAAGCAAAGAAGAAAAGAGCGGCCAGTGGTGGATATAGGCCACGTGTTGCACCTATTACGCCAACGCCGGAGCCTGCTCCAACGCCGGAGACGCCTGTTCCATCTGGGGAGACTCCAGCGCCGGCGGTTGCCCCTATAGCTGTGGACAAAGATAAGGGTGAGAAAGAAGCGCCTGTTACGGTTTCCACGGATTTGAAGAAAGTATTAAAGGAAGGTGTAAAAGCAGCAAGGAATGTTGACACCGCCAAGCCACCGTCTGCCGATGATGTTAGGGCTGCGATTCAGGATAGGTTAAGTAAAGAAAGGCGCGAGGAAGAAGATTACGGGAAAGCAATTAAAGCTGTACCGGAAGTGGAAACTAAATATAAATTAAGTGGCTATGAGATTACTTTGAATAAGAATGACCAAGGCGTTGTTGATGTTTGGGTGAGAAAAGAAAACAAGACCTATACCCCTCAACATGTAGCTAAACCGAAAGCGGAGCCTGGTTCTGCGGAAAGTTCCAACAGGTCCACATAGCAATCATCCATAAAAATGGCGACGGAAAAACTGCTTAATCAGGTCATTAACAAGTTTAATTCGTTGCTGTTTTTGTCTCCGGAGGAAAAAGAGCAGCGGCTTGCGCTGATTTACAGGGCAACGCCCGAGGG
>JAHJCN010000011.1 GCA_018812905.1 Patescibacteria group bacterium
ATTTTTTTTCGACTGTAATATGGGATTTTATGCGAATCTATGGTGTCCTTTCGGCAAGCGCGCTTGGAATTAAATTTTAAATAAATTATCATTAGCTATCCGTCAGCCCCAACAAATTCAAAAAGAAAGGAAGGATAGCTAATGCAACAATTTTCCAAAGCCAATCATCGGCAATCCCAAATGAAAAAAGTCCAACAGCAGCTTGAAAATTGGAGGAAAAATCGTAAATCAAAACGCACACCTATTCCAGATTCCCTGTGGGAAGCAGCCATTGGGTTACATGGCGAATACAGCACTTACGAAATAGTAAAAGCTCTGCGGTTGAATTCGAGGAAACTGAAATGCAAAATTTTAAATGCCTCTGAGAAAAAGGCAGAGTCCACTCCAGCCTTTATCCAATTGGACATACCTGGCCCGCAGCCAAGGCAAAGCGAATGGTCGATTGAGATGGAAAATGTGGATGGGGCTAAAATGAAAATCAGCGGGACCGGATCGGAAATGCCGGATATTGCACTGATTTGTCAAAATTTTCTAGGGGGGAAACGGTGATCCAAATAACCCCCCATATGCGAATTGTGCTGCTGATTGATCCAGCAGATTTCCGAAAAGGGATTGATTCTCTATGTGCCACGTGTCGTAAGGTTTTGAAAGAAGATCCGTTTTCCGGCCATATCTTTGTATTCAGAAATCGCAAGAAAACAGCGATCAAATTATTGGCTTATGACGGTCAAGGATTTTGGCTATTTCACAAGCGACTCTCCAAGGGAAAATTCAACTGGTGGCCGCAAGGACCAGACGCTGTCTCAGTCCGCTTGGCTGCTCACGAATTGCAACTTTTAATTTGGAACGGCAATCCGACCAGGTGTGGTGTCAGTCCGGCTTGGCGGGAGATTGCGAACTGAGTGATTCCAACTGCTTGCGATAGTTCCAGGGGAGCCATTTCGATGGCTCCTCGGCTACCTGCGATGAATATCGTTGCAGTTGGGTAAAATAATCGAAGGGATTGGCACCGGCATGGTAGCAAGTGTGAATCAAACTCATGAACATATCGCCGACACGAGCGCCATTGGGTGTTTTATAGAACAAGGAATTCTTGCGATGGCAAATGGCCCTTTTGAGTGTCTGCTCGCAAATATTGTTGTCCAGAGGTGCACCGGGTATATGCAAAAAACGGGTTAGTTCATCCCAACGATTCAGAGTGTAAGAAATCGCCTTGCCCAATCCAGAATTTTCTTCAACCAGTTTTTCATCAAATTGCTGCCTCAACCATAAATAAAATTCGTCCATGATTGGTCCGCTGTTTTCCTGGTGGTATCGCAATCGTTGTTCCGGGGACATATTTTGCTCTCTGGCGTAAGCGTCATTTTTATAAATTTCCCTGTAAATATCCAAAATTACATACGCGCACTCATCGGGAAAATTTTCCGATACGTCTACAAAATAACGCCTGGCGTGGACATTACAGTTACAAACTAGCGCCGACGTGCCTTCCAGTGTATTTCCTTTTTTGCCATCACACATCTGCATGGGAGGACTGCGATCCGTTTCCCTTTGTTTGAGCAAATCATCGAAGTTTTCTCCGGCATGCTTGCGACCTGTAAAAAACAACGCGATTTTGTTATCATCGATCACCGATACTATGCCGGTTGTGAAAATGCCGGTACGAATTTTTTTACCGTTGGCTTCTTTGACCTCCTTTTCGATTTCATCAATAGTCTTGAGTATCTTCATGCCGGTGTCATCGTTGTAGAGCAACTCTCCTTGGGCGGCCAGGCGGGTAAGTTCTTCGTGTACCGGGAAAATTTTTTCAGCCGCTTCTTGCGTTTTATCCCAGGCCGTCGCCGCCGGCAGAGGGATTCCCAAATCTGCCTGTAATTTTTCCAGTCGGTTCAAAGCCCATGACCATATCTCAAAATCGCGATCATCGCCTTGGCGCTTTCATCATAATGCTTTTTTGCCGGCATCTGGACGGGCAAGGCGGCTTCAAATATTTCACCGCTTTTATCTTCGGGTACTTTTTTCTTTTTCTTCCCATCACTTCTCTCGAAAGACCTGAACC